>NZ_CP108352.1:5409375-5709895 GCF_036237275.1 Streptomyces sp. NBC_01353 | reverse complement strand
GGTTCATCTCGATCCACCCGTACGGCGTGGCCTTCGAGTCCACCGCGTCCAACGTGTGCTACCCGCACTACAACCCGGGCAACGGCTGCCGTGCGGACCTGCGTTCGTACGCCAACCCGACGCCGGGCGTCTGGGAGATCGAGGTCGAGTCCCGCCGTACGTCGCCCGACCTGGACAACCCGTTCAAGCTGGACGTCTCGGTGCTCGGTGCGAACTTCGACCCGGCGGTGCAGACCGTCGCCGAGGCGAAGGTCGGCACTCCGGCCGCGGTCGAGTGGACGGTCACGAACAAGTTCGCCGGCCTCGACGGCAAGCTGAAGGGCGGCCCGCTGGGCTCCCTGAAGGCCGAGACGCCGACGATCAAGCACCACGAGCAGCAGACGAAGACCGTCACCATCGGTGAGGGTGTCGACCGGCTCGACATCTCGATCGGCAACACCTCCGACAAGGCCGCCGACCTCGACCTGACGGTCCTGCGCGACGGCGTGCAGGTGGGCCAGGCCGCGGACGGCGACTCGGAGGAGGCCGTCTCGCTGGTCAAGCCGGCCGCCGGTACCTACACCGTGGTGATCGACGGCTACTCGGTGCAGGCCGAGGGTGGCACGACCTTCGACTACAAGGACGTGTACTACTCGGCGGCGCTCGGCAGCGTCCAGGTCGACGCGGCCCAGAGCTACCCGCTGGCCAACGGCGCGACCGCCAAGGTCGGCGCCGAGGTGCTCGTCACCGGTGCCGCGCCCGAGGGCCGGCAGTTCTTCGGCGAGGTCCAGCTGCTGAACGCGCGCGGCACGGTCGCGGGCGCCGGCAGCGTGGTGATCGGCAAGGTCACTCCGTAACACCGCTGTACGAGTGAGGGGCGGGCGCCGGAACCGGTGCCCGCCCCTTGCCGTCTCCGCTGCCGTCACCGCTTCCGTCCCGCTCCCGTCGCCGTTTCCGTCCCGATCCTCGGACAATGGATTGGACAAGGCGGGCCGGGACATACGCATCATGGACGGCAGCAGCCTGCACAAACGTACGGAGGAGTCCCCGTGAAGGTCGGAATCGTCGGAGCCACCGGTCAGGTCGGCACAGTCATGCGCAAGATCCTGGCCGAGCGGAAGTTCCCCATCGACGAGCTGCGGCTCTTCGCCTCCGCCCGCTCCGCCGGCACCGTCGTCGACGGCGTCACGGTCGAGGACGCCTCCACCGCCGACTACACGGGGCTGGACATCGTCCTGTTCTCCGCCGGTGGCGCCACCTCCAAGGCGCTGGCCGAGAAGGTCGCCTCCCAGGGCGCCGTCGTGATCGACAACTCCTCCGCCTGGCGCCGCGACCCCGAGGTCCCGCTGGTCGTCTCCGAGGTCAACCCGCACGCGATCAAGGACCGCCCCAAGGGCATCATCGCCAACCCGAACTGCACCACGATGGCCGCCATGCCGGTCCTCCGGCCGCTCCACCAGGAGGCCGGCCTGACCGCGCTGGTCGCCACCACCTATCAGGCCGTCTCCGGCTCGGGCGTGGCCGGTGTCGCCGAGCTGCGCACCCAGGCGTGCGCCGTCGCCGAGCAGGCCGACCAGCTGGCCTTCGACGGCGAGGCCGTCGCCTTCCCCGAGCCGAACGTCTACCGGCGCCCCATCGCCTTCAACGTGGTGCCGCTGGCCGGCAACCTGGTCGACGACGGCACGCACGAGACCGACGAGGAGCAGAAGCTCCGCAACGAGTCCCGCAAGATCCTTGAGATCCCCGAGCTCAAGGTCTCCGGCACCTGTGTGCGCGTCCCGGTCTTCTCCGGCCACTCGCTCCAGGTCAACGCCCGCTTCGAGCGTCCCATCAGCGTCGAGCGGGCCTACGAGCTCCTCAAGGACGCCGAGGGCGTCGAGCTCTCCGAGATCCCGACCCCGCTCCAGGCCGCCGGGAAGGACGCCTCGTACGTGGGTCGCATCCGCGTGGACGAGACCGTCGACAACGGTCTGGCGCTGTTCCTCTCCAACGACAACCTGCGCAAGGGCGCCGCGCTGAACGCGGTGCAGATCGCGGAGCTGGTCGCCGCGGAGCTCAGCCAGGGCTGATCGGGTTCGACAGACGCGGGGGCGGCCGGGATCCGGCCGCCCCTGCTGCATTCCCGCGACGTCCTCGCGGCGGCGCTGTGTCGTCCCCGCGTCGTCCCCCGGCGGAATTCGGACAACGCGTTCGAAGCCGGGCCCCGGGATGACAGGATCCGCAGCATGACCCAGATACCCAAGGGCGCCAACATCGCGGTGCCCGCCCAGGCCCTCCAGGTCGCCGTCGCCTGGCAGGCCGTGCCGGGGACGCTCGATGTGGATGTCTCGGCGCTGCTGCTCGACGCGGGTGGACGGGTGCGGGGGGACGCGGATCTCGTCTTCTACAACCATGTCGAGCACCCCTCGGGCACGGTGCGGCATCTGGGCAAGTCGGCGCCCGGCGCGCCCGGCGACGCGGCCGCGGACTGGCTGTGGCTGGACCTGGCGCGCGTGGAGCCCGCCATCGAGCGCGTGGTCGTCGCCGCCTCCGCGGACGGCGGGACGTTCGGGCAGATGCTGTCGCTGGACGTGCGGGTCACGGACCTGGCGGGCGCACCGGTGGCGTACTTCGCGATCGGGGACGCGACGACGGAGACGGCGTTCGTCTTCGGCGAGTTCTACCGGCGGGAGGGCGGCTGGCGGTTCCGTGCCGTGGGGCAGGGGTACGCCTCCGGGCTCGCCGGCCTCGCGACGGACTTCGGCATCGTGGTGGAGGCCCCGCCGCCGCCGATCCCGGGCCCGGGTTATGTCACCCCCGCCCCGCCGCCGGTCCCGGGTCCGGGTTATGTCACCCCCGCCCCGCCGCCGGTCCCGGGTCCGGGGTACGCGGCCCCCGTGCCGGCCATGGGCGCCGCCCACTCCCCGGTCCCGGTCGCCGTCGACCCGTTCTCCACCGACTTCCGCCCCTCTGTCCACCAGGGGCGCGGCAAGGAGACCGTGCAGTGCGACACCTCCCTCCCGCCGGGCTGGGCGCTCCTGGAGATCGAGTCGTACCACTCGATCTCCACCACCATCGAGTCCTGCGACGCGTACGGCCGCGCGGAGGACTATCTGCTCATGGCGTACGAGGACGACGTCCGCGCCCGTACCGTCGCGCTCGTCCCGCGCGGCCGGCCGCTGACGCTGCGGGTCGAGGCGGACACCCCCTGGACCCTGCGGGTCCTCCCCCTCACCCACGCCCGCCGTTTCGAGAGCCATATCGAGGGCAACGCCCACGACCTCGTCGTCTACGACGGGCCGCCCGGTGTCCTCGACTTCTTCCATCACGGCGAGTCCAACTTCACCGTCCATCAGCACACCCCGCCGAGGGAGCCGGAGTACGACGCGGAGGACCAGGACCTCCTGGTCAACGAGATCGGCGAGGTCCGTGTCAGCGCGCCCGTGCCCGGTCCCGGACTGCTGCGGATCAGCGGGGACGGACCATGGAAATGTGCGGTGCGGCGCTGAGGTACGGCGTGGAAGGATGAGCCAAACGTCACGAAACCGAGGAGTTGACCGGGTGCCTGGCACAAACCTGACCCGTGAAGAGGCGCAGCAGCGGGCGAAGCTGCTGACCGTGGACGCGTACGAGGTCGACCTCGACCTCTCCGGTGCGCAGGAGGGCGGCACCTACCGGTCCGTCACCACCGTCCGCTTCGATTCCGCCGAGGCCGGTGCGGAGACCTTCATCGACCTCGTCGCCCCCGCCGTGCACGAGGTCGTCCTCAACGGCCACGCGCTCGACGTCGCCGCCGTGTTCCGCGACTCGCGGATCGCGCTGGCCCATCTGCAGCAGGGCCCGAACGAGCTGAAGGTCGTCGCGGACTGCGCGTACACGAACACCGGTGAGGGACTGCACAGGTTCGTCGACCCGGTCGACGACCAGGCGTATCTCTACACCCAGTTCGAGGTGCCGGACGCCCGCCGCGTCTTCGCCTCCTTCGAGCAGCCGGATCTGAAGGCGACCTTCCAGTTCACCGTGAAGGCACCGAGCGGCTGGACGGTGATCTCCAACTCGCCGACGCCGGAGCCCAAGGACGACGTGTGGGTCTTCGACCCCACCCCGCGGATCTCGACGTACATCACCGCGCTGATCGTGGGCCCGTACCACTCGGTGCACTCCTCCTACGAGAAGGACGGGCAGACCGTCCCGCTCGGCATCTACTGCCGTCCGTCGCTGGCCGAGTTCCTCGACTCGGACCACATCTTCGACGTCACGCGCCAGGGCTTCGACTGGTTCCAGGAGAAGTTCGCGTACGACTACCCCTTCGCCAAGTACGACCAGCTCTTCGTCCCGGAGTTCAACGCGGGCGCGATGGAGAACGCGGGCGCGGTGACCATCCGCGACCAGTACGTCTTCCGCTCGAAGGTGACGGACGCGGCGTACGAGCGCCGGGCCGAGACGATCCTGCACGAGCTCGCGCACATGTGGTTCGGCGACCTGGTCACCATGGAGTGGTGGAACGACCTGTGGCTGAACGAGTCGTTCGCGACCTTCACCTCGGTCGCCTGCCAGGCCTCCGTGGAGGGCACCCGCTGGCCGAACGCCTGGACGACCTTCGCCAACGCGGAGAAGACCTGGGCGTACCGCCAGGACCAGCTGCCGTCCACGCACCCGATCATGGCCGAGATCAACGATCTCGAGGACGTGCTGGTCAACTTCGACGGCATCACCTACGCCAAGGGCGCCTCGGTCCTGAAGCAGCTGGTGGCGTACGTCGGCCAGGACGAGTTCTTCAAGGGCGTGCAGGCGTACTTCAAGGCGCACGCCTTCGGGAACACACGTCTGTCGGACCTGCTCGGCGCGCTGGAGGAGACCTCCGGGCGTGATCTGAAGGCCTGGTCGAAGCTGTGGCTGGAGACGGCCGGCATCAACATCCTGCGTCCGGAGATCGAGACCGACGAGAACGGTGTCATCACCTCCTTCGCCGTCAAGCAGGAGGCCCCGGCGCTGCCCGCCGGCGCCAAGGGCGAGTCGACGCTGCGTCCGCACCGGATCGCGATCGGCTTCTACGACCTGGACGCGGCGGGCAAGCTGGTCCGCACCGACCGGGTCGAGCTGGACGTCGAGGCGGCCGAACTGACCGCCGTACCGCAGCTGGCGGGCAAGGCGCGTCCGGCGGTCGTGCTGCTCAACGACGACGACCTGTCGTACGCCAAGGTCCGCCTCGACGAGGTGTCGCTGAAGAACGTGACCGCGCACCTCGGGGACTTCGCCGAGTCGCTGCCGCGCGCGCTGTGCTGGGCCTCGGCCTGGGACATGACGCGGGACGGCGAGCTGGCCACCCGCGACTATCTGGACCTCGTCCTCTCCGGTATCACCAAGGAGAGCGACATCGGCATGGTGCAGTCGCTGCAGGGCCAGGTGAAGGCCGCCCTCGACCTGTACGCGGCGCCGGAGTGGCGGGCGACGGGTCTGGCGCGATGGACGCAGGCGGCGCAGGAGCAGCTGCGGGCGGCGGAGCCGGCGAGCGACCACCAGCTGGCGTGGGCGCGGGCGTTCGCCGCGACCGCCCGCACGGACGCGGAGCTGGACGTGCTCGCCGGTCTCCTCGACGGCAGCGTGGTCATCGAGGGTCTGGCCGTGGACACCGAGCTGCGCTGGGCGTTCGTGCAGCGGCTCGCCGCGACGGGGCGTTTCGACGAGCCGGAGATCGCGGCCGAGCTGGCGCGGGACAAGACCGCGGCGGGCGAGCGCCATGCGGCGACCGCGCGGTCGGCGCGTCCGACGGAGGCGGCGAAGGCGGAGGCCTGGGCGTCGGTCGTGGAGTCCGACAAGCTGGCGAACGCCGTGCAGGAGGCGGTGATCGGGGGCTTCGTGCAGACCGACCAGCGTGAGCTGCTCGCTCCGTACACGGCGAAGTACTTCGCCTCGATCAAGGGCATCTCCGAGACCCGCAGCCACGAGATCATCCAGCAGATCGTGGTCGGGCTCTACCCGACGATCCAGGTCTCGCAGGAGACCCTGGACGCCACGGACGCCTGGATCGCGGCGAACGACCCGGCTCCGGCGCTGCGGCGTCTGGTGACGGAGTGCCGTGCGGGCGTGGAGCGCGCCCTGAAGGCGCAGGCCGCGGACGCGGCCGCCGCGTAACGGTCACGGAGTGAACGACGAAGGGGCACCCTCCCCCACGGAGGTGCCCCTTCGTCTGTTTGAGTCCGCTCGGCGGGCGGGCGTCGGCGCGCGGCCGCCCGCCGGGCGGAAGCGTGTCAGCCTCCGAGCGCCGCGTAACGGGTGCGCAGGTCGGCCGCGCCCTGCTCGGTGAGCGCCCCGTGCAGCCGCATCCGGGCGACGCCGCCGTCGGGGAAGGCGTCGAGGCGGACGTGGGTGACGACGGCCTGCGCGGGGAGCTTGAAGCGGTGCAGGGTGTCGGGCTGCAGCTTGGTCCGGGGGATGATCTCGAACCATTCGCCCGTCTCGCCGTTGCGGCCCTGGAGCGCGATCCAGCCGGCGGAGTTGCCCTTGAGGTAGGCGGTGTCGATCTCGACGGCGCGTACGACGCCCTGGGCGGCGAGCCGGAAGCGGACCCAGTCGTTGGTGCCGCGGACCCGGCGGCGGCGGTTCTCCCAGCCGTCGTCCATCTTGCGGGAGGTGCCGGGCAGGATGATCTGGGTCGGCGAGGAGTAGAACTTGTCCGAAGCGTCCTCGTACACGCCTCCGTTGAGTACGGAGATCAGGTCGAGGGTGCCGAGGAGCTCCAGCCACTCGGGGTCGGGCACGACCTCGCCGTGGACGCGCAGCCGGGCGATGCCGCCGTCGGGGTGCTGGCACAGACGCAGATGGGTGAAGCGGCGCTCGACGTCGATCTGGAAGCCGTTGGCGGCGTGGCCGCGGACGGGGGTGGGCGGGACGATCTCCTCCCACTTCACGTCGTCGGCGAGGAGCTGCTCGGGGCTGGGCGTGCCCTCCACGGCGGTGGCCTGGATGGACACCCGCTGCGGGTAGTTGCCGCGGAAGTGGGCGGTGTCGACGATGATGCCGCGGATGACGCCGGGGGCGCCGAGGCGGACGATGGCCCAGTCGTGGTCCTCGGGCGCGGGGAAGACGTTCTCGGCGTCGGCACCACGGCGGCGGCGGGTCTCCCAGCCGTCCATGATCTTGCCCTTGTGGCCGAAGTGCTCCGGGTCGAAGACGGCGCGCTCGCGGACGAGGAGGTTCTCGCGCTCGGCGAAGAACTCGTCGTTGGCGGCGACGACGCCGGCGCCGAGACGGCGGTCGGCCAGGTCGACGAGCTCGGTGAACGGGAAGTCACCGGTGCGGTAGTCGGCGTACGGGTCGCCTCCTCCGTAGGGGGCGGCGTCGTTGGCGTGCGGGTCCTGGTCCTGGCTCGTCTCGAAGGTCATGCGTCGACTGTGCGCCCCGAGGACCTGGTGGGTCCATCGAATGTTTTCGACAGGTATTTTCAGCTCTGCTGAACAATGTCGCAGTCAGTTCTGCTGAACGGTCTCGCGCTGGGCGGCCGCCTGGCGGAGCGCGCCGAGCACCCGCGCCACCGCGATGCCCTCCTCGGCCCCGCGCCGTACGGCCGCGACGACATGGCGGCGCGGCTGGTCGGCGGAGAGGACCCGCATGACGACTCCGGCGCGACGCTCCGCGGAGGCCATCCGGGGCACCAGGGCGACGCCCATGCCCGCTTCGACCATGGCGAGGATCGCGGTCCAGCCGGCGGCACTGTGGGCCTGTTCGGGCACGAATCCGGCGGCCTCGCAGGCGGCGGTGGTGATCTCGGACCAGGGGCCAGAGCCGCCGAAGATCCAGGGCTCGGCGGAGAGGTCGGCGAGCCGCAGCCCGGGCGCGTCCGCGAGCGGGTGCCCGGCGGGCAGGGCGACGTCGAGCGGGTCGGCGAGGAACGGGACGCGGCTGAACTTGGGGTCGCGGACGGAGGGGGCGTGCGCGGCGAGCGAGAGCGCCAGGTCGACCTCGCCGGCGCCGAGCAGTTCGTACGCCTCGGAGGCCTCGGCCTCGCGGATGCGGACGTCGAGTCCGGGGTGCGCGGTGCGCAGCTGCTGCACGGCGGGGACCACGAGCGCGGGTACGGCCGTCGAGAACGCCGCCACCCGCACCTGCCCGACCTCGCCCCGCAGATAGCCGTCCAGCTCGGCGTCGGCGCGCTCCAGTTGGGCGAAGACCACCTCGGCATGACGGAGCACGAGATGCGCGGCGTCGGTGAGCCGGACCCGCCGCCCCTGCGCCTCGAGGAGCGGGACACCGAGCTGTTTGGCGAGGTTGGTGAGTTGTTGGGAGACGGCCGAGGGGGTCATGAGCAGCGTCTCCGCGGTCGCGGTGACGGTGCCGCGATCGCGGAGGGTGCGAAGGATCTGCAGCTTCTTGATGTCCCACTCGGTCATGGGGCGCAACCTACCGGGGGCCACGGGCGGACCGCTCACGCACGGGGCCGCGCGCTGGCCAGCGCCACGCCGCCCAGGATGAGTGCCATGCACGCGCCGCCCACGAGCCCCAGTTCCTCGCCGAGCAGGGCGTACGAGAGCAGAGCCACGCAGACGGGCTGGAGGTAGTAGACGACTCCGGCACGGGCCGCACCGATGAGGGCGATGGCCTTGTTCCAGGCGAAGAAGGCGACGGCGGAGGAGAAGACACCGACGTAGAGCAGCGGTCCGACAGCGCCGAAGGCGGGGTCGAAGCCGCCCTGGACGGCGAGGCTGACGCCGTAGGCGGGGAGCAGCATCAGGGCACCGAGCACGAAGGTCGTGAAGAGGAAGGCCAGGGCTCCGATCTCGGTGGGCTTGCGCTTGAGCAGGGCACTGTACGAGGCGAAGGACAGGGCGGCCGCGAACATCCACAGGTCGCCCGCGGCGAAGTCGACGGCGAGGGAGCCCTTGCCGACGAGGAGCAGCACACCGAGCGCGGCGAGGAGCATCCCGAAGGTGCGGCGGGCGCCGAGGCGTTCGCCGCCCAGGCGAGAGTAGAGCGCCATGATCACCGGGGAGGCGGTCATGATCATGCCCATGTTGGAGGCAGAGGTGGTCAGTCCGGCCTGGTGCACGAGGGTGTTGTAGAGAGCGACGCCGAACAGCGAGGCCAGGGCGACGTAGCCGAAGTGGCGGCGGATCAGGTGCCGTTGCCGCCATGCCTGCCGGGCCGCGAGGGGGGCGACGGCGACGAGGGCGATGACCCAGCGCCAGAAGACGGCCTGGACCGGCGGGACGGAGTCGGCCATGTCCCGGGTGGCGACGAAGCTGCCGGACCAGACGACCGTGGCGACGAGTGCGAGGAGAACGCCGAGCCCGGCCCCCCGCGCGAGGTTCTTCGCGGGTGCCGGCTCGTCCGTCGTTCTCGGTTCGGTGCGGTCATGGTCCAGAAGCGTCACGGTGATCCTTTCGTTCGGTGAGGCTCTACCGTCGCACCGAAGAAACCTCCAGGTCCATCGAAAGTTCCTGACCGTTCCTTTCAGCTGAACTGAACGATCCGGTCTTCTTCGCGACGAGGGTGCGCGGGTTCAGCTGGGCGACCAGGGTGGCGCCGAAGGCGATCGCCATTCCGGCGAGCTGGACCGGGCCCAGCGCCTGCCCGAGCGCCGCCCAGCCGATGACAGCAGCACTGATCGGCGAGAGCGGGCCGAGGAGGGTCACGGAGGAGGCGCTCAGCTGCCCGATCCCGCGGAACCAGAGGAAGTACGAGATCGCGGTGTTGCCGAAGGCGAGGTAGGCGTAGCCGAGCAGGTTGGCGGAGTCGAGGGCCGGCGGGGCACCCTCGATCAGGAAGGCGATCGGCAGGATGATCAGGCCGCCGGCGGTGAGCTGCCAGCCGGTCAGGGCGAGCGCGCCCACCCCCTCAGGCCTCCCCCAGCGCTTGGTGAAGACGGTGCCGGCCGACATCGACAGGGCGGAGAGCAGACCGGCGACCACGCCGACGAGATCCAGGGCCGCACCCGCCTTCAGAACGACGAGGCTGACACCGAAGGCGGCGGCGATCGCGGTGAGCAGGGACCGCACGGTGGGCCGGTCGCCCAGGAAGAGGGCGGCCAGACCGACGACGAAGAGCGGGCCGACCGAGCCGACGACGGCCGCGACGCCGCCGGGCAGCCGGTACGCGGCGAGGAAGAGCAGCGGGAAGAAGGCGCCGATGTTGAGGGCCCCCAGGACCGCGGACTTCCACCACCAGGCGCCCTGCGGCAGCTTGCGGGTGACGGCGAGCAGCAGCAGCCCCGCGGGGAGCGCGCGCATCAGACCGGTGAAGAGCGGCCGGTCGGGCGGCAGGAACTCCGTGGTGACGAAGTAGGTGGAGCCCCAGGAGATCGGGGCGAGCGCGGTGAGGGCGATGACGGCGGCCTTGCGGGACATGGCAGGTCCCCCCTGGTTCGGAGTGGGTCCGAGTGGCTTGGCGATAAGCAGCTTAGCTCTAAGCTACTTATTTGCAAGCCACTTCGGAATAAGCTTCTCTCTCGTGAGTGGCTTACCGCCCAGTGACTTACTTGCCGTCGAGTCGATCGATCAGGAGACTGCCGCCATGGACAGCACCGAATCCCCCGCCCACGACGCCGTCGACGCCATCACCGACCAGTGGGCGGCCGTCCGCCCCGACCTGGACACGGTGCCGATGGCCGTCTTCGGGCGGATCTATCGGCTGGCCGCCGCGATGCGCGGCCGCGTCGACAAGGCGTACTCGCCCTATGGGATGGCGCTCGGGGAGTTCGACGTGCTGGCGACCCTGCGCCGCTCGGGCGAGCCCTACACGCTCTCGCCCCGCGAGCTCACCGCAACGCTGATGATCACCACCGGCGGGATGACGGGCCGGCTCGACAAGCTGGAGAAGGCCGGGCTGCTCAGCCGCAGCCCCGACCCCAACGACCGGCGCGGGCTGCGGGTGACGCTCAGCGAGCGGGGCCGCGAGCTGGTGGACCAGGCGGTGGGCGCCGGGCTCGCCCAGCAGCGGGAGGCCCTGGAGGCCGCCCTCACGCCCGAGGAGTCGGAGCAACTGGCGGGCCTGCTGCGCAAGCTCCTGGCGACCACGGTCGTGTGAACGCACACAAGGGCGCTGCGGCGGTACGTGTGTACCGCTGCAGCGCCCTCGGAAGAGGCTGGGCCCTAGGCCTTCTTGGGCCTGTCGGACTTGTCGAGCACCATCACAAGACCGGCGATCACCAGGAACAGCACGATCGGCGCGGCCACGAACAGGCCGAGGGTCTCGACGACACTCAGCTTGGGGGCCGGGTCGTCACCGTCGTCGCGGGTGAGCGCGAGCGCGGGGGACGACATGAGCAGCATCATCAGCGTCGTACCGGCCGCGACAGCACCGGCGCGCAGGGCGTTCTTCTTGTCCACGGTGCAAACGTAGCGAACACCTAAACGAGCCGCGCGTCCGGGGGTGCCGTACGGGAACCCCCGAGTGGACCGAAGACCGCGAGGAGGCGGTGGAGGCGGGGAGAGGCGGCCAGTTCTTCCAGGGTGAGCGGCTGGCCTTCCGGGCCTGCCACCGGGAGCCGCCAGTTGGGGTACTGGTCCCAGGTGCCGGGCAGGTTCTGCGGCCGCCGGTCCCCCACCGCGTCCGGCAGCCACACCCCGACCATCGTCGCCGGGGTGCGCAACAGGAACCGGTGGACGGCCCGGACCTCGGCCTCCTCGTCGCCCGGGCCCTCCGGGAGCAGCCCGAGCAGCTCCAGGTCCGTCAGCCACTCGGCGACCTCGGCCGCGTCCCGGGCGCGCTCACGCCCGAGATCGCCGGTGAGCAGCCCGAGCCGGTGGCGCAGGGCGACATGGTCGCCGGAGAGCTTGGCCGCGGTGGACGGGAGGTCGTGCGTGGTGGCGGTGGCCACGCAGTCGGTGCGCCACTCCTCGGGGGCCAGCGGGCGGCCCGTGCCGGACCAGTCCCGCTCGAACCAGAGCACGGAGGTGCCGAGCACCCCGCGGTGCGCGAGCCGCTCGCGGACGCCCGGCTCGACGGTGCCGAGGTCCTCGCCGATGACGACCGCGCCCGCCCGGTGGGCCTCCAGGGCGAGGACCGCGAGCATCGCCTCGGCGTCGTGGCGGACATACGTCCCCTCCGTGGGTTCGCGCCCCTCGGGGACCCACCAGAGCCGGAACAGCCCCATCACATGGTCGATGCGCAACGCACCCGCGTGCCGCAGCAGCTCCCTCAGGAGGCCGCGGTACGGGCCGTAGCCCGAGGCGGCGAGCGCGTCGGGGCGCCAGGGCGGCAGACCCCAGTCCTGGCCGCGGGCGTTGAACGCGTCGGGCGGGGCGCCGACCGACATGCCGGCGGCGAAGGCGTCCTGCTGGGCCCAGGCGTCGGAGCCGTCGGGATGGACACCGACGGCGAGGTCGTGGACGATCCCGACGCCCATGCCGGCCTCCCGGGCGGCCTCGGCGGCGGCAGCGAGCTGCCGGTCCGTCAGCCAGGCCAGCCGGCAGTGGAAATCGATCCGTGCGGTCAGCTCGTCGTCGGCGCGAACGGCCACGGCGGCGGAGCGGGGGTCGCGCAGCTCCTCGGGCCAGCTGCGCCAGTGGTGGCCGTGCCGCTCGGCGAGCGCCTGATAGGTGGCGTGGTCCTCCAGCGCGGAGCCGCGCTCGGCGAGGAAGTCGAGGTACTCCGCCCGTCTGCCGGGGCCGAGTTCCACCGTCCGTACGAGCTCCAGGGCACGCCGCTTGACGTCCCACACCGCGTCCCGGTCGATCAAGGCACCCTTGCGCAGGACCCGTTCGCGCAGCTCGGCGGCGTCGGCGCGGACCGCGTCCATCTCGGCGCCGTACTCGGGGCCCACGAAGCCGAACTCCGGGACGTCCTCGATCCGCAGATGGACGGGGTCGGGGAAGAGACGTGAGGAGGGGCGGTACGGAGAGGGGTCCGTCGGCGCCCCGGGCACCGCCGCGTGCAGCGGGTTGACCTGGACGAACCCGGCGCCGTGCGTCCGGCCGGCCCAGGCCGCGAGCTCGCGCAGATCGCCGAGGTCTCCCATGCCCCAGGAGCGGGTGGAGAGCACCGAGTACACCTGGGCGAGCAGCCCGAACACCCGCCCCTCGGGCCGGGGCACGCGCGCGGGGGCGACGATCAGCGTGCTCGTGTCGGTGCGCCCCTCGGGGGCGAGGGCCTCGACCCGGTGGACGCCGAGCGGCAGCGCGTCCCAGCCCGCACCCTCCATCACCTCGCCGGACTCGGTCGTGACGCGCAGCCGGGTGCCCGGCGGAAGGTCCTGCGGCGGACGCAACGGGCCGTCCTGCCAGCGCACCAGTGTGGCCGGCAACAACCGGTCCTCGTCGGCCCGCTGTGCCGTCCGGAGCGCGGCGGCGACCGCCTCCGGCGTGGTGGCGTCCACGTCGAGGGCGCCGAGGACGGCCACGACCGTGGCGTCGGGCACCTGGACGGTGACGCCCTCGGACGGCTCGTACGCGGTGGCGACGCCATGAAGTTCGGCGAGACGGGCCAGGGTCACTTCACACTCCGGGGGACTCCGTGCCGCCCGCGGTGGCGCGGGCGGTGGGTTCGCTGGTGAGGGGCGCCGCCTCGGTCATGGGCGGCTCGCTGGTGAGGGGCGCAGCGTCGGCGAGGGGCGGTTCGCTCGTGAGCGGGCCCTGTTTCGGTACGCGTATGGGGGTGGAGAGGGGGGCGGTCGCGGTCACGGGGGTCTCCCGGTTCGTCTCGACAGGTGGGGCTCCGAGAGCCCTACCCATCGCATCCCGTTTTACCGGCGGAACTTGTCGTGGCGGCGCCACCTCGCCGAAAGACCGCCCGGCAAACCCGACACATCGACCACCTGCATTGACACCCCAGCCGGGCGGGTGGTGGGCTCGTAACCCTCTCGTGACCACGGGAGCCCCGCGGGAGAAGAGGAGTCCCCCATGCGCCTCGGGCACAGACGGCGGACCGCGTCGGCCGTCGCCGCCGCGGTGATCGGCGGATTCCTCGGCGGCAGCGTCCCGAGCCTCGCCCAGGCGGCGCCGACACCCCCGGGCTCCCCCGTCACCACCCCCGACGCCGACACGCAGCTGTCGCCCGGGACGGCGGTCTGGCCGCGCCCGCAGTCCGAGCGGGCCACGGGTCCGTCCGTTCCGCTCGGCGACGAGGTGACACTGCTCACGGACGCCGACGCCGATCCGTACGCCGTCGCCGCACTGCGCGAGGTGCTGCGGGCGGCGGGGGTACGGACCGTCCACACGTCGCTGCCGGGTGGCGGGACCGTGCTCCGCGCGGGCTCCGCCGCCTCCTCGGACGCCCTGCGGGCGCTGCGTGTGCCCGAGCGTGCCGACCTGCCGCGCGGCGGATACCGGCTGGCCACCGGCCAGGTGCAGGGCCGGGACACGGTCGCCCTGGACGGCGTCGGCGAGGACGGCCTGTTCCACGCCGTACAGACCCTGCGTCAGCTGATCGACGGCACCGACGGCGGGCGGACCGTCCCCGGTGTCGTCGTCCGCGACTGGCCGGGAACCGCGGTACGCGGCCTCACCGAAGGGTTCTACGGCCGCCCCTGGAGCCAGGAACAGCGCCTCGCCCAGCTCGACTTCATGGGCCGCACCAAGCAGAACCGCTACCTCTACGCGCCCGGCGCCGACCCGTACCGCCAGACCCAGTGGCGCGAGCCCTACCCGGCGGACCAGCGTGCCGACTTCCGCGCGCTGGCCGCGCGGGCGCGCGCCAACCATGTGACCCTCGCCTGGGCCGTGGCGCCGGCCCAGTCCATGTGTCTGGCCTCGGACGACGACGTGAAGGCGCTCACCCGCAAGCTCGACGCCATGTGGGCGCTGGGGGTGCGCTCGTTCCAGCTCCAGTTCCAGGACGTCAGCTACAGCGAGTGGCACTGCTCCAGGGACGCGGACACCTTCGGCCGGGGGCCCGAGGCGGCCGCCGCCGCCCACGCGCGCGTGGCGAGCGTGGTGGCCCGCCATCTGGCCACCCGGTACCCGGACGCGGAACCGCTCACCCTGATGCCGACGGAGTACTACCAGGACGGCGCGACGAAGTACCGCACGGCGCTCGCCGCCGCGCTCGACGACCGGGTGCGGGTCGCCTGGACGGGCGTCGGGGCCGTCCCCCGCACGATCACCGGTCGGGAGCTGGCGGGCGCCCGCGACGCGCTGCGCCACCCACTGGTCACCATGGACAACTACCCGGTCAACGACTACGCCCGGGACCGGCTCTTCCTCGGCCCCTCCATGGGCCGCGAGCCGGCCGTGGCGGCCGGTTCGGCCGCGTTCCTCGCCAACGCCATGGAGCAGGCGGCGATCTCCCGCCTCCCGCTCTTCACCGCCGCGGACTACGCCTGGAACCCGAAGGGTTACCGGCCGCAGGAGTCCTGGCAGGCGGCCGTCGACGAGCTGGCCGGGCCGAACCCGGCGGCCCGCGAGGCGCTGCGGGCCCTGGCCGGCAACGACGCCTCCTCGCTCCTCGACCCGTCGGGCGAGTCGGCATACCTGAAGCCGCTGATGGCCGCGTTCTGGCGGAGCCGTACGAGCCCGGACCCGGTGGCGCGGGAGAAGGCGGCACGCGAGCTGCGGGCCGCGTTCACCGTGATGCGCGAGGCGCCCGAGCGGCTGACGGCGACCGCCGACGGCACCCTGAACGACGAGGTACGGCCCTGGCTGGAGCAGCTGTCCCGCCACGGGCTCGCCGGGGAGACGGCGGTCGACATGCTGCTCGCGCAGGCCCGCGGCGACGGCGCGGCGGCCTGGCAGGCCCAGTTGCGGCTGGAGCCGCTGCGGGAGGCGCTGAAGGCGAGCGAGGTGACCGTCGGCAGCGGCGTCCTGGATCCCTTCCTCGCGCGGGCCGCGACGGAGTCGGCGGCCTGGACCGGCGCGGATCGCGAGCGGGGCACCGGGCGGCGGGCGGACCGCGAGCCGGCGGCGTACACCGTGCGGCTGGAGCGTTCGCGGCCGGTCGAGACGGTGACGGTGATGACGGAGCCGGGCGCGGCCGAGTCGGCACGCGTGGAGGCGTACGTCCCCGGCGAGGGCTGGCGGTCGCTGGGCCCGGTGTCCCCGTCCGGCTGGACGCAGGCGGACGTGAAGGGGCTGCGCGCGGACGCGGTCCGTGTCGTGTGGGACGGCGCGGATCCTCAGGTGCGCTCCCTGGTGCCGTGGTTCGGCGACGAGCCGCGCGCCGAGCTGGAGCTGGCCCGGCAGGAGACGGACGCCGAGATCGGCGGCCCCCTGCAGCGGGTGGACGTCCGTCTTGCGGGCCGGCGCGCCGACGAGGTGCGCGGGGAGCTGGCGGCGCGGGCACCGAAGGGGATCACGGTGCGGCTGCCGAAGGAGACCCGCGTGCCGCGCGGCACGCACACGACCGTCCCGCTGGAGGTGTCGGTGGCACCGGACGTGCCGGCGGGCTCGTACCGGGTACCGGTGTCCTTCGCGGGCGAGGAGCGGGTCCTGACAGTCCGGGCCTTCCCCCGCACGGCGGGCCCCGACCTGGCGCGTGCCGCGAGGGCCTCCTCCTCCGGCGACGAGACGCCCGACTTCCCGGCCGCCTCGGCGCTGGACGGCGATCCCGCCACCCGCTGGTCCTCACCCGTCGACGGCAGTGCCTGGTGGCAGCTGGAACTCCCGCAGCCGGCCCGGATAGGGCAGGTGGTCCTCCACTGGCAGGACGCCCACCCCTCCCGCTACCGCATCCAGGTCTCCGCCGACGGCCGCACCTGGCGCACGGCCGCGACGGTCGCCGACGGGCGTGGCGGCCGGGAGAGCGTCCGCATGGACGCGGCGGACACCCGCTTCCTGCGGGTCCAGGGCGACGCGCGGGCGACGGAGTACGGATACTCGCTGTGGTCGGTGGAGACGTACGCGGTGGCCCCGCCGGTCGAGCCCGAGGAGCCCGGACAGCCCGAGCAGCCGGAGTAGGGGCGCCTCCCCGGAGGCGCCCCCGTACGACGAAGGCCCGGCTCAACCCGTCTTCACGGCCCCCACGGGGGTGGTGGAGACGGCGTCGATCCGGGCCATCACATCGTCCGCGCCGTACGGCTGCAGATAGGGCAGCCAGCGTGGGTCCCGGTGTCCGGTCCCGATGATCCGCCAGGCCAGCCCGGTGGGCGGGGCGGGTTGGTGCCGCAGCCGCCAGCCCAGCTCGCGCAGGTGCCGGTCGGCCTTGACATGATTGCAACGGCGGCAGGCCGCCACGACGTTCTCCCAGGCGTGCGTACCCCCGCGGCTGCGCGGAATGACGTGGTCGACGCTGGTTGCGACGCCACCGCAGTACATACAGCGTCCGCCGTCACGGGCGAAGAGCGCTCTGCGGGTCAGAGGAACGGGCCCCCGGTAGGGGACCCGCACGAACCGCTTCAGCCGGACCACACTGGGTGCGGGGATGACGCGGGTCTCGCTGTGCAGGAAGGCGCCGGACTCCTCGAGGCAGAGTGCCTTGTTCTCGAGGACGAGGACGAGCGCGCGGCGGAGCGGTACGACGCCGAGCGGCTCGTACGACGCGTTGAGGACCAGGACATGCGGCACGGATGCCTCCTAATACGCCGGCGGCGCGTGGCTCGCGCCGGGACGAACTGCTTCTCAGTCTCTCCTCATGCCTGGTCGGAGCGCCACCACGTACCGGTAACGGGCTTGAGGTGTTCTCGACCACATCGGCATCGTCACCCGGATCATCCCCGCGTGAGGTCCGTCTCTCCCTCGAACAGGGCAACGGGAGCACATCCGATGCCCCGTTAGTGTGGATGTTCCGCGTACGCCACGCCTGGAGGTTCTACGTGCCCTGGTCCGCCCTGCTGACCGCCGACGATCCGCAAAAGGTCCCCGTCACCCTCGACGAGGCCGCGGAGAGGGCGACGAACGCCGCGGGCTGGGTGGAGGAGAACTGGTCCACCTGGCTGAACACCGGTCTTCGCATCCTCCTCATCCTGGTCGTCGCCCTGCTGCTGCGGATGGCGATCCGCCGCGCCCTGACGAAGCTGATAGAGCGGATGAACCGCTCCGCGCAGGCCGTGGAGGGCACGGCGCTCGGCGGTCTGCTGGTCAACGCCGAGCGGCGCAGACAGCGCTCGGAGGCGATCGGCTCGGTGCTGCGCTCGGTGGCGTCGTTCGTGATCCTCGGGACGGCGGGCCTGATGATCCTGGGCGCCTTCAAGATCGACCTGGCGCCGCTGCTGGCCTCCGCGGGTGTCGCGGGTGTGGCGATCGGTTTCGGCGCCCGGAACCTGGTCACGGACTTCCTCTCCGGTGTCTTCATGATCCTGGAGGACCAGTACGGGGTCGGCGACTCGGTCGACGCCGGGGTGGCCTCCGGCGAGGTCATAGAGGTCGGTCTACGGGTGACGAAGCTGCGCGGCGACAACGGCGAGATCTGGTACGTCCGCAACGGCGAGATCAAGCGGATCGGCAACCTCAGCCAGGGCTGGGCGACGGCCGCGGTGGACGTCACGGTGCGTCCCACGGAGGACCTGGACCGGGTGCAGTCGGTGATCAACGAGGCCACGGCGTCCATGGCGAAGGACGAGCCCTGGAACGAGCGGCTGTGGGGCCCGGTGGAGGTCCTCGGCCTCAACGAGGTGCTCCTGGAGTCCATGACGATCCGGGTCTCGGCGAAGACGATGCCGGGCAAGGCGCTGGGCGTCGAGCGCGAGCTGCGGTGGCGGATCAAGCGGGCGCTGGACGCGGCCGGCATCCGTATCGTCGGCGGCATTCCGACGCAGGCGGAGGAGTCCTCGGCGGATCCGACGGCGGGCATGGCGGCCCCCTCGGCCTTCGCCTCGCCGACGTCCCCGCAGGGCGCGGCGGCGAGCCCGCTGCCGAGGCCGGACCTCTCGAAGTAGCGGATTTCGCACGTATGGCGTAATGGACAGAAAAGGGCGCCCGGCCTTGAACCGCGGGGCGCCCTTCTTCGTGTACCTACGGCAGTACCGTCAGCCCGTCGATGTGCTTCGGCCTGGGGGCCGATGGTCGCGGTGGTCCAGCGTGGCGATGCGATCCGTCTCATCACGCTCGGCAACAGCGATCACAGAGGCATCAACGGCCCCGGGCGGGAAGTCGGCGTACTGGCCAGCTCACTCACACCATCGCAGCCCACCGGATCGCCGCAACCCCGCCCAGGACCAGTGGAGGGGCCAACCACCACGAGCCCATGACGCGCCGGACCGATGGCACGGCCGTGATCGCGAGCGCGACGGCGCTCGCCGCGATGGCGAGTACGCACGACAGGACGATTCCGGCACGCGCGTCGTCGTCCCAACTGCCCGAGGGCCGGATGGTGAGCGCCATGTACAGGAACCAGGTCGCGATCAGGTGCAGGAAGGCCGGACGGGGACCTGGTTGTAGTCGAGCGTGCCGTTCGCGGGAGCGCCGCCCGGCTCCGCCGGCAGTTGGTCGAGTCTCGTGGCGACCGGCGTACGTGCTGACGCCTCATCCTTCAGCTGGGCGCATTCATCTTCGAACGACACACATCCCCCTGGGTGGTCGGTCTCCGCCGCGTGAGCGACCTGAAGCCCTATCAGGGGCCAAACAGCGACGCCCAGGGTATTGACGCCTCGGTGACGCCCGTCCTACGGTCCTTCCACCGAATAGGAAACTTTCCTAACAGTGCGGTTGGGGGAGCAGGCGGCGGGGCAGCAGAATGGCCCCTCCAGAGCCGAAGGGCAGGTGCATCGTCATGGCCGGTACGACCCCGGGAATCCCCGGCACCCCGCGCGTCCTGCGGGCCATGAACGACCGTGCCGCCCTCGATCTGCTCCTGGAGCACGGGACCCTGTCCCGCACCCGGATCGGCAAGCTCACCGGCCTCTCCAAGCCGACCGCCTCCCAACTCCTCGCCCGACTCGAAGCCGCCGGGCTCGTCCTCGCCACCGGCACCACGGCGGGCCGGCCGGGACCCAGCGCTCAGCTGTACGAGCTCAACCCCCGGGCCGCCTTCGCCGCCGGACTCGATGTGAACCCGCACCGGATCCGCGCCGCCGTCGCCGACATCACCGGCGAGGTCGTCGGCGAGTTCGAGCTCAGGACCCCGGGGCGCGCCTCGGAGGGAGTCGTACGGCAGGTCACCACCGCCCTCGACGGCGCCGCCAAGGACGCCGGGATCACCCGAGGCGAGGTGCACCGCCTCGTCATCGGCACCCCCGGTGCCTTCGACCCGGCCACCGGGCGGCTGCGGTACGCCTCCCATCTGCCCGGCTGGCACTCCCCCACGCTCCTGGAGGAGCTGGCGACGGTGCTCCCGATGCCGTTCGAGTACGAGAACGACGTCAACCTCGCCGCCGTCGCCGAGCAGCGCCTGGGCGCCGCCCGGGGCCACGAGGACTTCGTGCTGCTGTGGAACCAGGAGGGCCTCGGCGCCGCCCTTGTCCTCGGCGGCCGGCTCCACCGCGGCTTCACCGGCGGCGCCGGCGAGGTCGGCTTCCTGCCCGTGCCCGGCACCCCGCTCGTGCGGCAGGTCACCAAGGCCAACTCCGGCGGCTTCCAGGAGCTCGCCGGAGTCCAGTCCGTACCCCGGATCGCCCGGGAGCTCGGCATCGACACCCCCGAACAGCCCTATGTGCCCACCGCGACCCGGCTGCTCACCCACGCCGCCGCCCACCACGACGACGACCCCCGGTACGCGGCGCTCCTCGACCGGTACGCCGAGCGCCTCGCCACCGGTCTGGCCTCCCTCGTCGCCGTACTCGACCCCGAACTGCTCGTCCTGTCCGGCGAGGTGACCGTCGCCGGCGGGGAACCCCTGCGCGAGCGCATCCAGTCCGAGCTGGCCGAACTCGCCGCCTCCCGGCCCCGGCTCGTCCTCGGGGACGTGGACCGGTACCCCGTCCTGCGCGGGGCCCTGGAAGGCGCCCTCGCCACCACCCGCGACGAGGTCTTCGACACGTCCCGATAGGACCGCGGACCTCCCACCACCCGACTCACCACCGGCCCACCACTCGGCTCACGGCCGTCTCTTCGTCGTACCCCTTCCCCCCGTAACCCCCTCCGCCACAGGGAGATTTCGCCATGCCCGTACGCCCGCGCAGAGCCGCCGTCGCGCTCGCCGCCACCGCCTCGGTCGCCCTCCTCGCCTCGGCCTGTACCGGCTCCGCCGAGAACAAGGCGAGCGACGACCCGAACGCGCAGACCACGATCACCTTCTGGCACGGATGGTCGGCGCCCGCCGAGGTCAAGGCGATCGAGGACAACGTCGCCCGCTTCGAGAAGGCCCACCCGAACATCGAGGTGAAGGTCGTCGGCAACATCAACGACGACAAGCTCAACCAGGCGCTGCGCGCGGGCGGTTCGAACGGCCCGGACGTGGCCGCCTCCTTCACCACGTCCAACGTCGGCAAGTTCTGCGCGTCCGGCGCGCTCGCGGACCTGAAGCCCTTCCTGGAGAAGGACAAGGTGGACCTGGACAGGACGTTCTCCAAGGTCCTCCAGGGCTACACCCAGTTCGAGGGCAAGCGCTGTTCCCTGCCGCTGCTCTCCGACGCGTACGGGCTCTACTACAACAAGGACGCCTTCAAGGCGGCCGGCATCACCTCCCCGCCGAAGACCTGGTCGGAGTTCAGGGAGGTCGCCAAGAAGCTGACCAAGGAGAAGGGCGACAGCTACGAGCGGCTCGGCTTCATGCCGAACTACCTCGGCTACGAGACCGTCCCGAGCCACTACATGTCGCAGTGGGACCACACGTACTTCGACGCGAACGGCAAGTCGAACCTCGCCAAGGACCCGGCCTTCGCCGAGATGCTGACCTACCAGAAGTCGCTGGTCGACGGCCTGGGCGGGTTCGCGAAGCTGGACAAGTACCGCACCACCTTCGGTGACGAGTGGGGCGCCACGCACCCGTTCCACACCGGCCAGGTCGCCATGCAGCTCGACGGCGAGTGGCGGCTGAACTTCATCAAGGAGGCCAAGGTCGGCTTCGAAGTCGGCGTCGCGCCCCTGCCGGTCGCGGACGACGAGGTGGCCGAGTACGGCAAGGGCTACCTCTCCGGCACGATCATCGGCATCGCGCCGCAGAGCAGGAAGCAGAACGCGGCCTGGGAGCTGGTCAAGTACATGACCATGGACACCGAGGCCGTGGTGAACTTCGCCAACGGCATCGGGAACGTCCCCTCCACCCTGGAGGCACTGAAGTCCCCGAACCTCAAGGTCGACGAGCGCTTCAAGACTTTCCTGGAGATCGCCCGGCACCCCGAGTCCTCCACCTCCGACGGCGCGGTGAACGGCTCCACGTACCAGGACACCTTCCAGGACTTCGCCCAGAAGTACGAGAAGGGCCAGGTCCCGGACCTGAAGAAGGGCCTCGAGGACACCGCGGCCCAGATCGACCGCGACATCGCCCAGGCGAAGTGACGGTGGGGGCGCACTCCTCATGAGCACCGACACCCTGCCCACGAAGCGGCCGGCCGGACCGGCCGCCTCCCAGGACGGGCGTCACACGCTGCGGTCGAAGCGCGTACGAAGCGCGCTTCGGACCGTGGCGTTCATGTCGCCCTGGCTGGTCGGATTCGGCGTCTTCTTCGCCTATCCCCTCGTCTCGACCCTGTACTTCTCGTTCATGAAGTACGACGGGCTCAACCCGCCGACCTGGCGGGGCCTGGACAACTGGTCCTACGTCTTCTCGGATCTGCCGAAGTTCTGGCCGGCGATGCAGAACACCCTCTGGCTGGCCGTCGTCATGGTCGCCTGCCGGGTCGTCTTCGGCCTCGGCGTCGGTCTGCTGATCACCAAGATCAAGACGGGCACCGGCGTCTTCCGCACCCTGTTCTACCTGCCGTACCTGGCCCCGCCGGTGGCCGCGACGCTGGCCTTCGTCTTCCTGCTCAACCCCGGCACCGGGCCGGTCAACTCGCTCCTGGAGGCGGTCGGTATCCCGGCGCCGTCCTGGTTCAACGACGCGGCCTGGGCCAAGCCCGCGCTGACCGTCCTCGCGGTCTGGGGCGTCGGCGACCTCATGGTCATCTTCATGGCGGCGCTGCTCGACGTACCGAAGGAGCAGTACGAGGCGGCGGAGCTGGACGGGGCCTCGGCCTGGCAGCGGTTCCGGTACGTGACGCTGCCGAACATCTCGCCGATCGTGCTCTTCGCGGTCGTCACCGGGGTCATCGGCGCGATGCAGTACTACACCCAGCCGATCGTGGCGGCGAAGGTCGCCTCCGGAAAGATGGGCGGCTCGGGCGAGACCTTCGAGCCGGGCTACCCGGACGACTCCACGCTGACCCTGCCGCAGCTGGTCTACAACCTCGGCTTCGGCCGCTTCGACTACGGCGCCGCGTGCGTCGTGGCGCTCGTCCTGTTCGCCCTCTCCATGGCCTGCACCGCGCTGCTGATGCGCAGGCGCGGCGGCCTGATCGGCTCGGGTGACTGATCCATGACCACCGCATCCGCGTTCGACCGTCCCGTGGTGGGCCCCGCCGAGAGGCGCGCCCGCCGCAAGGCGGCGCTGCACTGGATCGCCGTGCACTCCCTCGGGATCGCGACGGCCCTGTTCTTCGTGCTGCCCTTCGTCTTCGTCTTCCTGACGTCCCTGATGAGCGACCAGCAGGCGCTGACCCGGGACCTCACGCCGAACTCCTGGCACTGGGACAACTACGTCCGGGTCCTGGACACCCCCGGCTTCCTCACCTGGTGGCGGAACTCCCTGCTGTACGCGGGGCTCGGCACCGTGCTCGTGGTGGTGTCCTCGATCCCGGTGGCGTACGCCCTCGCCAAGTTCCGCTTCCGCGGCCGGCATCTGTCGCTGCTGCTCGTCATCTCGATGATGATGCTGCCGCCGCAGGTGATCATCATCCCGATGTATCTGTTCTGGGCCAAGCAGATGGATCTCTCGGGAACGCTGTGGCCGCTGATCATCCCGATGGCGTTCGGCGACGCGTTCGCGATCTTCCTGCTGCGCCAGTTCCTGCTGACGATCCCGAACGAGTACATCGAGGCCGCAAGGATCGACGGGTGCGGCGAGTTCCGTACGCTCCTCAAGATCGTGCTCCCGATGGCCAGGCCCGGCATCGCCGCCGTCGCGCTGTTCCAGTTCTTCTACTGCTGGAACGACTACTTCGGACCCCAGATCTACGCGTCCGAGAACCCCGGGGCCTGGACGCTGAGTTACGGCCTGGAGTCCTTCAAGGGCGCGCACCACACCGACTGGAACCTGACCATGGCCGCGACCGTACTGGTCATGGCCCCTGTGATCCTCGTCTTCTTCTTCGCCCAGAAGGCGTTCGTCGAGGGAGTCACACTGACCGGAGTGAAGGGCTGATACGCCATGCTGCAGTCAATCGGGGGACAACCCCCGCACCCCCGGGCGTCAAAGATTGCTGTCGTGGGGGGCGGCTCCACCTACACCCCCGAACTGATCGACGGATTCGCGCGGTTGCGCGACACCCTGCCCATCACCGAACTCGTCCTCGTCGACCCGGCCGCCGACCGACTGGAGCTGGTCGGCGGGCTCGCCCGGCGGATCTTCGCCAAGCAGGGCCACGAGGGGAAGATCGTCACCACCTCCGACATCGACGCCGGAGTGGAGGGCGCGGACGCCGTCCTGCTCCAGCTGCGGGTCGGCGGGCAGGCCGCGCGGAACCAGGACGAGACCTGGCCGCTGGAGTGCGGCTGTGTCGGGCAGGAGACCACCGGTGCCGGTGGGCTCGCCAAGGCGCTGCGGACCGTGCCGGTGGTTCTGGACATCGCCGAGCGGGTCCGGCGGACCAACCCGGACGCCTGGATCATCGACTTCACCAACCCCGTCGGCATCGTCACGCGTGCGCTGCTCCAGGCCGGCCACAAGGCCGTCGGGCTGTGCAACGTGGCCATCGGCTTCCAGCGGAAGTTCGCCGGGATGCTCGACGTGGCACCGGCCGACGTCCATCTCGACCATGTCGGGCTCAACCACCTGACCTGGGAGACGGCCGTCCGCCTCGGCGGGCCCGAGGGCGAGAACGTCCTGCCCCGGCTGCTCGCCGAGCACGGCGAGGCCATCGCCGACGACCTCCGTCTGCCGCACGCGATCGTGGACCGCCTCGGCGTCGTCCCCTCCTACTACCTGCGGTACTTCTACGCGCATGACGAGGTCGTACGGGAGCTCGGCTCCAAGCCCTCGCGGGCCGCCGAGGTCGCCGCGATGGAGAAGGAACTCCTGGAGATGTACGGGGACCCGGCGCTCGACGAGAAGCCGGCGCTGCTCGGCAAGCGTGGCGGCGCGTTCTACTCGGAGGCCGCCGTGGACCTGGCGGCGTCTCTCCTGGGAAGCAGCAGCGGGCCCGAAGGGCCATCCGTTGAGGGTGGCGGTGGGCGACGGGCGGGCGGTGGTTCGCCGTACCAGGTGGTGAACACGTACAACGGCGGCACGCTGCCGTTCCTGCCGGACGACGCCGTCATCGAGGTGCAGGCGGCGGTGGGGCCGCAGGGTGTCTCGCCGCTGCCGGTCGGCCCGCTGGACCCGCTGTACGCCGGGCTGATCGCGAACGTGACCGCGTACGAGGACCTGGCCCTGGAGGCGGCGCTGCGCGGCGGCCGCGAGCGGGTGTTCAGGGCACTGCTGGCGCACCCCCTGGTGGGGCAGTACGCGTACGCCGACGCGCTCACCGACCGGCTGATCGCGCACAACCGGGAGCACCTCGCGTGGGCGTGAACCTGAACGGGCCGCTCCTCGCGATCGACGCCGGGAACAGCAAGACGGACGTCGCCGTGGTCGGGACGGACGGGAGGGTGCTCGGCTCGGCGCGCGGCGGCGGCTTCCAGCCCCCCGTCGTCGGGGTCGAGGCGGCCGTGGACGGCCTGGCGGAGGCGGTCGGACGGGCCTGGTTGGAGGCCGGCGGCGCCGACTCTCCGCCCACGTTCTCGCACGTCTCCGCCTGCCTCGCCAACGCCGATCTGGCGGTGGAGGAGCAGGAGCTGGAGAAGGCCCTGTCCGCGCGGCGGTGGAGCCGTTCGATCCGGGTCCGCAACGACACCTTCGCGATCCTGCGCGCCGGGATCGACGAGCCGCGGGGCGTCGCCGTCGTGTGCGGGGCGGGCATCAACTGTGTCGGCATGGTGCCGGACGGCCGCACCGCCCGCTTCCCCGCCATCGGGAAGATCTCCGGCGACTGGGGCGGCGGCAGCGGGCTCGCCGAGGAGGCGCTCTGGTTCGCGGCCCGCGCGGAGGACGGGCGAGGTGAACCGACCGCCCTGGCACGGGAGCTGCCCGCGCACTTCGGGCTGCCGTCCATGTACGCGCTGATCGAGGCACTGCACCTGGGCCGTATCGCGTTCGAACGGCGGCACGAGCTGACGCCCGTGCTGTTCCGTACGAGCGCGGAGGGCGACGCGATCGCCCGGTCGCTGGTGCACCGGCTCGCGGAGGAGGTCGTCGCGCTGTCGACGGTCGCCCTCGGGCGCCTCGGGCTGCTCGCCGAGGAGGTGCCGGTGATGCTGGGGGGCAGCGTGCTGGCAGCGCGGCACCCGGAGTTGGACGCCCGGATCACCGAACTGCTGGCCCTGAAGGCGCCGAAGGCCGTGATCGGGGTCGTGACCGCGCCACCGGTGCTGGGAGCGGCGCTGTTCGCGCTCGACGAGTGGGGGGACGGTCTCCGGGCGGCCGCGCGGCTGCGGGAGCACTACGGCGCGTGATGCCGCACACCGGCGGGGGCGTCCTTCGGGGCGCCCCCGCCGGTCGTGTTCACTCCTACGTGGTGGAACCGATTTCGGCCGGGAGGCGTATTCATAGCAGGGGGTTCGCCTGCGGGGGTGGCGCGGACATGAGGCACGATAGGAACAAGATCGCGTCATTCCTGGTGTGCGGGTGGGGCCCCTGAGGCCATACTGCCCTCCGGGGAGTCGTCATCGACCGAGGGGGAGGCCACGTTGACATACCCGCCGAATGCGCCCGCCGCCTCGGCACCGGGCATCGCGCCCGCGAAGCCGGGCCCGGGTGTGCCCGCGCAGCCGTCCGTGCCGCCCGTCACTCCGCCGCCCGCCGGCCCGAGTGCCTGGGGCGAGGTCAAGGAGCGACTGCGCCGCGCCGCCACGACCGAGCCCGGGCGGCTCCAGATCCTGGGAGCCGTACTGGCCCTGCTGGTCGTCGCGTTCGGGGGCGTCACCTCCTTCGAGGTCGCCGACCGGGCCTCCTCCGCCGACGACGTGGTGAGCCGCAGCCAGCCGCTGAGCGCCGACGCCGCCGACATCTACCGCTCGCTCGCCGACGCCGACACGGCCGCCGCCAGCGCCTTCCTGGCCGGCGCGCAGGAGCCCGCGGACGTCCAGAAGCGGTACGCCGACGACATCAGGACCGCCTCCCGGCTCCTGGTCAAGGCTGCGGCGAGCACCGAGGGTTCGACCGAGTCGGCCCGCGAGATCGCCGCCCTCAACGAGCAGCTTCCCCGCTACACCGGCCTGATCGAGCGGGCCCGCGCCGCCAACCGGCAGGGCCTGCCGCTCGGCGGCGCCTATCTGCGGTACGCCAACAAGCAGATGACCAGCGAGCTGCTGCCCGCCGCCGAGCGCCTGTACGAGGCAGAGACCGCGCGCCTCCATCAGGACGACGAGGACGCCCGTGACTGGCCGTACCTCTCCCTCGCGCTCGGGATCCTCGCCCTCGCCGTCCTGGTCCTGGCCCAGCGGCGCAACTACGCCTTGACGAACCGGGTGTTCAACCACGGGCTGCTCGCCGCCACCGCCGCCTCTGTGGTCGTGCTGCTCTGGATGGCGGCGGCGCACACCGTCGCCCGCGCCGGTCTCGACGACGCCCGCGAGCACGGGCAGAGCTCGCTCCAGGTCCTCAACGCCGCGCGGATCAGCTCCCTGAAGGCGCGGGCCAACGAGAACCTGACCCTGGTCGCGCGCGGCGCCGTCCTCACCGAGGACGGCAAGAACGACAAGTACGAGACGGACTACACGAGCAGCATGGCCGCGCTGACCGGCGCGCTCGCCCAGGCCCGGGAGCTGGCCGACGACGACGCCGGGCGCGACCCGCTGGCCAAAGTGGCGGAGCACACCGCCGAGTGGAGGGACCGGCACAAGGACGCGCGCGCGAAGGACGACGCGGGCGACTTCGAGGGTGCGCGGCTCCGGGTCGTCGGTACCGACCAGACCACCGGGCAGTCGTTCGACCAGGTCGACGCCGCCCTGAAGAAGGCGCTGGCCCACGAGCAGTCCGAGTTCACCGGCGCCGCCGAGGGCGGCCGGGGAGCACTGACCGGCCTTCCGCTGGGCGCCGCCGTGCTCGGCGTGCTCGGCGCGGCCGGTGCGATCGTGGGCATCAACCGCAGGCTGTCGGAGTACCGGTGAGAGGGGGCGGGATGCGGAACGGCGTCGACGGCGCGAGGATGCGCGGCCCGGCCGGGCTCCGCGGGCGCCTCCTCGGCAGCCGCCCCCTCGGGCGGCTGCGCGGCTGGGGCGGGGTGGCGGCCATGGCCGTGGCGTGCGGTCTGACAGCCTCGCTGACCCTGCTGCCCCTCACCCACAGCGCCCGCGGCGACTCGGCGGCGACCGAGGTGACCGGGCCGGGCGTGGGCGTCGGTGTGCCCGTGAAGGCGGACACCTGCGAGAACCCGGAGGCCTCCCTCACCCCGTCGAGCGCCGACGGCCCCTCGATCGCGGCGATCAAGGCCCGGGGGAAGCTCGTCGTCGGCGTCGACCAGAACAGCTTCCGCTGGGGCTACCGCAACGCGGAGGAGCGCACGCTCGAGGGCTTCGACATCGACCTGGCGAAGGCGATCGCGAAGGACGTCCTCGGCAGCGAGAACGACATCATCTTCCGGACCATTCCCACCAATCAGCGGATCGCGGCCCTGGAGAGCGGCAAGGTCGACCTCGTCGTGCGGACGATGACGATCAACTGCAAGCGGATCGAGCAGGTCGCCTTCTCCACCGCCTACTTCCAGGTCGGCCAGCAGATCCTGGCGCCCAAGGGCTCCACGATCACGGGGTACGACTCCTCGCTCAGCGGCAAGCGGGTCTGCACGGCCGAGGGCTCCACGGCCTACGAGGCCCTGGAGGAGAACTCCTTCGGGGCGACGTTCAAGGACGAGGCGGACGACACCAAGGCCGACAAGGACCTGCTGACCGTCCCCAACCAGCTGGACTGCCTGGCACGGCTCCAACTGGGCGAGGTCGACGCCGTCCTCACGGACAACGCGCTGGCGGCCGGCCAGGCCGCCCAGGATCCGGCGGTCGAGCTCAAGGGCAAGCCGTTCACCACCGAGTACTACGGAGTCGCCGCCAAGCTGGGCAACGACGACCTGGTCCGCCGGGTCAACCAGGTCCTTGTGCAGTACCGCCAGGGCCCCTGGAAGGCGGCGTACGACAAGTGGCTGAAGGCGGACCTGCCCGGGATACCCGGGCCACCCGCACCGAAGTACAAGTAGAGCGAGAGGTGATCGATGGGCGTCGCGGGCACCCCCGGGCCGGTGATGGACCGGGACGAGGTGGACCGTGCGCTGGCGCGGCTCGGCGCGGAGCACAAGGCGGTCGAGGACTCGCTCCTCGCTCTCCAGGACCACGCGGGCCGCAGGCTGCTGGAAGGCGCCGAGCTGACCGGCAGGACCCGGGACCGCTGGCAGTCCACCGAGCGGACGATCACCCTGCTCTGGACGTACTTCGACGCCTACACCGGCGCGCTGAGCGAAGCCCGTGAGCTGCGGGCGCGACGGCGCTGGTCCAGTCGCGAGGACCTGGAGGAGCTGACCGAGCGGCTGCGCGGCGAGAGTGTCGTCGTCGCGGGCGGGGCGCAGCAGCAGGCCCTGCTCTCCGAGCGGTTCACGCTGGAGGGGCTCGTACGGCGGATGAACGAGCTGTACGCCTCCTCGCTCGACATGGTGGTGACCGCCGACGCCGTCTGGTCCGCGCTGCCCGCCCGGATAGATCTCCTCGCCGCGGAACTGAGGCGTACGCGCTCGCTGGCGCACTCGGTCGGGGTGCGGCCCGGGGAGCACCCGGCCGGCGACGAGCTGGAGTCGATCACGGCCGAGCTGACCGCGCTGCGCACCCAGGTCGTCACCGATCCGCTGTCCTTCTGGCGCCCCGCGGCGGGCAGTTCGGCGCCCGGCGGCGGACGGCCCGACACCGAGCGGTACGACCGGGCGGCGCGGGCCCTGGAGGACATCCGGCGGGAGATCGAGGCGGTCCTCGCGGTCCGGCAGGACTCCGAGGAGCGGCTGCTGCGGCTGCGGGACGTGCTCTCGCGGGCCGACCGGACGCTGGCCGAGGCCCGGGCGGCCCGCGGTGAGGTCCTCGCCAAGATCGCGGCCTCCGAGGTGCCGGCCGTCAGCGGCCCGCCGACGGTCCTCCAGGAGCGGCTCTCCACGGCCGCCGAGTACCGCAGGCACGCCCAGTGGCACCGGCTCTCCCCGCTCCTGGAGTCCCTGGAGCGGGAGGCCGAGGACGAACTGCTGCGTGCCCGCGAGTCCTTGACCGCGGTCACCGCGCCGCTCGCGGTCCGAGCCGAGCTGCGCGGCCGGCTCGACGCGTACAAGGCGAAGGTCGCCCGCCTCGGCGCGGCCGAGGATCCGCTGCTGATCGAGCGGTACGACGCGGCCCGCCGGATGCTGTGGAGCGCGCCGTGCGACCTGCGGGTCGCCGAGCAGGCGGTGCTGCGGTACCAGCAGGCCGCGGCGGAGGTCCTGTCCGGACCCAGAGATGCCAGAGGGAGTCAGTGGTGAGCACCTGTCAGCGTCCCTCGTGCGAGGGATCGTACGAGGACATGGGCGGCGGCGAGCTGTACTGCGACACCTGCGGGCTCGCGCCGGTCGTCGCCGCGGGCGGAATGCTCCAGGCCAACCCGACCGGGATGGCCGTGCCGGGCAAGGGGTCGATCTCGTCCCGGTCGAGCTCGCGCGCGTCCTCCCGCACCTCCTCGCGCTCCTCCCGCTCGTCCACGTCCCGCCGCTCGGTCTCCGGGCGGCTCTCGCGCTCGCTGTCGGGCGGGAGCAGCAGCCGGTCGGTCTCGGTGCGCAGCTCGGGCGCGTCCGCGGCGCAGTCCGGGCGGAACCGGCTGGGCGCCGGCCTGGTCTCGATTCCGGAGGTACCGCGTCCGGACCCGCGCGCCGCGGTGATGGAGAACCCCGAGGTTCCGGAGCGGAAGCGATTCTGCTCGCGCTCGGACTGCGGGGCGCCGGTGGGCCGTTCGCGCGGTGACCGGCCGGGCCGCACCGAGGGCTTCTGCACCAAGTGCGGCCACCCGTACTCCTTCGTGCCGAAGCTGCGCGGCGGCGACATCGTGCACGGGCAGTACGAGGTCGCGGGCTGTCTCGCGCACGGCGGGCTCGGCTGGATCTACCTCGCCGTCGACCGGGCGGTCTCCGACCGCTGGGTGGTGCTCAAGGGCCTGCTCGACACCGGCGACCAGGACGCGATGGCCGCGGCGATCTCCGAGCGCCGCTTCCTCGCCGAGATCGAACACTCCAACATCGTCCGGATCTACAACTTCGTCGAGCACCTCGACCAGCGCACCGGCTCCATGGACGGCTACATCGTCATGGAGTACGTCGGCGGCAAGTCGCTCAAGGAGATCGCCAACGACCGCAGGACGGCGGACGGCCGGCGCGATCCGCTGCCGGTGGAGCAGGCCTGCGCGTACGGGATCGAGGCGCTGGAGGCGCTCGGACACCTGCACAGCCGGAACCTGCTGTACTGCGACTTCAAGGTCGACAACGCGATCCAGTCCGAGGACCAGCTCAAGCTGATCGACATGGGCGCGGTCCGCAGGATGGACGACGACGAGTCCGCGATCTACGGCACGGTCGGCTACCAGGCCCCGGAGGTGGCCGAGGTCGGCCCGTCGGTGGCCAGCGATCTCTACACGGTGGCGCGCACGCTGGCCGTGCTGACCTTCGACTTCCAGGGCTACACTAACGTCTTCGTCGACTCGCTGCCCGAGCCGGACCACATCGAGGTCTTCCGGACGTACGAGTCGTTCTACCGGCTCCTGGTGCGGGCGACGGACCCCGACCCGGCCCGCCGGTTCTCCTCCGCGCAGGAGATGGCGGAGCAGCTGACCGGAGTGCTGCGGGAGGTCGTCGCCCTCCAGTCCGGCCGGCCGCGCCCCGCGGTCTCGACGCTGTTCGGCACGGAACTGCGGGTCACGGACACACAGTTGTTCGCGGAGCTGACCGAGGACGTGTCGGCCCTGGGCGCACGGGAGACCCGGCGCGGCCGCAAGGCCCTGCCGCCGGGCACGGGCACCGGGGCGGCGGCCGGAACAGCGGGCGGGGCGGCGGGCGGGGCGTTCGGCGCCGGGCCCTTCCTCACGCTTCTGGACGGGCGGGCCACGTCGCTCGCGCTGCCCGTCCCTCGGGTGGACCCGGCGGACCCGAACGCCGGCTTCCTCGCCGGACTGATGGCCTCCGCGCCCGCCGAGCTGATCAGCGCCCTGCACCACGCGCCCGCGCCCTCCCTGGAGCTGCGGCTGCGCGAACTGCGGGCCCGCCTGGAGATGAGCGACCTCGGCTCCGCCGGGCGGGCGCTGGCCACGCTGGAGGAGCAGGTCCCGGACGACTGGCGGGTGGTCTGGTACCGCGGCCTCACCTCCCTGGTGACCGGCGACCACGAGAACGCGGCGCTGTCCTTCGACGCGATCTACGACGCGTTCCCCGGAGAGCCCGCGCCCAAGCTGGCCCTCGGCATCTGCGCCGAGGTCCTCGGGCAGCTGGACAACGCGGCGGAGTACTACCGCCTGGTGTGGGCGACCGATCCGAGTTTCGTCAGCGCCGCGTTCGGGCTCGCCCGGGTGCAGTTGGCGGCCGGTGACCGCACAGGAGCCGTACGCACACTGGAGTCCGTACCGGAGGCGTCGATCCACTACACCGCGGCCCGGGTCGCGGCCGTACGGGCCCGGCTGCGGCGACGGCCGCCGAACGAGCCGCTCGGCGCGGATCTGACGGCGGCGGCGGCGCAGGTCTCCGCGCTCCAGGGCTTCGGTCTGGACGCGGTACGCCGGGAGCAGTTGTCGACGGAGGTCCTCGGCACGGCGCTCGACTGGGTACTCTCCGGAAGTCCCGGAGCGGGACCCGGCGGCGCACTGCTGCTCGGCAGCGAACTGGACGAGCGCGGACTGCGCTTCGGCCTCGAACGCTCGTACCGGGTGCTCGCCCGGCTCGCTCAGCGGGGCGAGGAGAGGATCGAACTGGTGGAGCGGGCCAACCGTTTCCGCCCCAGGACGTGGGTGTGAGTATGTCCCAGAAGCCCCAGCACGATCTCTCGGCCTGCCCCGGCTGCGCGGAGCCGTTGGACACGGGTGACCGGTTCTGCGGGGCGTGCGGATACGACCTGTCGGCCGTACCGGCGTCGGCGCCGGACCGTCCGACGGTGGCGATCGGTACGCCCGTGAGCTGGCCCGACGCTCCGGCCCGCGAGCCCGGCTCCCTCTCGACGGTGACCCAGCACCCGGGCGACCTGCCGGGCACGGACTCGGGCGGGCACGACCTCCCGACCACGGAGGCGCCGGAGGGCGCGGAGGCCTCGGCGGCGCGGCCCGCACGGGACCTGCCGACCGTCCCCGTCCGTACGGACGGACCGCACGCCGCCGCGACGTCCGGCAGCGGCCTCGCAGCGCTCGCCGCGGAGACGGCGGGCGCTGCGAAGACGGCGGGCGCTGCGGGCGCCGCGGAGGCGCCCGCCTCCCCCGGCCCCGACGGCGACTTCACGCTCGCCGCGCCCGACCCCCGTACGGCCCCGCCGACGCCGACCCCGCCCGCCGGGACCAAGCTGTGCGTCGCCTGCCGGGCCGGACATGTGGACCCCGACGGGTACTGCGAGAACTGCGGGCACGCCCAGCCCCGTGAGCGCGACCACATGGAGCAGGAGCTCTCCGCGGTCGCCGCCGTCAGCGACCGCGGCCTGCGTCACCACCGCAACGAGGACGCGTTCACCGTCTCCGCCACCGCGCTCCCCGACGGCTCCCCCGCCACCCTGGCGATCGTCTGCGACGGCGTCTCCTCGGCGACCCGTCCCGACGAGGCGTCCGCCGCCGCCGCGAGCGCCGCCGGTCGGTCGCTGCTCACCGCCCTGCCTCGCGGCACCCACCCGCAGCAGGCCATGCACGAGGCGATCGTCGCCGCCGCCGAGGCGGTCAACGCGCTGGCCGAGGAGCCCGGCCAGGGCGGCTTGGAGCACGATCCGCACCGCCACCAGAACGCCCCCGCCTGCACCATCGTCGGCGCGATCGTCGCCGACGGACTCCTGATCGTCGGCTGGGTCGGCGACAGCCGGGCCTACTGGGTGCCGGACGACCGCACCTCCCCGCCCGCCCGGCTGACCCAGGACGACTCCTGGGCGGCCCAGATGGTCGCCGCCGGTCTGATGAACGAGGCGGAGGCGTACGCGGACGAGCGCGCCCACGCCATCACCGGCTGGCTGGGCGCCGACGCGTACGAACTGGAGCCGCACACGGCCGCGTTCAAGCCGGACCGGCCCGGCGTGGTCGTGGTCTGCACGGACGGGCTCTGGAACTACGCGGAGGCCGCCGAGGACATGGCCCGGGTCGTACCGACGGACGCGGCCGGACGGCTGCTGCACGGCGCCCAGGTGCTGGTCGGCCACGCCCTGGACGGCGGGGGCCACGACAACGTAACAGTGGCGCTGCTGCCGTTCGCCCTCTCCCCGCAAGGGGCAGGATCGGCCTGAGCGGTCGCCGGCCCTGTCCCTCTCGCCTCTGAACCACGCCTGTCCCACGCCTGTCTCAACGCTTGTCTCACGCTTGTTGTCGAGGAGCCTCAACTCATGGCGAACTTCTCCAAGTCGAACGTGCCTCAGTTCTCGGTGGACGTGTACCAGAACGAGTTCCTGCCGGAGGGCGGCCGTGAGGTCAGCGCCATCGTCACGGTCACCTCGACGGGCGGCGGCACCAGTGGCGGTGCGGCGCTGAGCGGCACGGGCGCCGACGCCGCCGTGGTGATCATGGTCGACTGCTCCGGTTCGATGGACTACCCGCCGACGAAGATGCGCGGCGCGCGGGACGCCACGGCCGCCGCGATCGACGCCCTTCGCGACGGCACCTCCTTCGCCGTGATCGCCGGTACGCATGTGGCGAATGAGGTCTTCCCCGGCAACGGCCGCCTCGCCGTCGCAGGACCGGCCACCCGTGGCCAGGCCAAGGACGCACTGCGCCGGCTGAGCGCGGGCGGCGGTACGGCGATCGGCACCTGGCTGAGCCTCGCGGACCGGCTGCTGGCCTCCGCCGAGGTGCCGATCCGGCACGGCATCCTGCTCACCGACGGGCGCAACGAACACGAGACGCCGGAGGACCTGCGGGCCGCGCTGGACGCCTGCGCCGGCCGGTTCACCTGTGACGCGCGTGGCGTCGGTACGGACTGGGAGGTCAAGGAGGTCACCGGCATCGCCTCCGCCCTGCTCGGTACGGCCGACATCGTGGCCGACCCGACGGGCCTCTCCGCGGACTTCACCATCATGATGGAGAACGCCATGGGCAAGGAGGTCGCGGATGTCGCGCTGCGCCTGTGGACCCCGGTCGGGGTGGAGATCTCCTTCGTCAAGCAGGTCGCGCCGACGGTCGAGGACCTGACCTCGCGCCGTACGGAGGCGCCCCCGCGATCCGGTGACTACCCGACCGGTTCCTGGGGCGACGAGTCCCGGGACTACCACGTCTGCGTCCGCGTGCCACAGGCCCAAATCGGCCAGGAGATGCTCGCCGCCCGCGTCGCGCTGATCGTCCCCGACCCGGCGGGCGGCACTCCGCAGACGCTGGGTCAGGGCCTGGTCCGGGCGGTGTGGACGGACGACATGGTGATGTCCACGTCCATCAATCCACAGGTCGCGCACTACACGGGCCAGGCCGAATTGGCGCAGGTCATCCAGCAGGGCCTGGACGCGCGGAAGTCCGGTGACCACGACGGGGCGACGGCCAAGCTGGGGCGCGCGGTGCAGTTGGCGGCCGCCTCGGGCAACGAGGACACTGCGAAACTGCTTTCGAAGGTGGTGGACGTCGTCGACGCGGCGACAGGTACTGTGCGTTTGAAGGCGAAGGTCGCGGAAGCGGACGAGATGACACTCGAGACCCGCTCCACCAAGACGGTTCGCGTCAAGAAGTAGCCCGGCCAGGGGGCCGGACGACGAGAGGGGGAAGCACCGACATGCCGACCTGCCCGAACGGACACCAGTCGGTTTCCGACGACTGGTGCGAGGTCTGCGGCCACCGCATGGCCGGGGCGGGTGCGCCGGCGGGTGCCGTACCGCCGCCTCCCCCGCCCCCGCCGCCGGCCTACGGATACCCGGGTCCGGGTGGACCCGGACAGGGTCCCGGTGGCCCTGGCCCCGGCCCCGGGGGCTACGACCCGAACGCGACCGCCCAGGCGGAGTTCTGCCCCCAGTGCCGCACCCCGCGCGAGGCCATGGCCCCGTTCTGCGAGGAGTGCCGCTGGAACTTCCTGACCAACACGGCGACCTCGTACACGCCGGTGGCGCCGCCCTCCCCGCAGCAGAGCCCGCCGCCGGGCCTCAATCTGCCGCCGGGCTTCCAGTCGCCGCCGCGTCCGCCGCAGCCGCAGGCTCCGCAGCAGCCGGACCCGTACGAGTACCAGAGCTCGCGGCCGTCGCAGATGAACCGGCCGGCGGAGCCGCTGTCCGCCGACCCCACGCACCACCAGGCGCCGCCGCAGCGTCCGCCGATGCAGCAGCAGCCGCCCCAGGGGCAGATTCCCCAGCCGCAGCCACCGCAGGGGTTCCAGCAGGGGCCGCCGCAGCCCCCGCCGTCCTTCTTCCAGAGCCCACCGCCCGGGCAGCAGGCGCCTCAGCAGCCCGCTCCGCAGGCCCCGCCGCAGCACGGTGGTGGCGCAGGCGGTGACGACTGGATGCTGCCGCCGCCCTCGCAGCCCCAGGCTCCGCCGCAGGCGCCCCCGATGCAGCAGCACGCGCCGCAGCAGCACGCCCCGCAGCCTCCGCCGCAGCAGCACGCCCCGCAGCCGCCACAGCAGCAGTACCAGCCGCAGCGGCCCGCCGCGGGCTGGTCGGCGTACATCGGGCCGGACCGCGACTACTTCATGGCGATGATGCATCGCAGCGGTCCGGAGGCCACGGGCCTGAACCTGCCCGCCTACTCCCCCGAGCAGCATCTGCCGCTCCAGGGCAACCAGGTCAGCATCGGTCGCCGCCGGCACTCCACCGGCGAGTCCCCCGACATCGACCTCTCCGTGCCGCCGGAGGACCCGGGCGTCTCGCACCAGCACGCCGTGCTGGTGCAGCAGCCGGACGGCTCATGGGCGGTGGTGGACCAGAACTCCACCAACGGCACGACGATCAACGGTGGCGAAGAACCGATCCAGCCGTACGTGCCCGTCCCGCTCCAGGACGGCGACCGGGTGCACGTCGGCGCCTGGACGACGATCACGGTCCGCCGGGGATAAGCGGCCGGGGTCCCGGCGACGACCCCGGGATCAGCCGCTCGGCAGTGGCCAGGCGTACGGCCCCTCGGGGTCGTCCAGCCAGGCCCACTGCCGACCCCCGAGCACCGTCACCCCGAAGCGCTCCCGCTCAGGCCGCCGCTCGCGCTGCCAGAGCGAGAGCGCTTCGCGCGCGTCGAGGGTGTCCTCCGCCAGGGTGCGCAGGAATCGGAAGCGCTCGTCGTCGTACACCTGCCGCGGCAGGCCCATCGGCCGCCGCCGGGGGAAGCGGGCGTTGCCGCCGCGCAGCGCGACGAAGTACGCGGAGGTGGGCAGGAAGCGGCCCTCCGCATGGGACGCGTCGCGCACCCGCAGCAGGATCAGCCCGGTGGAGAGCGGCGCGAGGACGAGCGCCTCGGGGCGGCACTGGGCGAGCCAGGCGTACGGGATCGACGGCACGGTGCAGGTCGCGACGATCCGGTCGAACGGGGCGCGTTCGGGGCAGCCGCGGGCGCCGTCGCCGGTGATCACGGCGGGCCGGTACCCGGCGGCGGCGAGATGGGTGCGGGCGGACTCGGTGATGTCCTCGTCAAGATCGACGGTGGTGACGTGCTCGGCGCCGAGCCGGTGGCTGAGCAGGGCGGCGTTGTAGCCGGTGCCGGCGCCGATCTCCAGGACGTCCTGCCCGTCCCGCACCTCCAGGGCATCCAGCATCTGCGCCATCAGGGAGGGCTGGCTGGAGGAGCTGACCAGCTCCCCGTCCCGTACCCGGGTGGCCAGCGGCTCGTCCTGGTAGGCACCCCGCAGCCAGCGTGCGCGCCGGCCGGGGTCGGGGTCGCCGGACCAGAGCCGCTCGTAGCCGCCGGTCCCGGAGACGTAGTAGTAGGGGACGAAGAGATGGCGGGGCACCTCGGAGAAGGCCGTGTGCAAGGCGGGGTCGCGCAGAGCGCCGTACGCCTCGATCTCCCGTACGAGAACCTGTCGCGCCCGCGCACCGTCCTCGGCGAAGCCGTCCGGCTGAGCGCCCATGCCTCCACTGTCCTGCGCGGGCGGTGGGGAGGCGAGCGGTCCGGAGGCCGGTGGTCCTAGACCTCCGGTCCTCCGTCGGGGCATCTGAGACGATGGAACGGTGATGGAGATTCCGCGCGGCACACTTCAGGAGCAGACCTTCTACGAGCAGGTGGGTGGCGAGGAGACCTTCCGGCGTCTCGTGCGCCGCTTCTACCAGGGAGTCGCGGAGGACCCTCTGCTGCGCCCGATGTACCCCGAGGAGGACCTCGGGCCCGCGGAGGAGCGCCTCGTGCTCTTCCTGATCCAGTACTGGGGCGGCCCCCGTACCTACAGCGACCACCGCGGCCACCCCCGGCTGCGGATGCGCCACGCCCCGTTCACGGTCGACAAGGCGGCGCACGACGCCTGGCTGAGGCACATGCGGGACGCGGTCGACGAGCTGGGTCTGGCGCCCGAGCACGAGAGCCAGCTGTGGAAGTACCTCACGTACGCGGCCGCGTCGATGGTGAACACCGCGGACTGACGCATTCCGGTGTCGTGGCCCCGAATAACGGTCACGATCGAGTCAAGGACCCCGTGCAAGCGGTTTCCAGGGGCACGTGCCCTCTGAAAGCATCGGATGAACGTTCGGTGGGGTTCAGGGGGATGGGTGACCGGGTTCGTACTTCTGCGTGTCAGGGCACACCGGTTGCTGCTCGCCGCGGCGCTTCTCGCCGTCCTGCTGACCACCTCCGTGCTCGCCGCGCTCGCGGCCTTCTCCGGCTCCATCGGCGACGCCGCCCTCCAGGGCACCCTGCAGGGCCGGGCCGCGCCCGCCGCCGCGCTGGTCGTCTCCGCGCAGGTGCCGACGGGCAAGCGGGACGGCGCCGACGCGGCGACGCGTGAGGCGGCCGGCCGGACCTTCGACGGGCTGCCGGTCGACGTACGGAAGCTGGAGCGCTCGGGGCCGTACGCACTGCCCCGGAGCCTTCAGGATCCGGGCGCGCGCCTGGGCGAACCCGATCTCACGCACATCGCCGCGCTCGACCGTTCGCGCCTCACGCTCGTGAAGGGCGCCTGGCCCCAAGACGGCGCGGCCGGGGGAACGATCGACGTCGTGGTTCCCGAGGAGGCCGCCAAGCGGCTGCGGATCGGGCCGGGGACCGTACTCGATCTCACCGACCGGCTCGGCGGCAAGCCGGTCAAGGCCCGGATCACCGGCCTCTACCGGCCTGCCGACCTCACCGATCTCTACTGGCAGCTGGACCCGGCGGGCGGGCGCGGGGTGCAGACCGTCGTGTTCACGACGTACGGCCCGCTGGTCGCCGATCCCGCCGTCCTCGGCTCCGGCCGGGTCACCGCGGGCGAGACGTCCTGGCTGGCCGGCGCCGACTTCACCGGGGTCACCACCGGCCGGATGGACGCGCTGCGCGCCTCCGCCACGGCGGAGCCGAAGGCGCTCGCCGCCGACGCCTCCCGGTTCGGCTCCACCGTCACCGCACACACCTCGCTGCCGACCGTCCTCGAACAGACCGAGCGGGCGCTGCTCGTCTCCCGGTCCACCCTGATGATCGTGGCCGTGCAGCTGGTGCTGCTCGCCGCGTACGCCCTGCTGCTCGTCGCCCGGCTGCTCAGCTCCGAGCGGTCGGGCGAGACCGCACTGCTGCGGGCCCGTGGCGGTTCGCGGCGCCGGATCGCCTCGCTCGCCGCCGTCGAGGCGCTGCTGCTCGCCCTGCCCGCCGCCGTGATCGCCCCGCTCCTCGCCGGTCCGCTGACCCGGCTGCTGGCCGACCGGTCCTCGCTCGGCGCGCTGGGCCTACGGCTCGACGACGCCCCTCTCGGCCAGGTGTCCCTGGTCGCGGCGCTGGTCGCCGTGTGCTGCGCCGCCGCCGTCGTGGCGCCCGCGCTGAGCACCGGGGACGGCGCGGTGGTGAAGCTCCGCAACGGGCGGACGGCCGCGCTGCCCGGACCCGTACGGGCGGGGGCCGACATCGCCCTCCTCCTCGTCGCGGCCGTCGCCTACTGGCAGCTCGACCGGCAGACCGGAGCGTCCGGGGACGGAGGCGCCGGTGCGCTCAGCGGCGACCGCGGCGGCTCCCTCGGCATCGACCCCCTCCTCGTGGCCGCCCCCGCGCTCGCGCTGCTCGCCGGCACCGTCCTGACCCTGCGGCTGCTGCCGCCCGCGGCCCGGCTCGCCGAGCGGCGCGCCGCGGGCGGGCGCGGACTGCCGGCCGCGCTCGCGGGCTGGCAGTTCAGCCGCCGGCCGCTGCGCGGCGCGGGCCCGGTGCTGCTGCTCGTCCTCGCCGTCGCGATGGGGATGCTCGCCATCGGGCAGAGCGCCTCGTGGGACCGCTCGCAGGAGGACCGGGCCGACTTCCGTACGGGAACGGCGCTACGGGTCCTCACCGGCAGCGCCCCCGACCCGAGCCAGGCCGGCCGGTACGCCGCGCTGCCCGGGCTCGGCTCGGCCGCCCCCGCGCACCGCGCCACCACGGACCTCGCGGAGAACCGGACCGCGACCGTCCTCGCCCTGGACACACGGCACGCCGCCGACGGCTTCCTGCTCCGCGACGACCTCGCCGACCTTCCCGCCTCCGACCTGCTGACGTCCCTGGCCCCGAAGGACGCCCCGCGTCCGGGGCTCGCCCTGCCCGCCGGCAGCCGCGGCCTCGCCCTCGACCTGCGGCGCACGGCGCCGCCGGGCACGGCGACGGTCCAGGTGACGGTGGTCCTGGAGGACCGCCACGGCGTTCCGTACCGTCAGCTCCTCGGGCCGCTGCCTGCCGACGGGAAGCCGCACCGGCTCGCCCTCGGCCTCGGCCCCGACGCGACCGGCCCGGCGGCCGGCGGCGTGCTGAACCTGACCGGCGTGGAGCTGGACGGGCAGAGCGCCGAGGGGCCGGGCGGGCGGCAGACCCTCGCCGTCGAACAGCTCGTCTCCCTGCACGAACGCGACGCAGAGCGCCCGCTCGACATCGCGCGCCCCTTCGCCTCCTGGACCGCCGGGTACCGGACGACGTCGAACGGCGAGTGGCAGGATCCGCTTCCGCTCACCGGGAGCTCGGGCGGCAGCGCGCCGTTCTCGACCGGATACGACGTCGACGGCGTGTCCCGGACGGACCTCTTCGACGGTCCGGAGGACTTCAACGTGCGGATCGCCGCACCGCGGCCCGCCCCTCCGAAGACGCTGCGCGGGGTGGCGAGCGACGCCTTCCTCGCGGCTGCTGGGGCGAAGAAGGGCGACGAGGTGGAGGTGTCGCTCGCCGGCCTGCGTCTGCGGGTGACGATCGTCGACAGTGTCCGGGAGCTGCCCACCACCGGCAGCGGGGCCCTGGCCGTGTCCGCGACCGCGCCGTCCGCCACGCCCGACGACGGGGGCGCCCTCCTCCTCGACCTGCACGCGGCCAACCAGTACCTCGCCGCCGACCGCACCGCGACCCTGCCGCCCACCGAGTGGTGGCTGACCGCCGCGCCCGGTCGGACCGACGAGGTCGCCCGGGCGCTGCGGGCCCGCCCCGACGCCGATCCCGGCAAGGTGCTCGTGCGGGACGAGGCCGCCGCCGAGCTGCTCGGCGACCCGCTCGGCGCGGGCCCCAACGCCGCGCTGATGGCGGTGGCGGCGGCCGCCGCCGCGCTCGCGGCCGTCGGCTTCGCGGTCAGCGCGGCCGGCTCGACCCGTGAACGGTCGGCCGAGTTCGGGGTGTTGCGGGCGCTCGGCGCCCCGCGTCGCCAGCTGGCCCGGCTGATCGCCGCCGAACAGGGCCTGCTGGTCGGCATCGGCCTGCTGGTGGGCGTCGCCCTCGGCGCCGTGCTGACCAGGGCCGTCGTCCCGCTGGTCGTCCTGACCGGACAGGCGACCCGGCCCGTCCCCCGCGTCCTGGTCGAACTCCCGCCCGGACACGTGGCCCTGCTGCTCGCCGGGGTCGCCGCGGTGCCGCTGCTGATCGTCGCCACGATCGCGCTGCGCCGAACCGACCCGGCCGTGACCCTGCGCCACCAGGGGGACCAGTGATGCGTACCGCACCCGGCAGGAAGGCGTCCGACATGCCCCGCAAGCCCGCCCGCGCCGTTGCTCCCTGGGTGCGGACCCGGCTGCGGACCGCGCCGGGGACGGCGTGGGCCTTCGCGCTCCTCGTCCTGGTCACCGCCTTCCTCGCCGCCGCCCTCCCCCGGACCGTCGACGGGTACGAGACCGAGGGCCTGCGGAACCACATCGCCACCGCCGCGCCCGCCAAGGCGGTCCTCGGCATCACGACCCTCCTTCCGCGGGTGCTCGCGGAGGGCGGCATCGAGCCCGAGCGGCTGGCCAAGGACCGCGCCGCGCTGGAGGAGCTGCTGCCGCAGCCGCTGCGCGCCGATCCCCGGGAGTCGGTGCACGGGGTACGGACCACGAAGCGGGTCACCGGGCTCGACCCCTGGCTTCCCCGGCCGTTCGGGATAGCACCCGAGTTCACGATGGCCACACCGTCCGGGCTCGCCGAGCACGCGACGGTACGGGAGGGCCGGCTGCCCGCGAAGGCCGACGCGACCAAGGGCACGAGCGAGGCGGCCGTCACCACGGCGACGGCGAAGTCGCTGCGGCTGAAGGTCGGTTCGGTGGTGCACGTGCCGGCCAAGTTCTCCTCGACCCCGCTCGCCGTCACCATCACCGGCATCGTGGACCCGATGCGGCCCGGGGGCGCCTACTGGTCCGTCGAACCACTGCTGCGGTCCCCCGTGTACGCCGTCGTCCCGCGCGGCGCCGGCACGCAGTTCTACTGGCAGGCCGCGCTGCTGCTCCCGCCCGCCGCCGGCCCCGTGCTCCTGTCGGGCAGCGGCGAGCCGGAGCTCTACTGGCGCCTCGCGCCCGCCTCCGGCCATCTCACCGCGCAGGACACGCCCCGGCTCGGCGAGGCCGTCGCCTCCATGTCCGGCGGCCCCGGCCTGGTGCAGGTCCGGGAGGCGATCGGCCGGAACGGCGCGGTCGACACCGACCTCGACGAGGTCGTGGGCGGCTACCGCGGGATGCGTACGGCGATCGCTCCGGTCGTCGCCGTCGCCGCGTTCGGCATCGGCGCGGTCGCGGCGGTCGTCCTCGCCATGACCGGCGGTCTGTTCGCGGCCCGGCGCGCCGCGGAGCTGGCGTTGCTGCGCTCGCGCGGCGGCTCGCTCGCGGGCATCGGAGTCCGGCTGCTCGGCGAGACGGCCGTCCTCGCCCTGCCCGCCGCCGGGCTCGGTCTGCTGCTCGCGACGGTCGTCTTCCCCGATGCCCGCTTCCTGCCGGCCCTGGCCGCGGCCGGCGCGGTCGCGCTCCTGGCCACGCAGGCGCTGCCGCTGCGCGCGCTGTTCCTGCACCGCAGGCCGCTCACGCACGGCGGGCGCCAGGACCTGGTCGACGCCCGCCCCTCCCGGGGCCGTACGGTCGCCGAACTCACCGTGCTCGTCCTGGCCGTCGGCGCTGTCGTGGCGCTGCGCCGACGCGGTACGGACGATTCCGGGGACTATCTCGTCAGCTCGGCGCCGGTGCTGGTCGCGCTGATCGCCGCGCTGGTGCTCGTACGGCTGTATCCGCTGCCGCTGCGGTGGGCGGCCCGCCCGGCGCGCAGACTGCGCGGCGCGGTGGGATATCTGTCGCTCGCCCGGGCCGGGCGGTCCTCGGCGACCGGTGCGCTGCCGCTGCTCGCGCTCCTCGTGGCGCTGACGACGGCCGCGTTCGGCGGCTCGGTGCTCGCCGGGGTCGCCGACGCCCGCGACCGGGCCGCGCTCCTGGAGACCGGCGCGGACGCACGGGTCGCGGGGAACACCGACGGGGTGCCGTTGCCGGCCGGTCTGGCGACGGCGGTGCGTGGGTCGGCGGGGGTGCGGGACGTGGCCGCGGTCCAGATCGAGTACGGCCTGCTGCTGCCGGCCGGGACAGGCCGCACGCAGGAGGCGCGGTCCGCGCCCCTGGTGGGGGTGGAACCGGAGTCGTACACCCGGCTGGCCCGGCAGACCGGCTTCGGGCCCTTCCCCGCCGGTCTGCTGAAGTCCACCGGGAGAGGTGGCCGGATCGACCACGACCGGGTCCTGCCGGCGATCGCCTCCCCGGCGGTGGCGGCGCGGCTCGGTGGCGAGCCGCAGAGCGTGACGGCGGCCGCCGGCGAGTTCAAGGTGCGGATCGTGGCGGTACGGGCCGCCACCCCGGCCCTGCCCGGCGGGGACTTCCTGCTGGTCAACGCCGCCGACCTGACGAACCGGGCGGACACCGCGCTGCTGGCGTCCGGCCCTTCGGTCGACGGGAAGGCGCTGCGGGCCGCGGTCGCGGCGAAGTCCCCGAACTTCTCGGTGGTGCTGCGGACCGAACGGCGGGCCACCTATGTGGACTCGCCGATGCAGTCGGGCGCCGAGCGGATCTATCTGGCGGCGATCGGTGCGGGCGCGGGCTACGCGGTGCTCGCCGTTCTGCTGTCGCTGATGCAGTCGGCGCCGGAGCGGGCCACGCTCCTGGCCCGGCTGCGGACCATGGGCCTGACCCGGCGGCAGGGCCGGCGGCTCCTCGGGCTCGAGGCGCTGCCGCAGGCGCTGCTCGCCGCGGTCGGCGGCACCCTCGTCGGCTGGGCGACGATCCTGCTGCTCGGGCCGGGCGTGGATCTGGTCCGGCTCTCCTTGGCGGCGGCGCCGGGGTTCGCCGTCCTCGACGGCGCGACCCTGCGGGCGGACCCGTGGTCGCTGGGGCTGCCCGCGCTGGGCGTGGTGGTCCTGACAGGGGTGGCGGCCGTCCTTCAGGCGTGGTGGTCGGCGCGCACAGGCTCGATCAAGGAACTCAGGGCAGGAGACGCACGATGACCGACATCAGCCTTGCGGAGCTGGAACAGCGAGCGACCGCGCACCGCGACCGGCCCTCGTACGGGCACGACGCCCTGATCGCCTGCGACCGGCTCGTACGGATCTTCACCACGGACGGGGTGGAGGTGCAGGCGCTCCAGGGACTCGATCTCCTGGTGAAGGAGGGAGAGTTGATGGCCCTGGTCGGCGCGTCCGGCAGCGGCAAGTCGACCCTGATGAACATCCTGGCGGGCCTGGACGTGCCGACGGCCGGCGCGGCGAAGGTCGCGGGCTGCGATCTGCTGGCCATGGACGCGAAGGCGCGGCTGCGGTACCGGCGGGACGTGGTGGGCTTCGTCTGGCAGCAGACGGCGCGCAACCTCCTCCCGTATCTGACGGCAGCGCAGAACGTGGCCCTGCCGATGCAGCTGCGCGGCGGCGGCCGGGCGAGGCGGAAGGGCGAGCGGGCGGAGGAGTTGCTCGCGATGCTGGACGTCGCGGACTGCCGGGACCGGCGCCCGCACCAGATGTCCGGCGGCCAGCAGCAGCGGGTCGCGATCGCGGTCGCGCTGGCCAACTCCCCTTCGGTGTTGCTGGCGGACGAGCCGACCGGCGAGCTGGACTCGGCGACGGGCGAGCAGGTCTTCGCGGCCTTCCGTCGCGCCAACGAGGAGCTGGGCACGACGATCGTGATCGTCACCCACGATCAGACGGTCGCCTCCGAGGTGCGCCGCACGGTCGCCATCCGCGACGGCCGCACCTCCTCGGAGGTCCTGCGCCGCACGGAGGTCGACGCGGAGGGCCAGGAGTCCCTGGTGGCGCGCGAGTACGCGATGCTCGACCGCGCGGGGCGGCTGCAGCTGCCGGCGGAGTACACGGAGGCGCTGGGCATGGAGCACCGCGTGATGCTGGAGCTGGAACAGGACCACATCGGGGTGTGGCCGGACGACAAGGGTCCGGACGGCGCGGAGGGCTGACGGGGTCCGGCGGGGGCGGCCCTCGCCCCGCCGGAGTATGCCACGCACACAGGGACTGGCATGCGGTTCTGTTTATGGCGTACGCTGAGTTTATCGCATAAACACACCCCGCTGGAGTGCCCATGACGCGCGGAGACCGGAGCGGCCGTGCCGCAACGCCCCACGACCTGAGCGCGGTCGCGGACCTCCTGTGGCGCACCGACACGGAGGAACAGCCCGAGGACCGTCCCCGGCTCAGCGTCCGGCGGATCGTGAACGCCGCCGTGGCCGCCGCCGACGCCGAGGGACTGGCCGCGCTCTCGATGCAGCGCGTCGCCGCGGAGCTCGGCTGCACGGCCATGGCCCTCTACCGGCACATCCCCGGCAAGGATCAACTGATCGCGGCGATGACCGACTTCGCGACCGGCCGTCCGCCGACGCCCCCGTCTCCCCCGGCCGGGTGGCGCGCCGAGGTCGAGGCGTGGGTGGCGTCGCTGTGGGACCTCTATCTGCGACACCCGTGGATGCTGCGGGTCCCGACGTCGAGCGCACCGGTCGGCCCGAACGAACTGGCCTGGTTCGAGGCGCTCCTGAGGCCCCTCCACCGCGCGGGCCTGCCGCGCGAGGAACTGATCCCGCTCGCCACCTTCGTCTCCAGCGCCGTTCGCGACCTGGCGCGGGTGGCCACCGAGCTCGATCCCGAGAGCGCCGCCGCGTACGGCGAGGTGCTGGCCCGGCGGCTCGACCCGGAGCGCTTCCCCCTCCTCTGCTCGCTCGCGGGCGAGGAGGGGCTCGACGAGGACGAGGACGGCGACGTCACCCCGATCGTCCGCCACGGGATCACGCGGCTGCTCGACGGCATCGAGGCCGCGGCCGCACCCCGCTGACCTCCGACCCCTGATCGACCGAGGAAGGAACCACCATGGACGACCTACGGATACGACGGATGATGGGTGCCTGCGGCATCGCCGCGGGCCTGCTCGCCGCTGTCGGCGTGCCGCTGTACTTCGTGTACTCCGGAGCACCACCGGCCTCGAACGTCCTCGCCAGGATCCTGCTGAACATCCTGACGTGCGGAGCCCTGTTGGTCTTCCTGACGGGGTTGCGCCATCTGATCCGCGGCGCGGGCCCCGCGTTCGAGTGGCCGGCGAGCCTCGTCTTCGGCGCGGGCACGGCGTACGTCACCGTCACACTGGTCGCGGCGTCGATCGAGGCGGGGACCGTTCTGCAGCGTCCCGACGGGACGCTGGACCCCACCGTCGACGGGCCGCTGGCCCACGCGAACATGCTGCTGCACGGATCGGTGGCCAGGCTTCTGACGGCGGTCCTGCTGGTGGCCGCCGGGTACGCGATCCTGCGCAGTGGGGTCCTGCCGCGCTGGGCCGGGTGGAGCGCCTACGCCGTCGCGGCGGTCAACGTGGCGTTCGTACCGTCCCTGTTCTTCGGGACGGACGCGGCCGACTTCTACAGCGCCGTCGGCTGGGGGAACACCGCCCTGACCGCGGCCCTGATCGTCTACTGGGCTCTGGCCGTCGGTGTCGCGGCCGTGCGGCGCCGGCCCTCCCGGGGGCTCACGCGGCTCGCCTGAAGGTCAGGTCAGTGCCTGTGCCGTGAGGTCGGGGCGACGGTCAGCGACATCGGGACCGTACGCAGGGCTATCGAGCCGTACGGGGTCCGCAGGCGCAGCCAGGGGCCCGAGGCGAGGAGCGCCACCGGGACCTCGTGCGGGGGCAGGAAACCGAGGGACTGCGCCGCGTGCACGGCCCGCAGCGGAAGCCCGGTGTCCGCGACCGTCCGCGACCAGATCTCGCGGCCGATCCGGTCCCGCTCGGCCCGCGTCCGGCGCTCCTCGGGCAACTCCTCGTCCCGCGCCCGGAATTCGGAGACCGCGGCTGCCACCGCGCCGCGCAGTGCCACGGCTCCCGGCACTCCGGTCACCGGCTCCCAGCCGCCCCGCGGCGGCAGGACACCGGCCCACGGCGGTCCGGTGACGGCGTCGGGGACGACGGCCTTGCCGGCCGACTCCTCGACGCCTTCGAGGAGTTCACCGGCCGACACCGTGACGTCCAGATCCACCTCGTCGACCAGCCGCGCCGTGCGGATGGCCAGCACCTCGAACGACGGCGGCCGACCGAACACGGCGAGCGCCCCGCCTCCCGCCTGGAGGCGGACGGCGGCGGCGCGGTCGTAGTGGATCAGCCGGGCCAGGAAGGCGGCGAGGTCCGCCGCCTCCCTGGCGTCGGCGAAGTGCAGCGGCGCGATCATGCGGCGGCAGTCATCCCGTCGTCCATGTACTCCTCGAGGAACGAGCGCTCCTCGGCGGAGATACGACGCGGCCGCTGGGCCTCCAGGTCGAAGGGGACGACGATCGTGGAGGCCCGTACGTACGTCACTTCCGGGTCCTTGATCTCGTACGCGATCGTCAGGGACGCCGCGCCTATCTTCGTGACCCACGACTCGATGGTCACCGGCGCGTGCCGGTGGACCAACGGCCGTACGTAGTCGATCTCGTGCCGGGCCACGACGGACCCGCCGGAGAACGACGGCGAACCGTCGCCCGGCGCCAGCCGGAACATGAAGTCGATCCGCGCCTCTTCCAGATACCGCAGGAAGACGACGTTGTTGACGTGCCCGAAGGCATCCATGTCCGACCAGCGCAGGGGACAGCTGTAGATGTGACGCACGCTCAGCCTCGGGTCAGCTTCTTGTACGTGGCGCGGTGCGGACGGGCCGCGTCCGCACCAAGGCGCTCGACCTTGTTCTTCTCGTACGACTCGAAGTTGCCCTCGAACCAGTACCACTTCGACTCACCCTCGTAGGCGAGGATGTGCGTCGCGACCCGGTCGAGGAACCAGCGGTCGTGGGAGACGACCACGGCCGCACCCGGGAACTCCAGGAGCGCGTTCTCGAGCGACGACAGCGTCTCGACGTCGAGGTCGTTGGTGGGCTCGTCGAGGAGCAGCAGGTTGCCGCCCTGCTTGAGGGTGAGCGCCAGGTTCAGGCGGTTGCGCTCACCGCCGGAGAGCACACCGGCCGGCTTCTGCTGGTCCGGGCCCTTGAAGCCGAACGCGGACACGTACGCCCGGGACGGCATCTCGACCTGGCCGACGTTGATGTAGTCCAGCTCGTCGGAGACGACGGCCCACAGCGTCTTCTTCGGGTCGATGTTGGCGCGGCTCTGGTCGACGTACGAGATCTTGACGGTCTCGCCGACCTTGATCTCGCCGGAGTCCGGGGTCTCGAGACCCTGGATCATCTTGAAGAGCGTGGTCTTGCCGGCGCCGTTCGGGCCGATGATTCCGACGATGCCGTTACGCGGCAGGGTGAAGCTGAGGTCGTCGATCAGGACCTTCTCGCCGAAGGCCTTGGAGAGGTTGTTGACCTCGACGACGATGGAGCCCAGGCGCGGGCCCGGCGGGATCTGGATCTCCTCGAAGTCCAGCTTCCGCATCTTGTCGGCCTCGGCGGCCATCTCCTCGTAGCGAGCGAGACGGGCCTTGGACTTGGCCTGACGCCCCTTGGCGTTCGACCGCACCCACTCGAGCTCTTCCTTCAGACGCTTCGCACGCTTCGCGTCCTTCTGGCCCTCGACCTTGAGGCGGGTCGCCTTGTTCTCCAGGTAGGTGGAGTAGTTGCCCTCGTAGGGGTGGGCGCGACCGCGGTCGAGCTCCAGGATCCACTCGGCGACGTTGTCGAGGAAGTACCGGTCGTGGGTGACGGCGACGACGGTGCCGGGGTACTTGGCGAGGTGCTGCTCCAGCCACTGCACGGACTCGGCGTCCAGGTGGTTGGTGGGCTCGTCGAGGAGCAGCAGGTCGGGCGCCTCGAGGAGGAGCTTGCAGAGCGCGACGCGGCGCTTCTCACCACCGGAGAGGTTGGTGACCGCCCAGTCACCGGGCGGGCAGCCCAGCGCGTCCATGGCCTGCTCGAGCTGCGCGTCGAGGTCCCAGGCGTTGGCGTGGTCCAGGTCCTCCTGGAGCTTGCCCATCTCCTCCATGAGCGCGTCCGAGTAGTCGGTCGCCATGAGCTCGGCGACCTCGTTGAAGCGGTGAAGCTTCCCCATGATCTCGGCGGCGCCGTCCTGGACGTTCTGGAGGACGGTCTTGGACTCGTCGAGCGGCGGCTCCTGGAGGAGCATCCCGACGGTGTAGCCGGGCGACAGGAAGGCGTCACCGTTGGACGGCTGCTCAAGACCGGCCATGATCTTGAGGACGGTGGACTTACCGGCACCGTTCGGGCCGACCACACCGATCTTCGCACCGGGCAGGAAGCTCAGCGTCACGTCATCGAGGATGACCTTGTCGCCGTGCGCCTTGCGCGTCTTGCGCATCGTGTAGATGTACTCAGCCAAGAGAAACCGTCCGGCAAAGAGTGAGTGGGCAGATACACCCCATCTTGCCTGACCGCCACCCTCGGGAGCGAACCAGTACCCGGGGGAACCCCTGACCTGCGGCTTCCTGGGTCACCCTCGTAGCCGAGCTGTCACCGACGGTCGCCACCGGTCATCGCTGGGCCTTTTGCGCGCCTCGTCCGCGGGTCCAGGCCGTGACGATGCCTGTGATCGCACAGGCCCGGCCCCGAGGGCCGTCGCCGTGGTACGACACCGGCCCCGGCGCGCGAGTCGCGCACCGGGGCCGGTGGGTGCCGTGAGGCGGGTACTGCTTCGGGTACTACTGGCCGGCCGTCTTCTTCTTGCGGAGGAAGAAGACCGCGCCGCCGCCGAGGACCACGAGGAGCGCGGCGATGCCGGCGATCATCGGGGTGGCGTTGGAGCTACCGGTCTCGGCCAGGTCGCCGCCGCCGGTCGTGGAACCGGTGGTGGAGCCGCCCGTGGTGGTGGCCGGCGTGGTCGGGGACGGCTCGGTCGACGGGGTCTCCGACGGGAGCGGGCCCGGGGTGGCCGTCTTGCAGTCGAGAACGCCCTTGAAGTTCTTCTCGAAGCCGTTCGGGCCGGTGATCGTGAAGTCGTAGGCCTCGTCCTCGGCCAGCGGGATCGTCACCGTCTCCGACTTGCCGGCGCCGATGGTGACCTTCTTGCCCTTGAGCTCGAAGGTGAAGTCCTCGTCACCCTCGTTGGAGGCCGTGACGTCCAGGCCGCCCTTGGCGCAGTTCTTCTCGGCCGTGACGGCCGGGATCGCACCCTTCTTCGCCCACGTGGCGGTGGCCTTCGCCGTGACGCTGGAGGTGCTGGTGCCCGCCAGGATCAGGGTCTGGCTCTTGACCTTGGTGGAGACGAACGCGCGGCCGATCGGGACCGTCGTGTCGGCCTTGACCGCCAGCTCGGCGGCGCCGTCGGGCGTGCCGGCCGGAACGTCGAAGAAGACCTGGCTGCCGTTGGAGACGTTGGAGACGACCTTGCCGTCCTTGTCCACGAGCTTGACGCCCGCGGGCGCGCCCGGCGCGAGGGAGACGGCGGCCGAGGCAGCGTTGGTGTCGACCGTGATCGGGCCGAGGCGCTCGCCCGACTTACCGGCGACGGAGGCCGGGGAGAGGCTGAGGGAGGGCTTGGGCTCCGTCAGGTTCTCGGCGTTCTTCTCCAGGTACTCGGTGAGCTTCTGGGCGTTCTTGTTGACCGGCGTGGCCTCGACGTTGTCCGAGAAGTGCCAGATCGCGGCCTGCGTGGCGGCAGCGGCGGTCTTCTCGGTGAGGTTCTTCGCGCCGACCTTCTTGGCCAGGGCCGCGAGGTCGTTCACCTGCGGGTACGAGTTCTGGAGGATCCAGCGGATCTTTCCGGCGTTCTGGTTGTTGTGGAGGGAGGACTGGTCCCAGCCGACCTCCTTGTACTCCTGGCCCGTCTTGGCACCGGTGTACAGGTCGATGCAGTACGTCTGAAGCGAACCGCCGGGCGTGACCTGCATCTCGAACAGGCCGGCCGAGTACTTGCCCTGGCCCTTGATCTCGACCTTGTCGAAGACGGTGAGCTTGCCCAGCGTGGCGGTCGCGCCGCCGGTGCCGTCGGCGCCCTCGTCAGCGGCAGCCGGTCCCGCGATGGCTATGGCACCCGCAGCGACGAGGCCCGAGACCACGGTCGCGGCGGCAAGGCGGGCAACGCCGCGCCTCCGAACAGAAAACATGAATTTCCCCTCCGGGCGAGCTGCTCCGCATCGTCGGTCGCGACACGTGGGGGGAGCGCTTCGCCAGCAGACTCACTGACCCAGTTGACTCAATGGACCCAAGCGGCTCACATGGCGCATGGGCCGACTCAAGTCCCGTATGAGTACCCGCGAATCCTAGGGAGAGGGAAGACCCGAGTGCCCGTTCATACAGTCTGATAACCATTCCGACTCGGAATCGTTATGACCGGGGTCCGATTCGCGAAGAAGCGCTGGTCGCGGTATCGACAAATCCCCTCAACTCGAGGTCAGGGCACGGGTTCCAGAACCTGCGGAACCTTTCCCTCCACTTGTGCCCTCACCTGGGCCTCCGCCTCCGCCCCCACCCCCGTCGTCTCCCACGGGTCCCTCTCCGCACCCCCGTTCGCCTGGCGTTCCGTCAGACGTGGTTCACCTTTCGCCACCCGGCGGAAAGCCGCCGTACCGCGCGTCAGATCGTGGCCCACGGCCAGCGCGTCGATGTCCACGAAGGTCCTGCGGCGGCCGTCCGGCCTGCCCTCCTCCAGGTCCTCCTCACGCACCCGCAATCGGCCGTGCACCACCAGCGGTTCGCCCACCGAGACCGAGGCGGCCAGGTTCGCGCCGAGTGCTCGCCAGGCGAACACCGTGTAGAAGCTGGTGCGTCCGTCCGTCCAGGTGCCGCGCTCCCGGTCCCAGCGGCGCGCGGTCACCGCGAAACGGAACCGGGCCACCCCACCCGTCGCCGTGTCCCGGTACTCCACGGCCGTCGCGACGTTCCCGACCAGCGTCACCATCGTGTCGTTCATGCGCCTCCCCTTTCCGCGCCTTCTCCGAAACCGGCTCCACCACCGAAGCCGGCTCCATGGTGGACCGGGCCAATAACCCTTGCCCGAGCCTGTGGAGAGGGCACCTCCTGGGGAAAACTCCTTCACCCGTGGGGGGGGGTCGCAGAGGGCTCACCTCAGCCGTGCCCCCGACCTCGTACCGCCCCACCGCGTACCGCCCGCGCCGCCCAGCCGTGTCACCCGCGTGCCCGACCGGGTCGCCGACACCGTCACGTACTGGTCGCGCACCTCCCGATACCGCATCAGCTCCGCCGAGATCGGGTCCAACACCCGCGCCCGCCCGCACGCGGCCGCCGCCTCCCGCAGCTTCCGCTCGGCCTCCTGCCCGTACCGTCGGGCCGGCCCCTTCACGGCCGCGGCGCACGCCCACTCCACCAGCGGCCCGCCGACGATGCCGCCGATCATGATGAGGACCGGCGGCAGCAACCCCGGCTCGACCACGCCGACGATCTGGCCGACCAACCACAACGCGCCGAAGATCTGCAGGAACGTCATGAGCACCTGGGCGAGGACGGCGGCCGGCCACCAGGCGGGCCGCGGCGGCCGGGCGGCCGGATCGCCGATGGTCACGGTGAGTTCGTCGAGCGCCTCGGGCAGCCCCTCGGCCCCGCGCGCCGCCGCCTCGCGCACCGCCTGTGCCCAGGGCGCCGGCAGCCCGCGCGACGCCTCGTCGGCGACGGTCCGTACCGCCTGTTCCACCCTCTGGCGCGCGGTCAGTTCGTCCTCCACCGGCGTCTTGAGGCGGGGGTCGGTGGAGCCGTGCCAGCGGACCCGCTCGTACCAACGGTAGAGCCGCAGCCAGGGGGTGCCGCAGGCGCGGATGGCTCCCCGGCGCCAGACGCGTTCGGCGGCCTCGCCGGCGGCGGTGGCACCGACGGCGACCGCGAGGCGGCCCGCGAAGGCCTCCCGCGCCCGCTCGCCCAGACCGGTCTGCCCGTCGGAGACGTACGCCGGCCGGAGCCGGGCTGCCGCCGCGTCGACGTCGGCCGAGAGCCGCCGCGCGGGCGCGGTGCGCTCCTGGACGAACCGGCCGAGGAGTTCGCGCAGTTCGCCCACGCCTTCCCCGGTGAGGGCGGAGAGCGCGAGGACGGTGGCACCGGGCTCGCCGTGCTCGCCGAGGGCCATGCCGTCCTCGTCGAGGAGGCGGCGCAGGTCGTCCAGGACGATGTCGGCCGCTTCGCCGCCCAGCCGGTCGATCTGGTTGAGGACGACGAAGGTGACCTCGGCGTGGCCCGCGAGCGGGCGCAGATAGCGCTCGTGGAGGACGGCGTCGGCGTACTTCTCCGGGTCCACGACCCAGATCACGGCGTCGACCAGGCCGAGGACCCGGTCGACCTGGTCGCGGTGGGCGGTGACGGCCGAGTCGTGGTCGGGCAGGTCGATCAGGACGAGCCCCTGCAGCTCCTCGTCGGCCGCGCCGCCCGCGAGGGGGCGACGGCGGAGCCGGCTGGGAACGGCGAGCCGGTCCAGGAGCCCCGCCGAGCCCTCGGACCAGCTGAGCGCGATGGGCGCGGAGGTGGTGGGGCGGCGCAGCCCGGTCTCGGAGACGGGGACGCCGGCGAGGGCGTTGAAGAGGGAGGACTTGCCGCTGCCGGTGGGTCCGGCGACGGCCACGACGGTGTGGCGGGCGGAGAGCCGCTGGCGGGCGGCGGCCTCGTCCAGGACGCGTCCCGCCTCGGCGAGCCCGGCCTCGGCGAGGGTGTCGGTCTCCAGACGGGTACGGGAGAGGCCGACGAGTTCGTTCAGGGCGTCGAGGCGGGTGCGCAGGGCGCCGCCGTAGTTCCCGACCAGGGGCGGCAGGTCCTCGTCGGCGGGCCCTGTCTCCGGCCCTGCGTTCTCGCCCGTCTTCGTCCCCGCGGCCATCTCCGCCGCCCTGCGCGCGATCAGGCCGTCGTCCCAGCGGTCGTCCACCGTGGCACCCGTGATGCCACCCGCATTGCCCATGCTGCCCGTGCTGCTGCTCACCGGTCGTCACTTCTCCTTCTGCAGTACGGAGAGCGCGGCGATCAGCGCCGCCTGCGGCTCGGGGGTCACGCCGAGGGCGTCGAGGGGCGCGAGGCGCCGGTCGCGCTCGGTGTGCAGGGCTCGGTCGAGGTACGTCATGACCAGGTCGCCGCCCTTGTCGCGCAGGCGCAGGGCGGCCTGGGCGCCGAGGAGTTCGGCGAGGCGCTCGCCGGCGCTGCGGGTGCGTCGGCCGCCGAGGAGTGCGGCGGCGAGCAGCGCGGAGACGGTGTCGGCGTCGGGGGCGGCGGTACGGGCGGTGGCGGGTCGCTCCGTGGTGCGGAGCTCGTCCTCCGCCAGCTCTTCGAGTTCGCGCCGCCAGCGCCGTACGGTCATCTCGATCCGCTCGTTGGCCTCCCGGTCGGGGGCGGCGACGGCGTCGCCGAGGCCCGCCGCCGCGGGTTCGCGCCGCCAGGCGTCCCGTACGCGCTCGTCCGCGGCGGCGACCGCGCACTGGAGGAGGGCGGCGAGGGATTCGACGAGGGCGTCGAGGAGCTCGTCGGCGGAGCTGTCGCGGGGGTAGCCGCGCCAGCGGGTCCGGGCGTCCCCGGCCAGGACGGCCCCGCGGCCCAGCTGCTTCCGGAGGCGCTCGCTCTGCTCCTCGTACGCCGCCTCGACCGCGCCGCCGAGGCGGACGGCGGCGGCGTACTGGGCGGCGACCGCCCCCGCGAGCCCGGGAATCCGGGAGTCGAGGGAGCTGACGACACCGGAGGCGGTACGGCCGACGGCCTGCTGGCGGGCGGCGGGGTCCTGGGCTCTGTGGGCGAGCCAGGCGCGCAGCGGGGCGACGGCGGTGTCGGGCAGCAGCCCGCGTCCGCCGCCCGCGGACTCGGGCAGCTCGGGGATGGTGAACCGGGGTACGTCCCCGAGGCCCGCCTTGTGGAGGAGGGCCTCGTACTGCCGGGAGACCTCGCCGATGATCTGGTGCGGGACGCGGTCGAGGACGGTGATCAGCGTGGCGTCGTACTCCTTGGCGGTACGGAGCAGATGCCAGGGGATGGCGTCGGCGTACCGGGAGGCGGTCGTGACCATCACCCAGATGTCGGCGGCGCAGATCAACTCGGAGGCGAGGAGCCGGTTCTCCACGACGAGGGAGTCGATGTCGGGCGCGTCGAGCAGGGCGAGCCCACGGGCGAGGGCGGAGGACGTCTCGACCCGCAGCGCGTTGTCCTCCGGGGGTTCCTCGGCCGCGTGGTCGTCGTCCTGGTGGGGCAGCCAGACGCGGGTGAGCTGGGACAGGATGCGCAGCCCGGCGAACCAGTGGTGATCGTCGGGGTGGCAGACGAGGACGGGGGTACGCGTGGTGGGGCGGAGCACGCCGGCCTCGCTGACCCGCCGCCCCACAAGGGAGTTGACGAGAGTGGACTTGCCGGCTCCGGTGGAACCGCCGATGACGGCGAGGAGAGGGGCGTCGGGATCCCTCAGGCGGGGCACCAGATAGTCGTCGAGCTGGGCGAGCAGCTCGGCGCGGTTCTGCCGGGCGCGTGGGGCGCCCGGGAGAGGGAGTGGGAGACGCACGGCCGCGACACAGTCGCGCAGGGCGGAGAGTGCGTCGATCAGCTGAGGCCGTTCGTCCAAGGTCACCACATGCGAAGAATGCCCAATTTTGGAGTCATTTTGAAGCGTATAACGGTCCTACGCGCCGACCGAACAGCTGATGACACGAGCCTCAGGCATAACGAGTGCACAACACCCGGGCCAAGTGGCGCGAAAAGCGCTGCGGGAATCGCACCTGCCTGCGATTATCGTTCCGCTTCACCGAACCTCCACATCGTGCCACGCAGGTGAAGCAACCGGGCCAAGGGGATCGGAGCCCTATCCTTGACCCGGCAGGCCTCGCCCCACCCACCAGGGGCTCCCGGCCGCACGGCCACCACCCGGCCCCCGTAGCTCAGTGGATAGAGCAGGCGCCTTCTAAGCGCTTGGCCGCAGGTTCGAGTCCTGCCGGGGGCGCATATCACAGGACCCTCCTTCGGGAGGGTCTTTTTGCTGGTCGGCGGTGGGTTTCGGCTCGCTTTGTGCGCCTCGGTCCCGCCGGGCGTGTTCCGGCCCGGCGGGACCGCCGGGTGTCACGCCGTCGGGGCGTCCGTCAGGTCGTCGCGGGTCAGGGTGGTCGGGGTCGTGTGGCCCGACAGGGCCAGGGTGAGGTCGAGTTCGGCGAGGAGGCAGCGGATGACGTGGTCCACGCCCGCCTGGCCGTCGAGGGCCAGGCCGTAGGCGTACGGGCGGCCCACGAGAACGCCGTCCGCGCCCAGGGCGAGGGCCTTCGCGATGTCGTCGCCCGTGCGTACGCCGCTGTCGAAGAGGATCGTCAGGCGGTCGCCGACCGCGTCCGCCACGGCCGGGAGGGCGTCGGCGGCGGCGATCGAGCCGGCCACCTGACGGCCTCCGTGGTTGGAGACCACCACGCCGTCCATACCCGCGTCGGCGGCGGCGCGGGCGTCGTCGGGGTGGAGGATGCCCTTGAGGACGATCGGGCCGTCCCAGTTCTCGCGCAGGAACTCCAGGTCCGCCCAGGTCTTGCCCGGGTCGGAGAACATCGACACGAAGTGCATCACGGCCGCGTTCGGGTCCTCCTCCACCGGCTTCGCCAGGCCCGCGCGGAAGGCCGGGTCGGAGAAGTAGTTCGCCGTCCCGACCCCGTGCAGGAACGGCAGATACGCCTGGTCGAGGTCGCGCGGCCGCCAGGAGAGCATCGGCGTGTCGAGCGTGACGACGAGCGCCGTGTAACCGGCCGCCTTCGCCCGGCTCAGGAACGAGCGCGCGACCTCGACGTCCTTCGGCCAGTACAGCTGGAACCACCGCTCCCCCTCCCCCATCGCCTCCGCGACCTGCTCCATCGGCGTGCTGGACGCGGAGGAGAGGATGTACGGGATGCCGCGCGCCGCCGCCGCGCGCGCGGCCGCCGGCTCGGCGTCGGGGTGCAGGATCGACAGCACGCCGACGGGCGCGAGGGCCATCGGGGCGGGCAGCGGACGGCCCAACAGCTCTACGGAGAGGTCGCGTTCGCGCACGTCACGGAGCATCCGCGGGACCAGCCGCCGCCGTTCGAGCGCCGCCCGGTTGGCGCGGGCGGTGGAACCGTCGCCCGCGCTGCCGGCGACGTAACCGACGGGCCCCGGGCCGAGCCGCTGGGCGGTCAGTTCCTCCAGCCGGGTCAGATCGGTGGGGAGCCGGGGTACGGCTCCGGTCAGCCCGTTGAGGTAGATCTCGTACTGGAAGTCCGCCCAGCTCATGCGCAGGTACCGCCCTTCGGAAGATCGCCGTGGGAGCACCTTGCCACCGGAGTCGAACGTCTCACCAGGCCCGTGCGGCCTCCACTCCCAGCCATACGGCCCCGAGTCCGGCGGCCAGACTCCCGGCCACGTTCGCCGCCGCGTACCCCTTCGCCCCGCCCTCGTACAGCCTCAACGTCTCGTAGGAGAAGGTGGAGTACGTCGTCAGCGCCCCGCACAGGCCGGCTCCGAGCAGCAGGTGTGTCTGGACGGAGGAGACTCCGGTCAGCAGGCCGAGGACGAACGATCCGACGATGTTGACCGTGAAGGTGCCCCAGGGGAAGACGGAGTCGTGGCGCGACTGGACGGCACGGTCGGTGAGGTAGCGCAGGGGCGCGCCGACCGCGGCGCCCGCGAGGACCAGAAGCCAGTTCACGTGGGCTCGCCCGCCGCTACGAGCAGCCGGTTCACGTGTGTGCGGCGGTCGGTGAGCACGAGACCGCGTTTCACTCCCGCCGCTCCCGGCCCACGTACCGGATCACCTCGCAGTCGTCGAGGATCACCAGCCCCTCCGTCACCAGCGCGTCGAGCTGGGGCAGGAAGTCCCGGACCCGGTCCTCGGTGTCCACGATCACGATGGCGACGGGCAGGTCCTCGCTCAGCGAGAGCAGCCGCGAGGTGTGGACGAGCGAGGACGCACCGAAGCCCTCGACGCCCCGGAAGACGGAGGCGCCTGCGAGGCCCGCCTCGTGCGCGCGGTGCACGATCTCCGCGTACAGCGGCCGGTGGTGCCAGGTATCGCTCTCGCCGAGGAGGATCGTCACGCGCAGGGCCCTGCCCGCCAGTCTCGTCATCGTGTCCTCCTCGCCAGAGCGCCACGGGTCGCGAAGGTCGCGGCCCACACGGCGGCCATCGCGGCCACCACCGTCGCTCCCATGTATGCCACGCCGCGGGCCGTGTCCCCCGCGCTCAGCAGCCGCTGTGTGTCGAGGGTGTACGTGGAGAAGGTGGTGAAGCCGCCGAGGACGCCCGTACCGAGGAAGGGGCGTACGAGCCGGTGGGGCGGGGCTGCGACCTCGGTGACCAGCACCATCAGGACGCCGATCGCCGCGCAGCCGGACATGTTCACGACGAACGTGGTCCAGGGGAACGCGCCGGCCGGGGTGGGCCAGACGAGCGACGCGCCGTGGCGGGCGGCGGCGCCGAGGGCGCCGCCGGCCGCCACGGCCGCGACGACCGGAAGCTGCCCGCGCACATCCATGCGGTCAGGTTAGGCGGTCTCCGGCCCCGAGCCGTCGGACACCCGCTCCGCCGCCAGGGAGTCCAGGAGTGCCCCCGCCCAGCCCGCGTCGTAGTGGTCGAGGCGCGGGAATCCGCCGTTGTACAGGTCGCCGGTGAAGACGTACGTGGCGCCCGGGTTGTGCGCCGCGTAACCGCCGTCCGCGAAGAAGTGCGGGCTGCCCTGGATCTGGGGGCCCTGCGCCTCGTGCCACTGCTCGTACACCTCGCGACGGCCCGCGCCGCGGGCGAGGGCGGCCTCCAGGGCCCGGGCGTCGACGTCGGGGCAGGTCTCGGCGATGTCGAGGATCACGGAGTGGATCGCTATGCAGCGGTGCTCGGCGTAGAAGGCCTTCCGCAGCCCGGCGTCGAGCTGGTCGGAGCCGCGCAGCCCGCCGACCTCGGGCGCCTTCGCCGCCTGGACGGCTTCGAGGGCGGGCAGGACGCTCGACGGGTACTCCCACGCGGGCGCGTCCCACAGGCGCCAGCCCAGCTCGGGACGGTGGGCACCGAGCATGACGACCTCGGCGTCGACGATGTGCTTGGGCGTGGGCTGGCGGTTGAACAGCTCCAGCGGGAAGGCGCGGTGGTCGATCAGGACCTCCCGGCCGCGCTCGGCGGCCGTGGCCCGCAGGGTGTGCAGGGCGAGCGAGGCCCAGGGGCAGCCGATGTCCGACCAGGCGGTGACGACGGGCGGTTGCGCGTCTCGTACGGGAGTCATGGCTGTGAGCGTGGGCGTCCCCGGACGGCTCGTCCAGTGGCCACGACCGACTCCGTCACCATGCCGAGAGGCTTTCCGGATAAGTTTCCGTTTCTGCTCGGGGTCGTGCACTATGGAGAGGACAGACTTTCCTGGGGCGGCTTGGAGTGTTGTGTCATGCAGTTCGGAATCTTCACCGTCGGGGACAGGACCACCGATCCCACCGACGGCACCACGCCGGGCGAGTACGAGCGGATCAAGGCGATGGTCGCCATCGCCCGCAAGGCGGAGGAGGTCGGGCTGGACGTCTTCGCAACCGGCGAGCACCACAACCCGCCGTTCGTGCCGTCCTCCCCGACGACCCTCCTCGGGCACATAGCTGCCCGTACGGAGCGGCTGATCCTCTCCACGTCCACGACGCTCATCACCACCAACGACCCGGTGAAGATCGCCGAGGACTTCGCGATGCTCCAGCACCTCGCGGACGGACGCGTCGATCTGATGATGGGGCGCGGCAACACCGGCCCGGTGTACCCGTGGTTCGGGCAGGACATCCGCCAGGGCATCCCGTTGGCCGTCGAGAACTACGCGCTGCTGCACCGGCTGTGGCGGGAGGACGTGGTGAACTGGGAGGGCCGCTTCCGTACGGCTCTCCAGGGCTTCACCTCGACGCCGCGACCGCTGGACGGCGTCCCGCCGTTCGTCTGGCACGGCTCCATCCGCTCCCCCGAGATCGCCGAGCAGGCCGCGTACTACGGCGACGGCTTCTTCGCCAACCACATCTTCTGGCCCAAGCAGCACACGGCCAGGATGGTCGGCCTCTACCGGAAGAGGTTCGCGCACTACGGGCACGGCACGCCCGAGCAGGCCGTCGTCGGTCTGGGCGGCCATGTGTTCATGCGCAAGAACTCCCAGGACGCGGTACGGGAGTTCAGGCCGTACTTCGACAACGCGCCCGTCTACGGCCACGGTCCGTCCCTGGAGGAGTACACGCGCGAGACCCCGCTGACCGTCGGGTCTCCGCAGGAGGTCATCGACCGCACGATGTCGTTCCGCGAGTACGTGGGCGACTACCAGCGGCAGTTGTTCCTCGTGGACAGCGGCGGCCTGCCGCTGAAGACGGTCCTGGAGCAGCTCGATCTGCTCGGCGAGGAGGTCGTCCCGGTGCTGCGCAAGGAGATGGAGAGCCTGCGCCCTGCCGGGGTGCCGGCGGGCCCGACCCATGCGGCCAGGGTGGCGGCGCGCGACGCGAAGAGCGGCGAAAAGGCCGACGCGTAGAGCGGCACGTAGGTCGGCGCGTAGGCCGGTGCGGAGACTCGCGCGTAGTGGCGTGAAGGCCGACGCGTAGTCGGCACGAGCGCCGGCGCGTAGGCCGGCGCATACCCGGAGGGCGCGCATAAGCGGAACGGGCCGAGAGCGCCCCCGCGACGTGAGCGAGGCGGACAGGCGCGGTCCCTGGCCTGGGGCATTAACCAGGGGCCGGCCCGTGCCGCCTCGTTCAGCGATGGTCGGCCCGGTCGACATGGCGGTCAAAGCCGGGACGCGGAGTCTGTCAGATCCCCCTACCGGTATGCCGCCCCTGCGACCCGTCGCGCGGCCCTCTGGTGGTCCGGCCACACCCCACCCCCCGTCCGACCTGAGTCCGACACCTGCTGCGGCACTCCCCGGGCCGGTGACGGTGGTCCGACCACCATCCGGCGGCCCAGTGGGGTGCCGGGTACACCTCGTGCCACGGACGCCGGGGCGAGACCGTGGAGGTGCAGCTGGAGGGAGCTGCAAAACCGTAGGCAGGAGTGTCGTGAGTACATCCGTCGCAACCAAGAGCAGGACCCTTTTCGATCCACTGGGAATCCAGCACCGCACCGGGCACGTGCCGCGCTCCGCGGCGTACCGGAACGCGGTGGCCGACGATGTCTACGACGAGCTCTGTGCCACGCTCTTCTCGGGGTTCCCCCGGCGGGACCAGCGGCTGAAGGCGGAGCAGTATCTTCGGGGGCTGCTGACCGCACAGGGCCGCAAGTCCATCCGTAACATCGCCGCGCAGATCGGCGGGCCGGCCGCCGAGCAGAGCCTGCACCACTTCATCTCCAGCTCCACCTGGGACTGGCGGCCGATGCGGGCCGCGCTCGCCGGGTTCCTGGAGCAGAACAGCTGCCCGCAGGCGTGGGTGGTGCGGTCGATGCCGATACCGAAGGCCGGCGAGCACTCGGTGGGCGTGGACCGCCGGTTCGACCCCGAGCGCGGGCAGGTCTTCCGGGGCCAGCAGGCGTTCGGGGTGTGGTTCGCCGCGGAGGAACTGAGCGTTCCGGTCAACTGGCGGCTGTTCCTGCCCGATCCGTGGGTGAAGGACCGGACCCGGCGCGACCGGGCGGAGGTTCCGGAGGGCGCGGGCGAGGAGACGATGGAGGAGTGCGCGGTCGCGGCGGCGCTCGACACGGCGCGCTGGCAGGACGTCACCCGCAAGCCGGTGCTGCTCGACATCCGCGGCGGCGCGGGGCGGGCGGCGCTGAACCGGCTGGCCGGCGCGGGTGTTCCGGTCGTCGCCCGGATCGGCGCGACGTGCCGCCTCGCGGTCGCGGACCGGGCGCTGCCCGGCTTCGGCGCCGGGCCGCTGCCGGCCCAGCAGATCCTGGAGTCGCTCAAGGGCCTGCGCCGCCCGGTGGGCTGGCTGGACACCGCGTCCGGCTCGCGGACCTCGCGTACGTCGCTGGCGACGGTGGTGCGGGTCGCGCTGCCGGCGCCCGCGGGGGAACGGATGCGTCCGCTGCTGCTGCTCGGCGAGTGGGACGACCCGCGGCGGCCCCCGGCCCGGCTGTGGATCACCGACCTCAACGGCTCGACGGTCGGCTCTCTGCTCCGGCTGACGAAGCTGGCCGGACGGGTGGAGCGCGACTTCACCCAGGTCGGAGAGGGGGCCGGTCTGCGGGACTTCGTGGGCCGCTCGTTCCGTGGCTGGCACCGCCACATCACCCTGGCCTCGGCGGCGCACGCCGCGACGGTCCTGGCGACGGACTGGGACGCGGCGTACGGCTCCGCCGGCTGACACCCGTCGGGGCGGGGGCGGCCACCGTGCCCCCCGCCCCGGCGGGTCATGAGGTCGGCCCTCCTCCCGCCCCTGCGCGTCACGACGTCAGAACAGTCCCGCCCCGCGCGTCACGAAGTCGGCGCGGTCCCGCGCGTCACGACGACGGGCGGGGCGCGTCCGGGGTCGGGCGGGTCGGGTCCGTGCCGCGTTGCTGGGCCAGGACGTCGCGGGTGCGCTGGAGGCGGAGGGCCAGCTGGACCTCCAGGACCTGGCCCGGCTTCTGCCATTCCGCGCCCAGGAGTTCACCGATCCGCTCCAGCCGCCGCGAGACCGTGTTCGGATGGACGTGCAGCGCCTCCGCCGCGTTCGTCGGGCTGCCGCCCGATGCGAAGTACGCCTCCAGCGTGCGCGTCAGATCGGTGAACCGTTCGGCGTCGTACTCCAGTACGGGACCGATCGCCGACTCGATGAAGCCGTCGACGTCGTGGTCGTCGGAGAGCAGCAGCCCCAGGAACCCCAGGTCCTGAACGGACGCCGCGGACCCCGAACCGCCCAGCGCGCTCATCGCGTCCAGGCAGCGCATGGCCTCCAGATACATACGGCCCACCCCGTCCGGGCTCCAGCCCGGGCCCGCCGCGGCGACCGAGACCGGGTGGCCGAGGAGCGGGGACAGCTCGCCGGAGACCGCGCGGGCGGCGGCCGAGGCGTCGAGCCCGGGCAGCAGCAGGACGAGGCAGCCGCCCTGGACCGTCTTCAGACCGGACATCCGGTACGCGTACGAGGACGCCCACACCACGGCCCGCCCCTGCTCCCCGCCCTCCGGCCGGGCCACCACCAGGACGTGCGGCTTGCGCAGGTCGATGCCGAGGCGGCCGGCGCGCTGCACCAGCTGCTGCGGTGGGGCGTGCTGCGGGTCGGCGATCAGGTCGTCGAGGAGCTCGTCGCGCACCGGGCCCTCGGCGACCGCCGTGGAGCGCTGCATGAGGAGAAGGAACGCGACCGACTGCGCCGCCAGTTCGAGCAGTCGCTCGTCCTCCCCGGTCAGTCCGGTCGCCGCGCGCATCACCAGGACGCCGAGGTCCTCGGAGCCCGCGATGACGGGCGCGACCCAGGTGTTGTCGCCGGTCACGACGGGCCGTCGGCCGGCGTGCGCGTCCAGCGACGCCTTCGCCACGGACTCCTCGTCGAGGCCCGAGATCTCGCCGCCCGAGGCGAGGCTGCGGCCGCCCGGATCGCGGATCATCACGGTGCCGTCGAGGGCGTCTCCCGCCGCCTTGGCCACGTTGCACAGGTCCCCGCCCGCCAGGACGAGGTTCATGATGCGGCTGTGCGCCTCGCTGACGTGCCGCATCCGGGTGAGGCTCGACCTGGCTCGGGAGCTGTCCAGCTCCAGTTCGGTGACCTCGGCGCGGGTCTGGTCGAGGAGACCGGCCTTCTCGATGGCGACGGCGGCGAGGTCGGCCAGCGAGGACATCAGCCCGATCTCGTCGGGGGTGTAGTGGCGGACCCTGCGATCCGCCCCGTAGAGCGCGCCGACGGTCGTGTCCCCGCTGCGCATCGGTATGGCCATGATGGCGTGCAGCCCCTCGGCCCGGACGACCTCGTCGACCGCCCGCGCGTACGGGAAACGGTCGTCGTCCAGATAGTCGGAGGTCCAGGCCGGTTCGCCGTGGGCATGGGCCTCGGCGCCGAGGCCGTGGCCGTCGAGGACGCGCAGACCGGTGGTCAGTCCGGTGTGGGAGCCCTCGGTGGTGTGGATGAACGAGGAACCGTTCGGGTCGCGCAGGCTGACGTACGCCATGTCGAAGAACAACAGCCGTTTGGCGCGGCGGGTGATGACCCGCAGCAGGCTGTCGAGGTCGTACGGCAGCGTCAGGTCGCGGGCCGTGTCGACGAGGGCGGCGAGGCCGGCCTCGCGCTGTTCGCGGCGCTCGAAGGAGGAGGAGATACCGGTGGCGAGGTGGACGGCCCGTTCGAGCCGGGCCAGTTCGTCCGCCGGGGTGCCCGCGTCGCGGGCCTCGTGGAGCAGTGTCTCGTAGCGGCTGGGTGGGGCCTGTTGGGCCAGCAGCTCCAGAACTGCGAGCGCGTCGGTGCCCCCACCGCCGTCCGCGCCGTGCTTGGACATGTCCCAACCCCCGTTGTTGAGAGAAACCGGGAGCCCCGGAGGGAACCCGTACCGCTGGCCGAAACTAATTCGGCTCTGGGAGAGGGTCAACGGTGACCTCGGCCACTTCGTTCCCGCCGCGTGAGCAGGGTGGGGAGATCACCGCCGGGCACGGGCAGCGGTGTCGTGGGACCACCTTCCGTCCAGGGGGTGGGCGGAAGGTGGTCGACCGGGGGTAGGACGCCAGGGCCTGGGCCGGAAGGCCCCACCGTCAGGAGCCGGACCGCGGGCGGGCGTCGGGGGTGCGGATGCGCGGGGGGCAGGGCGCGGATGCGCCGGGCGCGGAGGTGCGGATGCGCGGGGCGGGGCCCGGGGCCCGGGCAAGTATCGGGGCGCGGGGCGGACGACGTGTGTCGGGGCGCTGGGCCACGGGCAGGCGTCCGGGCACTGGCCCGCGGGCAGGTGTCCGGGCGCGGGCGGGTGTCGGGCCTGGTCCATGAGGACCCGCTCCTCCTCGTCCGGGACCGGGCGTCGCCCCCTCGCCTCAGACCACCGTCGTACGGAGCACCAGGCGGGTGCCGTGCGGGCCCGTCGTCTCGATGCGGCGGTGGACCTCGGCGGCCTCGCTCAGCGGGCGGACCTCGATCTCGCGCGGACAGAGCAGCCCGGCGGCGAGCAGGTGGTTGATCGCCTCGGCGGCCTCGGCCAGTTCGGCGGTGGTGGCGTGCGAGATGACGAAGCCCGCGATCGAGCCGTCCTTCATGTAGAGCTGCCCGGCGGGCAGGACGGGCCGGCTGCGGGCGCCCGCGAGGAGCACGATCCGGCCCCGGCGGGCCAGCAGGTCCACGCTGTGCGCGAGGTCGTTGGTGCCGGAGGCGTCGAGGTACGCGTCGACGCCGTCCGGGGCCGCCTTGCGGATCAGCTCGTGCGCGCCGGGGTCGGTGTAGTCGAAGACCTCCGAGGCGCCGAGCGAGGAGACGTACGCCGCGTCCCGCTGCCGGGCGGTGGCGATCACCCGCGCCCCCGCCCACACGGCGAGGGCGACCATCGCGCTGCCGACGTTGCCGGCCGCTCCCGCGACCACCACCGTCTCCCCGGCCCGTACACGGCCGTGCGTGAACAGTCCGAGGTACGCGGTGGCCGCAGGGTGGACCACGGCGACGGCGGTCTCCGGGTCGACGCCGGCCGGGAGCCGGTAGAGCCGGTCGGCGGCGACGACGGCCTTCTCGGCCGCTGCGCCCTGGCGTCCCTCGTGGCCCAGGCTGTTGCTCCACACCAGATCGCCGGTGGTGAACCCGGTGGCGCCCGCTCCGCTCTCCAGGACCCGGCCGACGAGATCGCGGCCGATCACGAAGGGAAAGGGCAACGGCGTGCTGAAGACTCCGGATCGGACGAATGTGTCGACCGGATTGACCGTGGTGGCCAGGACGTCGACCAGAACATCCGTGGGCCCGGGGCGTGGTTCGGCCAGCTCTCCGTAATGAATCGCTTCCGGCGGTCCGAGCTCTTCGATGTAGGCAGCGCGCATACCCGGATACTGACAGGGCTGTTCCGCGATTTCGCCCGCGCGCCCCATGATCTGTCAACTCGGCCGGATCGTACGGCATTACGGTCCTAGTCTGACGTTCATGGAATTGACAATGACCGATCTCACTCCGGACGACCCCTCGTTCGGCACCGACGTCGGCTCCCTGATCCGGGCTCTGCGTCCCGGCCTGGACGTCGCCGGCTTCCTGGAGTTCGCGACGGCGGCCCACCGCCAGGGCCTGGTCTTCACCGCCGCCCACGACACCACCGGCCGCTGCCTGGGCGTGGCCTCGCACCGCGTACTGGCCACCAGCCGGGGCCGCTTGCTCTTCGTCGACGACCTCGTCACCGATCCCGCCGCCCGCTCGGCCGGGGTGGGCGCGCGCCTTCTCGACGAACTGCGGGAGCGGGGCCGACGGGCCGGCTGCGTACGGATGGAACTCGACACGGGGACGGTCAACCACGGCGCACAACGCTTCTACCACGCACAGCGGATGAACGTCGTGGCCCTCCACTTCGCGCAGGAGTTGGGCACCGGACTTGACGTACCTTGATTGGCTTCGTTGACCATCTCCCTGGCGCTCAGCAGTATCCCCTTCCGAGAACGGCGAAATAGCTCCTTCCATTCTCTGTCCGCCCTTCTTCACCCGCGCTTTCCTGCGGGAGCGGCCCGAATTCGCCTTGCCGACCACTGCCGATCACTGCTGATCTCTGCCGAACTCGGCATTTCTACTGACGAAAGCCTGGGGACATGCTGCTGCAGCGCATTGGAAACCGTGGAATCCGGCTGGGCACGCTGTTCGAGCGAGCGGCGTCCCGGCATCCGGCGAACGTGGTGATCCTCGACCACGACCTCGACATCGCGCCCGACCTGGGGCGACGCACGACGGTCGCGGAGATGGCCGACCTGATCGACGACTTCGCGTCCCGGCTGTGGGCGGCGAAGGTGCGCCCCGGAGAGCGGGTCGTCGTATACAAGTCCGACGGCTTCGACATCACGCTGCTGTCCTGCGCCATCGCCCGAATCGGGGCCGTACCGGTGCTCCTGTCGCCGAAGCTGGACGGCGCGACCGCCGCGGAGCTGGTGCGGCGCACGGACCGGCCGTTCCTGCTGACCGACGCGGCGAAGCTGGAGAAGGAGCTGCCGCCGGAGGTCTTCGAGCTTGCCGGGAAGGTTCTGCTGGCCTCCGGCAGCCACGAGGGCGCGACGGAGCTCGCCGGTCTCGCGGGCGTGGCGCGGGTTCCCGCCGTGACGATGCCGCCGGAGCACCCGACCCTGATCACGCACACCTCGGGCACGACGGGCACGCCGAAGCTGGCCGTGCACACCGGCCACACGCTGCAGGCCCGTTACCGGCCGCAGATCTCCGCCGTCGCGCCGCTGATCCGCGGCCGCGAGACGATCGCGATGCATGTGTCGTTCGTGCACTCGCGGCTCTTCACCGCGCTCGCGATCTCCCTCTTCCGGGGCTTCCCGATCATCGTACTCGCCGACCCGGACGCCAAGCAGGCCGCCGACCTGTTCGCCCGGCTGAAGCCCGGCATCCTGGAGGCGCACCCCAACTCCTTCATGGAGTGGGAGGAGTTGGCGAGCGACCCGCGCGGGCCGCTGTCCAACGTGAAGCTGTTCTCCTCCACGTTCGACGCGATCCACCCGCGGACGGTGCACACCCTGCTGCGCGCCACGAAGCGGCGCGCGCCGCTCTTCGGCCAGCTGTACGGGCAGAGTGAGGTCGGCCCGGCCGTGGTCCGCGCCTTCACCCGGCGCCGCTCGCCCGACGACGACGGACGCTGTGTCGGCCGCCCCTTCCCGGGCATGACGGACGTGCGGGTGGTGAGCCGCGACGGCAAGGAGCCCTCGCCGGAGAACCCGGGCTACATCGAGGTGCGCAGCGACGGCCGGATCGTCACCTACCTCGGCGAGCAGGAGCGGTACGACCAGCAGGTGTCCGCGGACGGCTGGTGGCGGATGGGCGATGTCGGCTACCGCACCAAGTGGGGCTGTGTGCACCTGCTCGACCGGGAGGTCGACCTGATCGAGGGCTTCGGCTCCACGCTCGCCGCCGAGGACACGCTCTTCGGGAAGCTGCCGGAGCTGGCAGAGGTCATCATCATCCCCGGCACCGACGGCCGGGCCGTCCCGGTGGTGTGCACCAAGGACGACCGCCCGCTGGACCCGGCGGCCTGGAAGGCTGCGGCCGCCACGCTGCCGCCGATGGCGGAGCCGGTCCAGTGGCAGCTCCGCGAGCTGCCGCAGACCGCCACGACCAAGATCAAGCGGCTCGAGCTGGCGAAGCTGCTCGCCGCCGGCGCCGCGCCGACCGCTGGGGAGCACGCATGAACGACACGCACGCCGAGTACTGCATCGTCGGGGCCGGGCCGCGCGGCCTGTCGGTCCTGGAGCGGATCTGCGCCAACGAGCGGATCGCGCCCACCCACCGGACCCTGACCCTCCATGTCGTCGACCCGGCCGCGCCGGGCGCCGGTGCGGTGTGGCGCACGGAGCAGTCGCGGCATCTGCTGATGAACACGGTCGCCTCGCAGGTGACCGTGTACACCGACGACAGCGCGCGGATCGAGGGCCCCGTGGAGCCCGGTCCCAGCCTCTACGAGTGGGCGCAGGAGCTCGCCGCGCTCGCCGTGCTCACCGACGACGGGGCGCGCGCGGAGAGCACGGGCGCCGAAGGGTACGACGAGGCGACGCTGGAGGAAGCGCGCCGGCTCGGCCCGGACTCGTACCCCTCACGGGCCTTCTACGGCCGGTATCTGCACGACTCCTTCCAGCGGGTGGTGGCCCGCGCGCCCGGTCACATCACGGTGCGCGTGCACCGTTCGCGGGCGGTCGCGATGGCCGACACCCACGGGGTGCCGGGCGGCCCGCAGGGCGTGCGGCTCGAGGACGGCACCCGGCTCAACCACCTCGACGGGGTCGTCCTCGCGCAGGGCCATGTGCCGGCCCGGCTGACGGCCCGCGAGGCCCGTACGGCGAGCCTGGCCCGGATCCACAACCTGCGCTACATCACGCCCGCCAACCCGGCGGACCTGGACCTGAGCGGTATCGAGCCGGGCCAGCACGTGCTGCTGCGCGGTCTCGGGCTCAACTTCTTCGACCACATGGCGCTGTTCACGGCCGGGCGGGGCGGGGTCTTCGAGCGGCGCGACGGCCGTCTGGTGTACCGCGCGTCGGGGCGGGAGCCGAAGTTGTTCGCGTCCTCGCGGCGCGGGGTGCCGTACCACGCGCGTGGTGAGAACCAGAAGGGTGCGTACGGGCGGCATCTGCCGCAGCTGCTGACCCCGGAGTTCATCGCCCGGCTGCGGGCCCGGAACGTCGACGGCGAGCGGGTGAACTTCGCGCAGGACCTGTGGCCGGTGATCTCGCGGGAGGTGGAGAGCGTCTATTACGGCACGCTCCTGGACTCCCTGGGGCGCGGCGCCGAGCGGGAGGGGTTCACCACCCGCTACCTGGCCGTGGCCGAGGAGTCCGACCGGGCGGCGCTGGTGGCCTCGTACGGCTTCGAGGAGCCCCGCCGCTGGGACTGGGAGAAGCTGTCGCGACCGTACGGGGAGCGGGAGTTCACCGGCCGGGACGACTTCCGGGCGTGGCTGCTCGGCCACCTGGAGCAGGACGTGGTGGAGGCGCGGGCGGGCAATGTGGACGGCCCGCTCAAGGCGGCGCTCGACGTGCTGCGCGACCTGCGTAACGAGGTCCGTCTCGCCGTCGACCACGGCGGCCTGGAGGGCAACTCGCACCGGGACGACCTGGAGGGCTGGTACACACCGCTCAACGGCTTCCTGTCGATCGGCCCGCCCGTCTCCCGTATCGAGGAGATGATCGCGCTGATCGAGGCGGGTGTCCTGGAGGTCACCGGTCCGGGCACGCAGATCCGGCTCGACGCGGCGGCGCCGTCGTTCGTGGCCGCGTCGGACACGGTGCCGGGGCCGCCGGTACGGGCGGCGGTGCTGATCGAGGCGCGGCTGCCGGAGCCGGACGTACGACGCACGCAGGACCCGCTGCTGCTGCACCTGCTCGACACCGACCAGGCGGCGCCCTACCGGATCCCCGGTTCCTGCGGCACGAGTTACGAGACCGGGGGCCTGGCCGTGACCGAGCGGCCGTACCGGGTGGTGGACGGCCGCGGCCGGCCGCATCCGCGCCGGTTCGCGTACGGGGTGCCGACGGAGTCCGTGCACTGGGTGACCGCGGCGGGGATCCGGCCGGGCGTCGACTCGGTGACGCTCGGCGACTCGGACGCGATCGCGCGAGCGCTGTGCGGGCTGCCGCCGACGGCACTTGTGCCGGCGGGGGTGCGGCCGGTGACGCAGGAGGCCACGACGGAGTTCGCCGGGGTGATCGTGTGAGCGGGCGCCGGGACGGGGCGACCGGGCGCGCCGGGGTGATCGTGTGACCCGGCCCTACGACGACGCGGGTCTCCTTTCGCCCGTGCGGGCCGGAACGCCCGTGGAGGCGGCGGTCGGCGACCGGGCGTGGCTGCAGGCCATGCTGGACGCCGAGGCCGCGCTGGTCCGGGCGCAGGCGCGGCTCGGCACCGTCCCGGAGTGGGCGGCGCGGGCCGTCTCCAACGCGGCGCGCGCGGAGCGCCTGGACGTCCGCGCCCTGGCCCTCGCGGCCCGCGAGACCGCGAACCCGGTCGTCGGCCTGGTGCAGGCGCTGACGCGGGTGGTCGCGGCGGAGGACCCGGCGGCGGCGGAGTACGTCCACCGGGGCTCGACGAGCCAGGACATCTTCGACACCGGCGCGATGCTGGTCGCGGACCGGGCGCTGCGGCTGATCCGCGCGGACCTGTCCCGTACGGCGACGGCGCTGGCCGCCCTCGCGGAACACCACCGCGACACCCTGATCGCCGGCCGCACCCTGACCCTCCACGCGGTCCCGACCACCTTCGGCCTCAAGGCCGCCGGCTGGCACACCCTGCTCCTCGCGGCCGACGACCGCCTGGCCCGCGTCCAGGAGACCCTCCCGGTCTCCCTGGGCGGCGCGGCGGGAACGCTGGCGGGGTACCTGGAGTACGCGCGGCTGGCGGCGGGCGACGACCCGCGAGATTCGGCCGCGGCGGCGGGCGAGGGCCCGACGACGGACCCGGCCGCGGCGGCGGACTACGGCGCCGATGCGGCGGGCCGGGTTCCGGCCGACGATGCCGGTGTGACCGGCATCGTGCCGGACGGCCGCCCGCTCGGCGGGTTCGACGTCGGGGCGTATCACGATCGGCTCGTCGAGGCGTTCGCCGAGGAGACCGGACTGGAGCCCGCGTTGGTGCCGTGGCACGCGCTGCGGGCCCCTGTCGCGGATCTGGCGTTCGCGCTCGCGTTCGCGACCGGCGCGCTCGGGAAGGTCGCGATCGATGTGCAGTCGCTGACGCGGACCGAGGTCGGCGAGGTCGCCGAGCCGTCGGGCGGGGCCGGGCGCGGGGCGTCGTCGGCGATGCCGCACAAGCGCAATCCGGTGCTGGCCACGCTCATCCGGTCGGCCGCGCTGCAAGTGCCCGCGCTCGCGGGCGCGTTGGCGCAGTGCCTCGTCGCCGAGGACGAGCGTTCGGCCGGGGTCTGGCACGCCGAGTGGCAGCTGCTGCGGGAGTGCCTGCGGCTGACCGGAGGCGCCGCGCACACGGCCGTCGAGCTGGTCGAGGGCCTGGAGGTGCGGGGGGAGCGGATGCGGGAGAACGTCGCGCTCACCGGCAGCCAGATCGTCTCGGAGCGGATCGCGGCCGTGCTCGCGCCCCGCCTCGGGAAGGCCGCCGCCAAGGAGCTGCTCACCTGGGCGTCGGTGACGGCGGACCGGGACGGGCGCCCGCTGCCGGAGGTCCTCGCGGACGCCCCGGAGCTCGCCGGCGTCATGGACCGGACCGAGGTCGACGCGCTGTGCGACCCGGCGGCCTACACAGGCGCGGCGGGCCCCCTGGTGGACCGGGCCCTGAAGGGCGCGTCGTGAGCACCGGCGGCCCCACGACGTCCCGGTCCCGATCCGCCCGCCCCCGGTGGATCGAGGACTGGGACCCCGAGGACGTCCGGTTCTGGGAGGCCCGGGGGAAGCGGATCGCGCGGCGGAATCTCGTGCTGTCCGTCGCCTCCGAGCACATCGGGTTCTCCGTCTGGAGCATGTGGTCGGTCCTCGTCCTCTTCATGTCGCCGCGCATCGGGCTGCCGTTCACGCCCGGCGAGAAGTTCCTCCTCGTCGTCACCCCCACTCTCGTCGGCGCGGTGCTGAGGCTCCCGTACAGCCATGCCGTCACCCGCTTCGGCGGCCGCAACTGGACCGTGTTCGCGACCGCCGTGCTGCTCGTCCCCGCCTCCGCCGCCGCGTACTTCGTGCAGCGGCCCGGCACCCCCCTGTGGGTGTTCCTCGTCATCGGCGCGCTCGGCGGAGTCGGCGGCGGCAACTTCGCCTCCTCCATGACGAACATCACCGCCTTCTTCCCGCAGCGCCACCAGGGCTGGGCCCTCGGGCTCAACGCGGGCGGCGGCAACCTCGGGGTCGCCGTCGTCCAGCTCCTCGGCCTGCTCGTGATCGCCACCGCCGGCGACACCCACCCCGCCTACGTCGCCGCGTTCTACCTCCCCCTGATCGTCGCCGTCGCACTCCTCGCCGCGCTGCGGATGGACAACCTGGCGCCGGTACGGAGTGAGAAGGGCTCCCAGCGCGACGCCCTGCGCACGCCGCACACCTGGTGGATCTCGCTGCTCTACATCGGCACGTTCGGCTCGTTCATCGGGTACGGCTTCGCCTTCGGCCTGGTCCTGCAGACCCAGTTCGGCTCCAGCCCGCTCGAAGCGGCCTCGTACACGTTCCTCGGCCCGCTGCTCGGGTCGTTCGCCCGCCCGTTCGGTGGGCGGCTCGCGGACCGCTGGGGCGGGGCGCTGGTGACCGCGTGGACGTTCGTGGCGATGGCGGCCGGGACCGGCGGGCTGCTCCTCGCCTCCGCGAGGGGGTCGTTCGGGCTGTTCGTGGGCGGCTTCACCATCCTGTTCGTGCTCACCGGGATCGGCAACGGCTCCACGTACAAGATGATCCCGGCCGTCTTCGCCGAGCAGGCCGGCCGTGAGGTCACCGACGGCGGGGACGCCACGGCGGCGTTCGCCCGCGCCCGGCGCCTCTCGGGAGCCGTGATCGGGATCGCGGGCGCCGTCGGCGCGCTCGGCGGCGTCGCGGTGAACCTGGCCTTCCGGGGGGCGTACGGCTCCGAGGGCGGCAGCGGCGCCCCCGCGTTCCTCGCCTTCCTCGGCTTCTACGCGCTGTGCGTGGTGGTCACCTGGGTGGTCTATCTGCGCCCCGCCGCCCGCACCCGCCGGCCGCTGGAGGCCCCGCCCGTACGCCGTGGAGTCACTCGTGTCTGACCCCGGTTCCGGCTCCCGTACCGTCCATACGCACTGCCCGTACTGCGCGTTGCAGTGCGGTACGAAGCTCAGCCGCGCCCTCGGCGAGGTGTCCGTCGCCCCGTCGGCCTTCCCGGTCAACCAGGGCGGTCTGTGCCAGAAGGGCTGGACCGCGCCGGACGTGCTGACCGTGGCCGACCGGCTTCGGGAGCCGCTGGTGCGCGGCGGGGACGGGCGGCTCGCCCCGGCCGGCTGGGACGCCGCCCTCGACCTGGTCGCGGGGCGGCTGCGGGCCATCCGGCGGGAACACGGCCCGGACGCGGTCGGCGTCTTCGGCGGCGGCGGCCTCACCAACGAGAAGGCGTATCTGCTGGGCAAGTTCGCCCGGCTCGCACTGCGCACCAGCCGGATCGACTACAACGGCCGTTTCTGCATGTCCTCGGCCGCCGCCGCCTCCAACGCCGCCTTCGGCGTCGACCGCGGCCTGCCCTTCCCGGTCACCGATCTCGGGCGCGCCGACGTGGTGCTGCTCGCCGGGGCGAACCCGGCCGAGACGATGCCGCCGCTGATGCGCCATCTGGACCGGGCCGAGCTGATCGTCCTCGACCCTCGCCGCACCCCGACCGCCGAGCGGGCCGTGCTGCATCTGCGGCCGGCCCCCGGCACCGACCTCGCCCTGGCGCTCGGCCTGTTGCATCTGGCGGTGCTCGACGGGCGGCTCGACCACGCCTTCGTGCAGGAGCGGACGAACGGTTTCGAGGCGGCCTGGCAGCGGGCGCTGCCCTGGACGCCGGAGCGGACCGAGCGGGTGACCGGGGTGCCGGTCGCGGACCAGCGGGAGGCGGTGCGGCTGCTCGCCGACGCCCGGCGGGCCTACGTCCTGACGGGGCGGGGAGCCGAACAGCACAGCAAGGGCGCCGACACGGTCTCCGCGTTCGTCAATCTGGCGCTCGCGCTGGGCCTCCCGGGACGGGAGGGCAGCGGCTACGGCTGTCTGACCGGCCAGGGCAACGGGCAGGGCGGGCGCGAACTGGGCCAGAAGGCGGACCAGCTGCCCGGCTACCGGACGATCACCGACCCGGCGGCTCGTGAGCACGTGGCCGGGGTGTGGGGCGTGGACGCCGCCTCCCTTCCCGGACCGGGGCCCAGCGCGTACGAACTCCTCGACTCGCTGGGGACCTCCCACGGTCCGCGCGCCCTGCTCGTGTTCGGCTCGAACCCGGTGGTCTCCGCCCCGCACGCCGGGCATGTCGCCGAACGGCTCGCCGCGCTCGACCTGCTCGTGGTGGCGGACTTCGTCCCCTCCGAGACCGCGCGGATGGCGGATGTCGTCCTGCCGGTGACCCAATGGGCCGAGGAGGAGGGCACGTTGACGAATCTGGAGGGGCGGGTGCTGCGCCGGCGGGCGCTGCTCGATCCGCCGCCGGGAGTACGGAGCGACCTGGAGGTGCTGCGCGGGCTCGCGGTACGGCTCGGGGAGCCGGCCGAGCGCTATCCGGGCCGGCCGCGCGAGGTCTTCGAGGAGCTGCGGCGTGCGACGGAGGGCGGCCGGGCGGACTACTCCGGGGTGAGCTACGAACGGCTCGACGCGGGCGAGGCGCTGCACTGGCCGTGCCCGGCGGTGCCGTCGGGGCCCGCGCATCCGGGCACGCCCCGGCTCTTCCTGGACGGTTTCGCGCATCCGGACGGGCGGGCCCGCTTCCAGCCGGTCGAGCACCGCGACTCCGCCGAACTTCCCGACACCGAACTGCCGTTGTACGCGACGACCGGCCGCGTCCTGGCCCACTACCAGTCCGGGGCGCAGACCCGGCGGGTACGGCGCCTCAACGAGGCGGAGCCGGAGCCGTACGTGGAGATCCACCCCGACGCGGCCCGGCGAGCGGGCGTCGAGGCGGGCGCGCTCGCCCGGGTGGTGTCGGCGCGGGGCTCCGTGGTGGCGCGGGTGCGTCTGGTGGAGAGCCTGCGGACGGACACGGTGTTCCTGCCGTTCCACTTCCCGGGCGATGGCCGGGCGAACCTGCTCACCGGCGGGGCGCTCGACCCGCGCAGCGGGATGCCGGAGTTCAAGGTGAGCGCGGTACGGGTCGAGCCGGTACGGACTCCGCCGGCCACGGCGGACGTCGTACACGCTCCGGTGACCGCGTGAGCGGGCGGATCCTGGTCGTCGGCAACGGCCTCGCCGCGCACCGGCTGACCGCCCGCCTCGCGGCGCTCGGTCACGACGGCCCGGTCACCGTCCTGGGCGACGAGCCGCACCCCGCGTACCAGCGCACCCTGCTCGGTTCGGTCCTGGCCGGCGGCCTGCCGCCGGGCGCGCTGACGCTGCCGCCGCCACCGGCGGGGGTACGGGTACGGACCGGCCTGCGGGCCCTCGCGATCGACCGGGAGCGGCGGACCGTACGGTGCGCCGACGGGACACGCCTCGACTACGACACGCTGGTCCTGGCGACCGGGGCGCGGCCGACCGGCGATGTGCACACCCTCGCCGACTGCGCCCGCCCGGTGCGCGGCAAGGTGGCCGTGGTGGGCGGGGGCGTCCTCGGCGTGGAGACGGCGACGGCGCTGCGCAGGCGCGGCCACCGCGTGGTCCTGGCACACCCCGGCCCGTACCCGATGCACCACCAACTCGACGAGGTCTCCGGCCTGTTGGTCGCCTCGCGCCTCGAGTCGTGGGGGATCGAGCTGCGGCTGGGCGCGTACGTTCCGTCGGACGACACGCTCGGCGCCGACACCGTCCTGCGGTGCACCGGCACCGCTCCGGAGACCACGCTGGCCGAGATGGCCGGTCTGACGGTCCGCCGCGGCGTCGTCGTCGACGACCGGCTGCGCACGAGCGACCCCTCGATCCGGGCGATCGGCGCGTGCACGGACACCCCGGACCTCGTGGGCGCCGCGGACCTCTCGGGCGCGCTGGCCCAGGCGGAGACCCTGGCCACCCTCCTGACGGGCGGCGACGCCTCGTACACCCCCGCTCCCCCGGTCGTCCGGCCACGGGTCCCGGGCCTGGACGTCGTATGCCTGGGCCGCCGCGGGTGGGCGGAGAGCGACGAGGTCGTGACGTTCTCCGACCCCGCTCGGGGGCGGTACGCGCGGATCGAGATCACGGAACAGAAGGTGGTGCGGGCGGTGCTGGTCGGAATGCCCGAAGGGATCGCGGCCGTCAGCCAGTTGTACGACGGGGGGCGCCCCGTGCCCGCCGACCGGCTCGCTCTCCTGCTCGGCCTCAGGGCCGGGGCGGGGGCCGGGGGCGCGGGAGCCGATCCCGCCACCCTGGCCGACGAGGCCGTGCTCTGCCACTGCAACAACGTCAGCAAGGGGGCCGTCGTGCGGGCCTGGCAGGACGGCGCGCGGGACGTCGGGGCGGTCGCCGCGGCGACCCGGGCCACCACCGGCTGCGGCGGCTGTGCCGACGCGGTCCGCGCGGTGTGCGCCGCGCTCCGCGTCCCGCAGGGCGTCGCATGAGCCGCCGGACGCTGGTCGTCGCCGGGTACGGGCCCGTCGGGCACCGGCTCGTCACGGAGCTGCGCACCCTGGACCGGACCGACGGATGGCGGGTGGTCGTGCTCGGGGAGGAGCCGCGCGGGGCATACGACCGGGTCGCGCTCTCCTCCCTCGTCTCCGGCCCGACGCCCGCCGATCTCGCGCTGCCCGCCCCCGACTCCCTGGTGGACGTGCGTCTTTCGACGACCGTGACCGGCATCGACCGGGAGCGGCGGACCGTGCGGTGCGCCGACGGGACGCGCCTCGGCTACGACGCGCTGGTCCTGGCCACCGGGTCCCGGCCGTTCGTACCGCCCGTCCCCGGTCACGACCGGCCGCACTGCTTCACGTACCGGACGGTCGAGGACATCGACGCGATCCGCGCCGCCGCGCGCCCCGGCCGCCCCGGTGTCGTCATCGGCGGCGGGCTGCTCGGCCTGGAGGCCGCCGACGCGCTGCGGCACCTCGGGATGCGCCCGCATGTGGTGGAGGCCGCCCCGCGCCTGATGCCGCTCCAGGTGGACGCGGGCGGCGGCCGGCTCCTCGGCACGCTGGTGCGGGACCTCGGTGTCGAGGTGCACTGCGGGGTGACGACGGCGTCCGTGGAGCCGGACCGGGTGCGGCTCGCGGACGGTACGGAGATCGAGGCCGACCTCGTCGTCTTCTCCGCCGGGATACGGCCCCGTGACGAGCTCGCCGCGGGGGCGGGTCTGGCGACCGGCGAACGTGGCGGGTTCCTCGTCGACGACCGGCTGCGGACCGCGGACGAGCGGATCTGGGCGGTCGGCGAGTGCGCCGCCGTCGAGGGCCGCTGCCACGGGCTCGTCGCCCCCGGCCTGCGGATGGCCGCCTCCGCGGCCCGACAGCTCCTGGGCCTCGACCACACGCCGTTCACGGACACCGGCCAGCCGACGCGGCTCAAGCTGCTGGGCATCGGGGTCTCGGGCTTCGGCGACATCCACGCCCGTACCGAGGGCGCGATCGAGTTCAGCGAGGCCGACCGGGCCGGCGGCCGCTACCGGAAGCTGGTCCTGGCGCCGGACGGACGGACCCTGCTCGGCCGGGTCGAGGTCGGCGCGGCGCGCCCCTGAACTCCCCGGGCCGGTGGATTCTTGAACGGTCCTGGAACAGCACGACGCGGCGCCGCCGGGGTCTCCGGCGGCGCCGCGTCATGTGCGCCCTGCCGCTCCTTACCGCGGCGCCTGCACCACACCGCTCTTCACAAGGCCGCCCAGCATCGACGCGACGATCCGCGGACCGCTCTGGGTGAGCACCGACTCGGCGTGGAACTGCATCGACGCGAAGCCCGTGCCGCGCAGGGCGTGCACCTCGCCGGTCTCCGGGTCCCGGCTGACCTCCACGGAACCGAACTCCGGGTGCAGGAAGCCGTCCTCGTGGCAGCGCGCCGCGAACGTGTTGTAGAAGCCGACGCGTTCCCGCGCGCCGAAGAGGTCGATCTCCTTCTGGACGCCCTGGTTGGGCACCTCCCGGCGGGCGAGGTCCAGGCCGAGGCGCAGGCTGAGGACCTGGTGGCTGAGGCAGACCGCGAGGAACGGCCGGCGCTCGCTCAGCAGTCCGGCGACGGCCTCCCGCAGATGCGCGATCTTGGGATGCCCGGCCTCGCGCGGATCACCGGGGCCGGGGCCCATGATGACGAGGTCGTAGCCGTCGAAGTCGTACTCCTCGTCGAAGCGACGGACCGTCACTTCCGGCCCCATGGCACGGACTTGCTGTCCGATCATCGAGGTGAACGTGTCCTCGGCGTCGACGATCAGGACGCGCTGTCCGGCGAGGGCGGGATCGGGCCTGCCGCGGCCCGACTCCTCCGCCAGCCAGAAGCCGGCGATGGTGGCGTTGCGCCGCTCCAGCGCCTCGCGTACGCGCGGGTGGGCGCGGAAGCGGGAGCCTCCGTCGTCCTGGAGCGCGGAGAGCAGCCCGGCGGCCTTGGCGCGGGTCTCGGCGACCTCCGACACCGGGTCGGAGTGGCGCACCAGGGTCGCGCCGACGCCGATGGAGACCCGGCCGCCCGCGTCGATGTCGGCGGTGCGGATGAGGATGGCGGAGTCCATGGCCCGGCCGCCGAGCGCGTCGCGGCCGATGAGGGCGGCGATCCCGCTGTAGTAACCCCGGCCGTGGGGCTCGTACTTGGAGATCACCTTGCAGGCGCTCTCCAGGGGTGAGCCCGTCACCGTCGGGGCGAAGAGCGTCTCGCGCAGGATCTCGCGCGGGTCGCGGTCGGTCTGGCCCTCGATGAAGTACTCGGTGTGGGCGAGCCGGGCCATCTCCTTGAGGTACGGGCCGACGATCCGGCCTCCGCCCTCACAGATCCGGGCCATCATCTTCAGTTCCTCGTCGACGACCATGTACAGCTCGTCGGCCTCCTTGCGGTCGGCGAGGAATTCGAGGACGCCCGGGAGCGTGGGGCCGGAGGCCGGATAACGGTAGGTGCCGCTGATGGGGTTCATGACGGCGGTGCCGTCGGCGAGGCTGACGTGCCGCTCGGGGGACGCACCGACGAAGGTGCGGTCCCCGGTGTGGATGAGGAAGGTCCAGTACGCGCCCGACTCGCGTTCCAGGAGCCGGCGGAAGAAGGTCAGCGCGCTGCCGGGGCCGTAGTCGGTGATCTCGACGGTGAAGGAGCGGCGGATGACGAAGTTGGCGCCCTCGCCGGTGCCGATCTCGTCGGCGACGACCCGGCGCACGATCTCGGCGTACGCCTCGTCGTCGACGTCGAAGCTGCCGTCGGCGAGGGTGATCGGGACGTCGGGGATCGCGGCGAGGACGGTGTCGAGCGGGACGGTGGTCTGCTCGGTGACGCTCATCGCGATGAGCGGGGCGCCGTCGTCGGTCCGGTCGTAGCCGCGCTCGCCGATCTGGCGGTACGGGACGACGGCGAGGACCTCGTGGCGCGCGGTGCCCGGTCCGTCCTCGCGCAGCGGGAGGTCGGCGAGGGTCTCGGGCCGCGAGATCTCGCCGGTCAGCAGGTCGAGTGCGCCGGGTCCGGTGGTCTCGGGCCGGTGCAGCACGGCGAAGGCGGGCGGGTTCGGGCCGAGGATCCGGCTCAGCAGGTCGGTACGGGCCGGTGTGTTCACCCCAGCACCTCCTTGGCGGTGGTGACGACGGCGCAGCGCTTGGCCGCGTACGCGACGGCCGATCGGTGCTCGGCCTCGGTGAAGTCGCCGACGGCGTCGGCGACCAGGAAGGTCTCGATGTCGTGGGTGAACGACTCGACGGCGCTGGCGAGCACGCCGATGTGGGCGTAGACCCCGCAGATGATCAGCTGGTCGCGGCCGTGGAAGCGCATCCGCTCAAGGAGGTCCGTCTTGAAGAAGGCGCTGTAGCGCCACTTGGTGAGCAGCCAGTCGCCCGAGGCGGGCGCGAGCGGCTCGACGATCTCGCGGTCGGCGGGGTCGAGGCGCATCCCGGGGCCCCAGAAGTCGGCGAGGAGACCGCGCTGTTCGGGGGTCATGCCGCCGGGCTGGGCGGTGTACGCGACGGGGATGCCGTGGGCCGCGCAACGGTCGCGGAGCAGGGCCGCGTTGGCGATGATCTCCTCGCGCAGCGGCGAGGGGAACGGCGCCAGGAAGTAGCGCTGCATGTCGTGGACGAGCAGCACGGCGCGGTCCGGGTCCACGGTCCAGTGCGGGGTGACCGGCGGCAGGGCGCCGGCCGTCGGCAACGGATAGGCCTCGATGGGGGGTATCCCGGCCATGACCGTCCTCTCGTGACGTGTGTGCGGGTACGCGGTTGAGGGGTTGCTCAGACGCCGAGGGACGCGCCGCCGTCGACGGTGAGGTCGTGCAGCGTGATGTGGGACGCCTGGTCCGACAGGAGGAAGACGACGGCCTCGGCGATGTCGGTGGGCAGGGCCAGCTTCTTGAGCGGGATGCCGACGCGGAACGCCTCGGGGCGGCCCTCGATCGTGCCCTGGGGCCCGGTCTCGTCGTGCCACATCGAGGAGAGCATCGGGGTGTCCGTGGAGCCGGGCGCGACCAGGTTGCAGCGGATGCCGTAGGGCGCGACCTCCAACCCCAGCGACTTGGTGAAGAGGGAGGCCGCGGCCTTGGAGGCGGCGTACGCGGCCATCTCGGTGCGCGGGGTGTTGGCCGCGTTGGAGGCGACGGTGACGAGGGCGCCGGAACCGCGCGGGATCATCCGGTCGACGACGGCGCGGGAGACCTGGAAGACGCCGGTGGCGTTGACGGCGAAGGTGGCCGCCCAGTCCTCGTCGGAGAAGGTGCGGACGGGGCCGAGGCGCAGGACGCCGGCCGCGTTGACGAGGTAGTCGATCGGGCCGAGGCGCCGCTCGGCCTCGTCGACCAGGGCGGTGACCTGGGCGCTGTCGGTGACGTCGGCGGGGAAGGCCTCGACGGGCAGCCCCTCGACGACGAAGGCGGCGACGCGCTGCTTCAGCGTGGACTCGTCCCGGTCGACGGCGGCGACGGTCACACCGCGCTCGGCGAGCGCGCGGACCACCGCGGCGCCGATGCCGCCCGCGGCGCCGGTGACGAGGGCGATCTTGTCCTGCATCTCACTACCTCCGTGGTTCCGGTACGGGATAAGGGGCGGGGGCGCGTCAGGCGCGCCAGGCCGAGATGACGGTGACGGCCTGCCCGGGGTTGAGCCGCGGGTCGCAGAAGCTGGTGTAGTACTCGCCGCAGCGGCCGACCCACTGCTCGCCGAGGACGCACTCGGTGACGTCGTCGGGGGTGGTCTCCAGGTGGACGCCGCCGGCGATGCCGCCGGAGGAGCGCACGGCGAGCTGGAACTCGGAGATCTCCCGCTCGACGGTGGTGGTGTAGCGGGTCTTGAGTCCCCCGGGGGCGGTGACGGTGTTGCCGTGCATGGGGTCGGTCAGCCAGATCACCGGGTGGCCGGCGGCGCGGACCGCCTCGACGAGCTGCGGCAGCTTCTGGGCGACCTTGTCGGCGCCCATACGGGCGATGAGGGTGAGCCGGCCGGGCTCGCGGGCCGGGTCGAGGATCTCGCAGAGGGTGAGCAGCTCGTCGGGGGTCATGCTGGGCCCGACCTTGCAGGCGACCGGGTTGACGACCTCGGCGAGCAGGGCGACATGGGCGCCGTCGGTCTGGCGGGTGCGTTCGCCGATCCACGGGAAGTGGGTGGAGGCGAGCAGCAGTCGGCCCTCGTCGTCGCGGCGGAGCATCGGCACCTCGTAGTCGAGGAGCAGTGCCTCGTGGCTCGTCCAGACCGGCGGGTCGATGGCCGGGCGGCCGACGGGCTTGCGCCAGCCGAGGTGGCCCATGATGTCGTTGGCGGCCATGTACCCGGTGAGCAGGCGCAGCGGGTCGGGACGGCGGGACTCCGCGTCGGGTTCGGGGCCGTTGACCATGTGCCCGCGGTAGACGGGGAGTTCGAGCTCGCCGACCTTCTCGGTGTCGTTGGAGCGCGGCTTGGCGAACTGGCCGGCCATGCGGCCCACCCGGATCACCGGCTTGTGCGTGATCATCTTCATGGCGCCGGCGAGCAGGTCGAGGACGGCGGCCTTGCGGGCGACGTGCTGGGCGGTGGACTCGTCGGGGTCCTCGGAGCAGTCGCCGGACTGGACGATCACGGCCTCGCCCGCGGCGACCCTGGCGAGCAGGGTGCGCAGGGTGTGCACATCCTGGGGGCTGACCAGGGCGGGGCGGACGCTCAGCTCCTCCCGTACGCGCTCCACCTGCGAGGCGTCGTCCCACACGGGCTGTTGCAGAGCCGGCCTTCGCCGGATGTCGAGCAGAGTGTTGTCCACAGGGAGTCTCTCCTAAGACGACAGGACGACGGGTGCGGGTGGGATTCTTCGAGGCGGAGATCCGAAAAGGGCCGGCCGGGCGGGCAACCGAACCGGTCCGACGAACCGGTGACGTGCGAATGGGTGTGCCGCGACTGGGCCGGCCGGCCCGTAATTCCCTCGGATCATCCGTCGTTGACTGGCTCGCGGCCAATGAAGCCGGACGCACTAAGTCAAGTGGGCGGAAAATCCATCAGGTCGGTTGGTCCACTGTTCATACGACTTCCATCTGGGCCATCATTCCCATGGCCGCGTGGTCGAGCATGTGGCAGTGGTACAGGTACTTTCCGCGATAGCTGTCGAATGTTGCCTGGAACTTCACCGTCTCGCCGGGCATGACGCGGATCGTGTCCTTGAGTCCCGCCTCGGCAGGACCGGGCGGATTTCCGTTGCGTTCCAGTACACGGAACTGCACCAGGTGAATATGGAAATTGTGCGGAATGGCTTGATTGCTGTTGGTGACCGTCCAGATTTCCGAACCGCCCCAGGGGACGGTGTTGTCGATGCGGTGGTGGTCGTAGACCTTTCCGTCCATGTAGCCCTGCGGGGCGGGCCGCCCGTCCTCGTCCATGCTCATGACGACGGTCCGTCGGCCGGTGACGGCCGGCAGCGCGGGCAGGGTGCGCAGCGTGGCGGGTACGGCGCTGGGGTCGGACGCGGTCTTCACCACGTCGAAGCGCAGCACCTTGCCGGTCAGTTCGGCCGGTCCCGGGCCCTCGGTGTTCTCCAGGACGAGCTGGGTGCCGACGGGATAGCGGGAGAAGTCGATGACGACCTCGGCGCGTTCGCCCGGCGAGAGGGCGACGGTGTCGGTGGAGAAAGGTCGCTCCAGGAGGCCGCCGTCGGAACCGATCTGGATGAACGGTGAGCCGTCCGCGAGCCGCAGGGTGAAGAACCGCAGATTGGTGGAATTGAGCAGCCGGAAGCGGTACTTGCGGGCCGCGACCTGGAAATACGGCCAGGCCCTGCCGTTGGCCATGATGGTCGACCGGCTGCGGAAGTCGTCCATGGTGTAGACGAGTTGCCCGGCCGTGTCGAAATGCCCCTCGCGCAGCATGATCGGCACGTCGTACACGCCGGAGGGCAGCGGGAGCGCCCGCTCCTCGGCATCGGTGAGCAGGTAGAACGCGGAGAGGCCGCGGTAGACGTGCTCGGACTCCATGTGGTGGGCGTGGTCGTGCAGCCAGAGCGGGGCGTGGCCCTGCCGGTTCGGGTAGTGGTACGTGCGCACGCCGCCGGGGGCGATGGTGGCCATCGGGTCCCCGTCGTGCTCGGGGGCGACGTGCCCGCCGTGCAGATGGATCGAGGTCGGCATGTCCAGCTTGTTGTACTGGTTGATGACGACCGGGCGGCCTGACGTGGCCCGGATGAGTCCGGGGAAGCCGCCGTTGAAGGTGAAGACCTCGGTGAGCTGTCCGGGCAGGATCTCCTTGGTGGTCCGCTTGATCGAGATGTTGTAGGTGTCGACGCCGTTGGCGGTCGAGCTGGGCGCGATGACCTGCGGCAGAGGCATCGGCCGGGTGAAGAACGCGACGGCGGTCGCGTCGGCCGCGGTGGCCGATGCCGCGCCGAGCAGCGGGGTCAGGGCTGCGCCGGTGGCCACCGTGCCGCCTGTCGCCAGGGCGGCACCGATGAACCGTCGTCTGGAAAGCATGGGGATTCCCCTCGTCATGGGCGCGCCCTGTGCGCACCCGTATCTCCTTGCTCTGTGCTCTGTGGGGGGGGTGTGGGGGCTGTGGGGGTGTGGGGGTCCGACGGCCCCGGCGCGCGACGGGGCGGCGCGGGGGCGGCTCGTGGGGGCCCGGCGCGGTCGCGGGCGGGGGCGCGGACCTGGGCGCGGGCGGTTCTGCGGTACGGACACACGCCGGCGCGCGGCGCGGGCGGTTCTGCGGTACGGAGGTGGGCGCTGCGCGCGGCGGGCGCGGGGGCGGTCCTCCGCACGGACATGCGGCCCGATGCGGGCCTGGCGCGCGGGCGGTTCCGCGGGACGGACCTAGGCCCGGTGCGGGCCTGGCGCGCGTCGGGCCGGCCCCTTGGGGGCCGGCCCGTCGATGCGTCGTTCCTGGTGGCGGAGGGCGTCAGTCCTTCTCGACGACGACCTTGATCCTGCCCAGCGTCTCGGTGACGTCCCGGGTCATCTTCGCCGTCCAGTCGGAGATGAACTTCCGCTTGTCGGCCTCGTCCATGTTCTTGGTGATCTCGTGGATTCCGGGCGACGCGTATCCCATGCGGAACGTCTGGGAGAGCGTGGCGCCGTTCTCGGCAGGCTCGATGAGGAAGGACCAGGTGAGCTCCTGCGGCTCACCGGTCTTGGAGTGGATCTTCCAGCGGAACGCGCGGCCGGGGGTGGTCTCCGCGACCTCCGACTTGGTGTGCCAGATTCCGCGGATGAGCGGCGCCCAGGACACGATGTCGTCGCTGCGGAAGTTCTCTCCCTCGAAGATCGCACCGACCGTCCCGGGGTCTCCGGACAGCCACCGGCCGCCCTGGAGTTCCGAGCTCCACTCGGAATGCCGCTGCATGTCGCTGACGATCGAGTAGATCTTGTCGGCGGAGGCCGCGATATGAATCTCGGCGCCCAGCTCGAAAAGGGGGCGGGAGTCCAGAATCGACGTTGTCATGCCTGGATCCTGCCGATCCCCACGGGTGTGCTCAAAGGGTCGGGCGTGAATCCGTCAGGTCACCGTGACACCGCTTCGGAGGCCGCTCCGACTGACCTGACTGAGTACGCCGAACCGCATTGGCCGAGGCCAGGACGTGCGGCACCCTCGCACCGTCGTCACTCTTCGACGCGCCAAGTCTTTTGGCATTCGCATACCCGGGGAGTTTTGTTTATGGACCGGTCGGGAGTTGGACATGAGCCGCCACCCATGCCACGGAGACGTACGGTCGTCGCGGCCGCCGCAGCGGTGGCGACGGCGGTGACCGTACCGGGCGGCGTGGCCTCGGCCGCGGAGACGGACGGCGGAGTGCGGGCCGGTGGCGCAGCGGAGGGCACCGGTGTCGTCACCCGTGTCGGCGGCGGTCTGATCAGGGGAGAGCGGGCCGGCGGCCTGTCCGTCTTCCGGGGGGTGCCCTACGCCGCTCCCCCGGTCGGCGAGCTGCGCTTCCGCTCACCGCGCCCGGTCACCCCCTGGCACGGAGTCCGGGATGCGACGCGGTTCGCTCCCGTCTCGTACCAGTCGTACCTGCCCGGCTCGAGCGAGGACAGCCTCTACGCGAACGTCTGGACCCCGGACACCGGCGGCGCCCGGCCCGTCGTGGTGTACATCCACGGCGGCGGCTGGTTCCTCGGGGCCGGCAGCGAGCCGGACTACGACGGCGCCCGGCCCGCCGCCCACGGCGACATGGTCGTGGTCACCTTCAACTACCGCCTGGGCTCCCTGGGGTGGGGTCTGCACGAGGACCTGCTCGACGAGCGCACCGGCGGGTACTCCAACTGGGGCCTGCAGGACCAGGTGGCGCTACTGCACTGGGTGCGCCGCAACGCGGCCGCCTTCGGCGGCGACCCCGACAACATCACGCTGGCCGGCACCTCGGCCGGCGGCTCCTCGACCTGGCAGCTCGGACTGCTCCCCGAACTGCGCGGAATCGTTCGCCGGATCGTCCCGATCAGCGTCAAGCACGTCTGGGAACCGGCGAGTTCGATGAGCCGGGAGGACTCCCACCGGGTCTTCGAGCTGGTCGCCCGCAAGCTCGGCACCACCGTGCGGGGCCTGCGCTCCGTGCCGGCCGACCGGCTCAAGGACACCTGGGAGAAGATCTTCTCCGGCAGCCCCGTCGACCGGGAGATATCCACCTGGCGCGAGTACCAGGGTCCGGTCGTCGACGACCGCTGGATGCTCGGCCACGACTTCGAACTGCCCACCCCCGAACTGCCCACCCTGTCGATCTACGGCCGGACCGAGGGCACCTTCTTCACCACCGGGCCCGGCTATCCCTTCCCCGGCCCCCACCCCACCGACGACGCGAGCCTGCGCACCGCGATCCGCGCCGTGCTGCACAAGGGCGCGGTCCATGTCGCCGACACCGAGGTGGACGCGGCGATCTCCGCGTACCGCCGGGCGGCGGCGATCGACGGACTCCCGCAGGACCCGGTGTCCATCTGGGGCGCGATCTGGGGCGACAGCCTCTTCCGCTACCAGATCACCCGGCTCGCCGAACGGCAGGCCACGGAGCGGCCCGACGTACCCAGCTATCTGGTGGAGTTCGCACACCCGGTCGCCCCGCCGCTGACCGGCACCCCGCACGAGGCCACGTCCAAGTTCCTCTTCGGCACCTACGGCTCCGCGGTCAACGCCCCGAACTACGGCGACGGCCCGCTGGAGCGGCTCGTCTCGGACACCTTCATCGACCTGGTGTCCTCCTTCGCCCACGGCCGGGCGCCGAGCAGCCCGAACGCGCCGACGGTGCCGGTGTTCTCGCCGGACCGGCCCTCCACGCTGATCCTCGGCGGGGAGCGGGTCGCCGAGGTCGGTGAGCGCTCCGCGCGGCGTCAGCTCGCCCACTGGGACACCGCCGGCTGGGTCCCGGTCCCGAAGCCCGCTTCGCCGACCGCCCCCCGTTCCTGACTCCGTACGTCCCGCTGATCATTCGAGAAAGGACCTGAGGCGCCATGTGCGGACTCACCGGCTGGATCGCCTACGACCGCGATCTGACGCTCGGCGGCGACACCGCCGAGGCCATGACCCGGACCCTGGAGTGCCGGGGCCCGGACGACGGCGGCATCTGGCTCACCCGCCACGCCGCCCTGGGCCACCGCCGTCTCTCCATCATCGATCTGGAGAACGGCCGCCAGCCCATGCACGCCGTCCCCGGAGACGACGGTCAGCCCGTCCTCGTCTACACCGGCGAGGTCTACAACTTCCGTGAGCTGAAGGAGGAGCTCACCGCCCTCGGGCACGAGTTCCGCACCGCGTCCGACACCGAGGTCGTGCTGCACGCCTATCTCGAGTGGGGCGACGAGTTCGCCGAGCGGCTCAACGGCATGTACGCGCTGGCGATCTGGGACCCTCGCAGCGAGGAACTCCTCCTGGTCCGCGACCGGATGGGCGTCAAGCCGCTCTACTACTACCCCACCGCCGACGGCGTCCTCTTCGGCTCCGAGCCCAAGTCGATCCTCGCCCACCCCGAGGCGGAGGCCGTGGTCGACGCCGAGGGTCTCGCCGAGATCTTCGCCATCATCAACACCCCCGGCCACGCGGTCTTCAAGGGGATGCACGAGGTCGTCCCCGGCACGTCCGTCCGCTTCACCAAGGCGGGCTCCACCACCCGTACGTACTGGACGCTCCAGGCGCGCCCGCACACGGACGACCTCGACACCACCATCGCCACCGTCCGCGAACTGCTCGAGGACATCGTCGAGCGGCAGCTGATCGCCGATGTGAAGGTCGGCACCCTGCTCTCCGGCGGTCTGGACTCCAGCGCCGTGACCGCGCTCGCCGCGAAGGTGCTGCGCGACCAGGGTTCGGACGAGCGGATCACCGCCTTCTCGGTCGACTTCAAGGACCACGGCGAGACCTTCCGCGACAACGGCATCTGGATGGACCCGGACACCCCGTACGCCGTCGACGTCGCCAAGCACGCCGGCGCCGAGCACATCATCGTGGAGCTCGAGAACCACGACATCCTCGACGAGGACGTCCGTACGGCGGTGCTGCGCGCCCAGGACCTCCCGGTGTCGACCGGCGACATGGAGCACTCCCTGTACCACCTGTGCAAGGCGCTCAAGGAGCGTGTCACGGTGGCGCTTTCGGGCGAGGCGGCCGACGAGATCTTCGGCGGCTACAACTGGTTCTTCGACGAGGAGGCCGTCAACGGGGACACCTTCCCCTGGTACGACGCCTGGCGGCGGCTCGGCGGCCTGGACACGATCAAGGACATCGGGCTCTGGGAACGGCTCGGCATGGAGGAGTACGTCAAGCGCCGGTACGCCGAGTCCCTGGAGACGGTCCCGCGGCTCGCCGGCGACTCCCGGCACGAGGAGCGGATGAAGGAGCTGACCTGGCTCAACATCCAGCACTGGGAGAAGTTCCTGCTGGACCGCAAGGACCGGATCTCGATGTCCACCAGCCTTGAGGTCCGCGTCCCGTTCACCGACCACCGGCTCGTCGAGTACGTCTACAACGTCCCGTGGGAGATGAAGAACTTCGACGGCCGGGAGAAGAGCCTGCTGCGCGCGGCGTCCGCGCACGTGCTGCCCCAGTCGGTCCTGGAGCGGAAGAAGAGCCCGTACCCCTCCACCCAGGACATCGAGTACGTCACCGCACTGCGCGCCAAGGTCGAGGCGCTGCTAGCCGACGGCTCCCCGGTGCTGCGGCTCGTCCCGCGCGAGGGCATCCAGCGGCTCCTCGACAGGCCGCTGGAGGAGTACTCGGCGCTCGGCGGGCTCTGGGGCACCCGGGCGGTGATGGAGCGACTGGTCGAGTTCAACGCCTGGGCACTCGACTACAAGGTCCGCATCGAGCTCTGACCTGCACGTTCACCACTCTGCGGCGTCGCGCGCGGCCCTCCGGCCGTGCGCGGCGCCGCGGACGCATGTGTACGCCAAGCCCCACCCGCGCCGCCTGTACCGACCGCATCACAGCTGGGAGTTGGTCACCATGACCCGCAGCCGTCATCGGGCTCCTCGCAGGGAGCTGCTCTCCCCGCGCGCCCGCACCGTCGTCCTGGAGTTCCTGATCACGGCGGGGATCCTGTTCCTCATCGTGACCACGTCACGCTGGATCTTCGCTCCGGACGCGCCCCTCGGCTCCGTGCTGAAGGGGCGGGCGGCGTTCGTCGCGCTCGGCCTCTTCTTCGGCATCGTCAACACGGCGATCATCCACTACTCGATGTCCCGGAAGACCGCCGGGCACATGAACCCTTCGGTGAGCATCGGGCTGTGGCTGCTGCGGGTCTTCCCGGGCCGGGACGTCCTGCCGTTCTGCGTGGCGCAGATGACCGGGGCCGTGGCCGGCGTGGGCCTCGCGCGGCTGGTGTGGGGCGCGCATGTGGGGCTGCCCCAGGTCGGCTGGGCGGCGGTGGCTCCGCAGCCCGGCTGGGGCTTCTGGGGGGTGCTGACGGCGGAGACGGTCGGGCAGCTGATCTGCATGACGCTGGTGGCGGCGCTGCTGATCCGGCCGCGTTGGGAGTGGCTGATACCCGGGGTGGTCGGACTGTGCATCACCGGTTTCATCATGATCCTCGGGCCGCTCTCGGGCGGCTCGGTCAATCCGGCGCGGCAGTTCGGCCCCGCGCTGTGGGCCGGGAACTTCGGCTTCCTGACCGCGTATCTGATCGGCCCGGTCCTCGGCGCGGCGCTGGCGGCCGCGCTCGCCGCGGCGCTCAAGCCGCCGGTGGAACCGCCGGCCGTCGAGGAGGCGGCCCTGCAGGTCGAGCACACCGTCCGCCCCGTCGAGGCGACCGTCTGCCCGGACACCATCCCGCCCGAGCTGCTGCGGGAGCGCTCCGCGCACGAAGACCCGTATCGCATCTGAGCACCTGAACGCCTGAACATCTGATCCAGGAGACAGACATGTTGGGAACCTACGGACTGCCCGTCGCCGTCGAGGCCGACCCGGAGTGGCAGAGCGAGCTCCTCGACCTCGACGCGTACCTCGCCCGGATCGACTTCTCCGGGCCCCGCACCCCCACCGCGGACACCCTGCACCGGGTCCTGCGCGGCCACATGGACGCGATCGCCTTCGAGAACGTCGACATCGCGCTGGGCCGCCCGGTCTCGCTCGACCTGGACCGGATCCAGGACAAGCTCGTACGGGCGGGGCGCGGCGGCTACTGCTACGAGAACAACCTGCTGTTCGCCGCCGCCCTGGACAGGCTCGGCTTCCCGGTGACCCGCCTCCTGGCCCGCATCCGGCAGGGCGAGAGCAGGCGCCGCTTCCGTACGCACACGGTGCTCCTGGTCCGTGCGGAGGACCAGGTCTGGCTGGCGGACGTCGGCTACGGCTACAGCGGCCTGATGGAGGCGCTGCCGCTCCGCGACGGTGCGGTCTCCTCGGTCGCGGACTGGACCTGGCGGCTGACCGCCGACGGGCCGGACTGGGTGGTGCGGATCCCCGAGGAGGGAACGGACGACGGCTGGTTCGACATGTACTCGTTCCGTCAGGAGCCGCAGTTCCGGATCGACTTCGAGGCGGCGCACTACCTCTCCTCGACCAAGCCCGGCTCGCCCTTCGTCGGTCAGCTGGTCGCCCAGAAGGAGACGGAGAAGGAGCGCCGGCTGCTGCGGGACAAGTCGCTGGAGATCCGGTACGCGGACGGGCGCGTCGAGCGGCGTGAGCTGAGCGCCGCCGACACGGTGTGCGCGCTCGGAGAGCTGTTCTCGATCGAGCTGAACGACGACGACGAGCGGGCCCTGCTGCGATTCTTCGCCGCGAAGTGACATCCGGGTACGGAACTTGACGGACTTTCACGGACCGCGTGGAAGCCCGTCGTCCCGTTCGGAGAAAGTCGCGAACGGGCCCTTCCGTTCCGTACCCGGCCCCCAGTCCCACACCAAGGAGCAGGTCCGTCATGACCAACGTCGCAGTCATCTACTACTCGTCGACCGGCAATGTGCACACGCTGGCGAACGCCGCCGCGCAGGCCGCGGAGAAGGCCGGTGCGGAGGTTCGGCTGCGGAAGGTGGCGGAGCTGGCGCCGCAGTCGGTGATCGACACGAAGGCGGAGTGGGCCGAGCACGTCCAGGCCACCCGTGACGTGGAGGTCGCCTCCCTCGACGACCTGGAGTGGGCCGACGTCGTGCTGATCGGCACGCCGACCCGCTTCGGTCTGCCCGCCGCGCAGATCAAGCAGTTCATCGACACCACCGGTGGTCTGTGGGCGCAGGGCAAGCTGGTCAACAAGGTCGCCGCGTCGTTCACCTCGACCTCGACCGCGCACGGTGGCCAGGAGTCGACGCTGCTCGCCCTGAACAACACCTTCTACCACTGGGGTGCCATCATCGTGGCGCCCGGCTACGCGGACCCGGTGCAGTTCGCCCCGGCCAACGGCAACCCGTACGGCGCCAGCAGCGTCTCGGCGAACGAGGCGGACAACGTGGCCGGCGAGAACCTCGCCGCGATCGAGTTCCAGACCCGTCGCGCCGTCGAGATCGCCACGGCGCTGAAGAAGGGCCTCGGCGCCGCCTGACCGTGAGCCCGGGGACCGGGCAGGGTCAGCCTGTCCGCCGGAACACGACGAGAGGAGGGGCGGGACGCTTCGAGCGTCCCGCCCCTCCTCTCGTCGTGTTCCGGCACGCGCCCTGGTGCGGCCCCTCAACCGAGCGATCCGGCGGGCACGAGGCGGGGCAGCGATGACGTCTGGCGGCCGAAGGCCGGCCGGGCCACGTCCCGTACGGTCAGGATCGAACGCTGGAGCCTGCGCAGCCGCGCCGAGGGCTCCATGCCCGTCTCCTTCTTCAGTCCGTTGCGCAGCCGCTGGTAGACCTCCAGGGCCTCGTCCTGCCGTCCGCAGCGCAGCAGCGCGACCATGAACTGGCCGTGCAGTGGCTCGTTGGTGCGGTACTGGGCGACGAGTTCGGAGAGGTCGGAGATCATCTCGAAGTGCCGGCCGAGCCGCAGTTGGGCCTCGACCCACTGGTCGAGCGCGCTCAGCCGGGAGGTCTCCAGGCGCTCGATCTCCATACGCAGATGGGGACCGGCCGCGACGCCCGCGTACGGTTCACCGCGCCACAGGGCGAGGGCGTCGGAGAGCCGGCGCGCCGCGCGCTGGAGGTCACCCGCCTCCATGGCCCGGTAGCCGGCGCCTGCGGCCCGCTCGAACTGCCAGGCGTCGTTGGAGCCGCCGCCGGTGTCGAGCCGGTAGCCGCCGGGCAGCGAGACGAGCACGGACTCGGCGGTGTGGCGCTCCAGCCAGGTGGATCCGTCCGCCGGTGCCCCGGTCCCGCGCAGGGCCGTGGTGATCAGCGCCCGCAGGTCGACGATGTGGGACTGGAGTTCGACCCGGGCGCCGCGCGGCGGCCCTGACGGCCAGAGCTCCTCCATGAGTACGGTCACGGGCACGACCTGGTCCGCGTTGGCCGCGAGCAGCGCCAGCAACTGTCGCGGCGCGGCGGCGGTCGGAGTGATCGACACCCCGTTCTCGCGTACCGACAGTCCCCCCAGGATCCGGACGTCCACTTTGCCCCCTCAGTGTCGGTGAACGGCTTGGCCCTGGACGATTAGAAAAGAGACCCGGAGGCATGTCAATAAGAAACCGCAGGGTATGGAATCTCTGGACCCGAGAACGCGGAATAATGTCCGGTTCACCACGATTTGCCGATATCGGGAATCCGTGAGGGGTGCAACGAAGCGTACCCGCGGGTCCAAGATCTGGACTCGCGGGTACGCTTTCCGATGTCTATTTCAGACGACGTCAAGATGTCGACTTCATGTCTTCCTCAAAAAACCGGCAGCCGGGTATGGTTTCAACCGCCAGAATGACCCGCCCCGGGGCCCGGGTCGCCGGACCCCCTAGCCCGCCGCCGCCTCCGCCGCGCGCAGGGCGCGGGCGCCCCGTCCGGGCTCCATGTCGAGCATCGCGAGCACGGCGGGCACCGCGATGCTGGGCAGCACATGGCGGTAGAGCGCCGAGGCCCAGCGGTCCATGTCCGCCCGGTTGCTGCCCAGGGCCTGGGTCATCAGGTTCAGGCCGGCGTAGGAGCCCACCACGAGCGGCGCCACCTCCGCCGGGTCGGCGTGCGGCAGCAGCTCACCGCGCTCCTTGGCCTCTTCGAGCACCCGCAGATTGAGATCGGTCCACTCCCGGTAGGGGCCGCTGCGGTTGAGCTCGTGGCCGCCCTGGTCGAGGGTGAGCCGGACGCTCCCGCGCAGCAGCCCGTCATGGGTCAGCCGGTGCGCGAACACCATGCCGATGTCGACGAACTCCTGCATCTTGGAGACCTGCGGCATCGGCGTGGGCGCGGTCGACACCTGGGCGTCGATCACCGCGTGCGCGAGGTCCTCCTTGGAGTCGAAGTGGAAGTAGAGCGCACCCTTGGTGACCTGGGCGAGCTGGAGGATGTCGGTGAGTTTCGCGGCCTCGTAACCACGCTCGTCGAAGACGGTGGCGGCCGCTTCCAAGATCGCCTGGCGCGTCCGAATCGCGCGATCCTGCTTCGCCATTGGGGGTCACGTCCCTCTCATAGCCCGATGCCCCACAGGACACACGCGCTCGCTCCGTGCCTGCTCGCACTTCACGGTCGAAAACAGCAAGTATGGACGGATACGTGCAGAGGACACAAGACATCGCACGCAGGCCGTTCGGCCGGGCGGCATCCGGCTCACACCATCGTGAAGCCGCCGTCCACCGGCATGATCGCACCGGTGACGAACGACGATCGGTCGCTGCAGAGCCAGGCCGCCGCCTCGGCGATCTCCTCGGGCTCGGCGGTCCGCGGCTGCGGGGTGGCGGCGTGCAGCGCCTCCTCGATCCCGGGCACCGCGGCGAACCACTCGGTGACCACTTCGGTACGGGTCGTCCCGGGCGCCACCGAGTTGATCCGGATCCCCTGGGCCGCGTACTCGGCGGCGGCGGCCTTGGTCAGTCCGACCACGGCGTGCTTGGCGGCCACGTAGGGCGCGGCGACCGGGGTCGCGAGCAGTCCGCCGACGCTGCTGGTGTTCACGATCGCGCCGCCGCCGGTGGTCAGCATCGCGGCGATCTCGTCCCGCAGGCAGTTCCAGACCCCGCGCAGATTGACGTCCAGGATCCGGTCGTAGAGCTCGTCGTCCATCTCGTGCAGCGGCTCGCGGCCGGCACCCCACCCGGCGTTGTTGAACGCCACGTCGAGCCTTCCGTACGTGTCCACCGCGCGCGCCACCGCGGCTCGGGTGTCCTCGCGGCGGGTCATGTCCGCCACCACGTACTCGGCCTCGGCCCCCTGCTCGCGCAACTCGGTCACCAGGGCCTTGAGTCTGTCCTCGCGGCGGGCGGCGAGCACGACGCGGGCGCCCTCACGGGCGAAGACCCGGGCGGCGGCCGCTCCGATTCCGCTGCTCGCTCCGGTGATCAGGGCGACCTTCTCGGGCAGCAGGCGGTGGTCGGCAGTCATGGGACGGTCGTCTCCCTCGGCAGTTGGATGTGTGACGCCTGGCTGTGGTGCGCCGGGCGCGTCGTCGTCGACGGGCTCGACGGAATCACAGGTCCGGCCGCGCGGGCGGCGACTTCAGGTGGATACGCCACGTGGATCTCAGCGGTTCCAGACAGTACCGGTGGCGGCCTCGGCGTCGAGGGTCCGCAGCAGGGACTCGTCGATCTCGTCGAGCGAGCGCACCACGTGCCTGACGCCCGCCCGGCGCATCAGCTCGCCCTGGAACCCGTGCGCGAAGTCGCTCGGGTGGCCGACGAAGGGCACCCCGAGCTCCTTGGCGGCCTCCGCGACGCGGGCGACGTCGTCGATGAAGAGGATCTGGTCGAAGCGGAGTCCGAGGTCCCGCGTCAACTCGCGGACCCCGGGCCGGAAGTCGTTGGTGCACACATAGCCGGGGGCGTCGAAGAGATGCGCCTGCTCCCGCAGGTGCAGGTCGAAGTGGGACGCGTCGAGCCCGCCGTAGCAGACCGTCCGCAGCCCCAGTTCCCGCAGCCGCACCAGCAGCTCGGTGGCGCCGTCGAGCAGGTGCAGCGGATGCTCGGCCAGATGGGCGGCGCGCTCCTCGAAGTAGGCCGCGAGCACGTCCTCGGGACTCCAGGAGAGTCCGGCCGCGGCACCGAGGGCCTTGGCCGCGGTGAGCTGGGTCTGGGAGAAGATCTCCCGCTCCACCTCGGCGTCGTAGTGGCCGCCGCGGCTGGTGATGAACCGGTGGATGACCGGGCTGAACGTGTCGTTCAGCAGGACGCCGTCGATGTTGACGGCGGCGACGGTTATCTGACGCAGGTGTTCCACGGAGTCTCCAAGGGACAGCCGATCGGCGGGCCGGGCATATCGGAACGAATCGCGCGCAGTTTGTGACGCGATCACCCGAACCGGCGTCTCGGATGTCCGAGAAACAAACCTGGCGGTACAGATTTCCGGCAGCTGGAAGATACCCGAAGCCACCTCACTCGTGAACCCTCGGGTCTCATGAGTCGGACATCTGCCGTTCTGACAGGCGTCGTTGAGTGCGGGCAGTCTCGAAGGCCCTCCCCCCTTCCCCGCATCGACCTGACAGAACCGTACCCGCGCCCTTGCGAAACGTACCGAGGAGTTCGTAACTTCCCCGGTGCTGGTTGCCCGAATCTCCTTAGTAGGCCCCTAGTAGAGGGATCTCATGCTGCAGACGTCCGCCACGACCGACACCGTGGACACGGAAGCCTTCCGGGGGCTCACCACGACGGCTCCCCGTGAGTACGTTCACCGGGCCGCGCTCGCCGAGGTCTTTCTCACCGCCGATTGGTCCCGTACGGACGAGGCGCACTTCACGCTCAGCGCCCAGTGGCCGCGTGGACACTCCTTCTTCGGTCCGGTGGGTGGCTCGCACTACGATCCGATGCTGGCCGCCGAAACGATCCGCCAGGTGGGTGCGCTGCTCGCCCACGCGGGCTTCGACGTGCCGCTGGGCCACCAGTTCCTGATGTGGGAGCTCAACTACCGTGTGATGCCCGCGATGCTGCCCGTCGGTGGGGCGCCCGCCGATCTGCGCCTCGACGTCACCTGCACCGACATCCGCCGCCGTGCCGGCCGGCTGGCCGGGCTGAGCTACGAGGTCGTGATCAGCGAGCAGGGCCGGACGCTCGCCACCGGCAACGCCCGCTACACCTGCACCAGCCCCGAGGTCTACCGTCGGCTGCGCGCCGACCGCCTCGCCGAGGCGGCGACCACCCAGGAGCCGCCCACCGCGGCCGTGGAGCCGCGGTCCGTCGGCCGGCTCAGCGAGTTCGACGTCGTGCTCACCCCGACCGACCGCGCCGACCGCTGGCAGCTGCGGGTCGACACCCGCCACCCCGTCCTCTTCGACCACCCCGGCGACCACATCCCCGGCATGGTCCTGCTGGAGGCGGCCCGCCAAGCCGTGCAGACGCTGACGCCCGCCGGCCGGCCGGTGCTGCCGGTGGCGATGGACTCCACCTTCCACCGGTACGCCGAGTTCGGCAGCCCCTGCTGGATCGAGACCGAGCCGGCCGTGGACTACCCGGGCAGCCCGGAGCGGCTGATCCGGGTGACCGGCCGCCAGGACGACGAGATCCTCTTCACCGCCATCACCACGGTCGCGGAACTCCCTTCCTGAACCGATCAGTTCAGGGATGCGGCGATCAGCAGCCCGAACGCGGCGGTGATCAACACCGTACGGACCGCGTGGAAGGCGTTCCAGCGCTTCTCGAAGGCAGCCCGGACCGCGGACGGATCCACCCCCGTCCGCTCCGAGGCGGCCAGCGCGTTGTTCAGCGGAACGTTGCCGCCCATCGTGATCAGGTGGTTGACCACGGCACAGACGAGACCGGCCAGGACCAGCCACTTCTGGGTGTCGGAGCGCCCGTCGACCGGCACGAAGAACGCGGCCACCGGGAAGGCCACGACCCCCAGGAACACGATCAGGAACACGGGCTTGGGAACGTACTCGTTGATCCGCCGCATCGCGTCGACGAACTCCGCGTCCCCGAGCCGGGCGAGGGCGGGCATGATCCCGGTCATGAAGATCAGCATGAACCCGGCGTAGAGGCCGGTGGATCCGACGGCGAGGGCGAGCAGCAGGGTGGCCATGGCCCCATCATGACGGGATCCACGGCCACCGCGCAGCGGTTGTGGATCAGCCGGAGTACGGATCCCCCGATTCCGCGTCCCCGTCCCTCGCCGACAACTTGTCCGCCTGCCGGATCGCCTCCGTCAGCTCCCCCACCACCTTCGAACCCGACCGCTCCGCGATCGCACCCGAGCGCTCCGCGAGCTCGGTGAGCTTCGGCGCCCCCGGCAGATCGCCGCCCCGCAGCCGGTCGGCGAAGTAGGCGGTGACGGCGGTCAGTTGAAGGCTGTCGTGGCCGGGGGCCCAGAGCGAGGAGGTGAGCGCACTCGTCCCGACGCTCCCGGTGTTCTCGTGCGGGGCGCGGTTCTTCGGGTCGAGCCAGCGGACCGTGGCCGTGGCCAGCGGGCCGCTGCGGCCGGGCCGGGTCTTCACCGCGTACAGCGCGGTGACGGTGTGCCCCGCCCCCACCTCGCCGCCGTCGACCTTGTCGTTGCGGAAGTCCTCGTCGGCGACCTCCCGGTTCTCGTAGCCGATCAGCCGGAAGCGCTCGACGGTCTTCGGGTCGAAGGCGACCTGCGCCTTGGCGTCGCGGGCACGCAGCTCGATGTTCGTGGGCAGCTGGTCCACGAAGACCTTGCGCGCCTGCTCGATGGTGGCGACGTACGTGGTGTGCCCGTCGCCCTTGTCGGCGAGCTGCTCCATGAACGCGTCGCCGTAGTCGCTGCCGACGCCGACGCCGAAGAGGGTGATCCCGTACTCCCTGCGCTCCTTGTCGATCCGGTCGAGGATCGACCGCGCGTCGGTGTCGCCGGTGTTGGCGAGGGCGTCGGAGAGCAGCACGACGCGGTTGGTGGCGCCCTTGCGATGCCCCTCGACGGCGACGTCGTAGCCGGTGCGTACGCCCGCCTCCACGTTGGTCGAGGAGGTGGTCCTCAACTCGTCGACGATGCCGTGGATCCGCTCGCGCTGCCCCTTGACCTTCGTCATCGGGAGCCGGATCTCGGCCTCGTCGCTGAAGGTGACGAGCGCGACCGAGTCGTCGTCGCGGAGCTCGTCGGTGAGGATGCCGAGGGACTCCTTGACCAGGTCGAGCCGGCCGGTCTCCGCCATCGAGCCGGAGATGTCGACGACGAAGGTCAGGGCGGCGGGCGGGCGTTCGCCCTTCCGGTCCGCGGCGGCGGTGGCGAGCCCGACCCGGACCAGCGACCAGCCGTCCGCCCCGGTCCGTGCCCCGTCGATCGTCACGCTGAAGCCGTCGCCCTCGGGACGGGGATAGTCCGGCCGGAAGCTGTTGACGAACTCCTCGGGCCGCACGGACGCCGGGTCGGGCAGCCGGCCCTCGGAGAGGGTGCGGCGGGCATAGCCGTACGAGGCGGTGTCCACGTCCAGGGCGAAGGTGGAGAGCCAGTCGGCGGGCGGCCGGGAGCGCTGCTCGCCCTCGGGGGCGTCGTCCTGGCGCGCGTCGGGGCCGGCGTCCTGACGGGCGTCCGGGGCGCGGTAGCCGCCCCCGCTCCCGTCCGCGCTCCGATGGACGTTCTCGCCGCCCGCGCACCCGGTCAGGATCAGCCCGGCGGCCAGGATTCCGGCGGCGAGTCGCGCCCTGTGGCGTCGCTTCATGTCATCTCCCCCTCAAGTTCGAGCACTTGTGAATGTGACGTCCGAGGAGGCCGAAAGGAGCAGACGAAGGAGTTGCGGATGGATCTCAATGCGGCAACGGCGGCCGGGGCGGCCTCCCGTGGCATGGACTCGCCATCCTTTTCAACAGGGGTTGTCACCGTGTGCAGTCACATGCGTACATGGAGTGGCACACCGATCGGGCGGGGGTGGTCAGCGGTGGCAGAGACTGCGGGCTCCGTGATGCTCGCGCGATCGGCGATGAACAGGGCCGTGCCCGAGGCACAGCGGCCACCGGGGCGCCCCGTCCGCGGCACGCGGCGGATCAGCGCCGCGCTGGCCGGACTCGCCGCCTCGACGCGGCACGAACTGCTGACCTTCGACGACCCGGCCGCCTCCGCGGGCCGTGCGATCCCCGAGCCGTTCCTGGAGCTGGCAGGAGCGTGCATGCGGGCCGCGGCGGAGCGGGCGCCGGAGGTCAGACGGATCGTGCCGCGGCACGCCCTGCCGCATGTGGCGGGCACGGTCGGGGGGCCGGGGCGGGCCCGTCTCACGGACTCGATCCCGTTCAAGATGATCGTCGTCGACCGTACGGTGGCGGCGGTCCCGCTCGATCTGGAGCTGCTGTACAACGGGCTGCTGTTGATCCGCGACCCGGTCGTCGTGCAGGCCCTGGTCCGCGCCCATCACATCACTTGGGACGCGGGCGAGGAGCTGGTCGGCGCCACCGCCCCGCCGCGCGAGCTCCCTGCCCAGCTCCGCCCGGTCCTCGAAGCGCTCCTCGCCGGCCTCACGGACGAGACGGCCGCCGCCCGCCTCGGCATGTCCGGCCGGACCTACAGCCGCCGGGTCGGCGAGCTGTTGCACGCCCTGGGCACGACGAGCCGCTTCCGCGCGGGCGCGGAAGCGGCTCGAAGGGGGTGGGTGTGACCGGGGTCAGGACACGATGTCCTTGCGCGCGAAGCCCCGGAAGGCCAGCGCGAAGAGGATCAGGGCGTACGTCACCGAGATCGCCGCGCCCTTGGCCATCCCGCCCCACTCCAGCTGCGGCTGGAGCGCGTCCGCCCAGGCGAACTGCCAGTGCGCGGGCAGGAAGTCGCGCCAGGAGCCCAGCGCCGTGACGGCGTCCAGGACGTTGCCGATGATCGTCAGTCCGACCGCTCCACCGACGGCGCCCAGCGGGGCGTCGGTCCGGGTGGAGAGCCAGAACGCGAGCCCGGCGGTCACCAGTTGGGAGACGAAGATGAACGCGACGGCCAAGGCCAGCCGGGGCAGGGTCTCTGCCGCCGGAAGGGCGCCGCCGGTGGGGAGCCGCAGGGGTCCCCAGCCGTAGGCGACCGTGCCCGCGGCGAGCGCCACCAGCGGCAGCAGCACCATCGCGGCCGCACTGAAGCCGAGCGCCACGGCCAGCTTGGACCAGAGCAGCCGGGCCCGGGGGACGGGCGCGGCCAGCAGATAGCGCAGCGAGGACCAGCTCGCTTCGGAGGCCACGGTGTCCCCGCAGAACAGGGCGACCGGGACCACGAGCAGGAAGCCGGCGGAGACGAAGAGACAGGTCGCGGCGAAGTTCGCCGCCGACGCCGTCGCCGTGTCCATCAGCGTGATCCGGCCGTTCCCGTTGCCGTCCGGGCCCCCACCGATCGCGAACGCGATGATCAGGACGAACGGCAGGGCGGCGAGCACCGCTCCCATGACCAGGGTGCGGCGCCGCTTGAGCTGCCGTACGGCCTCGACGCGCAGCGGCAGGGTGCGCCGCGCCCGGTAGCCGGGTGCGGTCTCCACCAGTTCCGCGGTCGTGCTCATGCGGATCCTCCTCCGATCAGGGTCAGGAACGCGTCCTCGAGGCGACGGTGCGGACCCACACCGGTCACGGGCACGTCCAGGCGGACGAGTTCGCCGATCAGCGCGGTCGCGTCGGCTCCGTCGAGGCGGACCAGGAGTCCGCCCTCGGTCCGTACGGCCGAGCCGATCCCGGGCAGCGCGTCGATCTTCTCGACGAGCGGGTCCGGGACGGTGTCCCCGAGCGTGACGAGCAGGGTGTCCCCCGCGCCGATGATCTCGCCGACGGGCCCCGCCTGCACGAGCTGCCCGCGGTCCATGACCACGAGATGGGTGCAGGACTGCTCGACCTCCGAGAGGAGGTGGCTGGAGACGATGACGGTCCGGCCCTCGGCGGCGTACCGGATCATCACGTCCCGCATCTCACGGATCTGTGGCGGGTCGAGTCCGTTGGTCGGCTCGTCGAGGATCAGCAGATCCGGCAGTCCGAGCATGGCCTGTGCGATGGCGAGCCGCTGCCTCATGCCCTGCGAGTACGTCCGTACGGCGCGGGCGAGCGCGTCGCCGAGGCCGGCGATCTCCAGGGCCTCCTCGATGTGCGCGTCCTCGGCGGGGCGGCCGGTGGCCTTCCAGTACAGCTCCAGGTTGTCCCGCCCGGACAGATGCGGCAGGAAGCCCGCGCCCTCGACGAAGGCGCCGACCCGGGAGAGCACCGGGGCGCCGGGCCGGATGGCCTGGCCGAAGACCCGGATCTCCCCGTCGTCGGGGCCGATCAGGCCCATGAGCATCCGCAGGGTGGTGGTCTTTCCCGCGCCGTTGGGCCCGAGGAGACCGAGGACCTGCCCCTGTTCGACCCGGAAGGAGAGATCCCGTACGGCGTACCGGTCGGAGGACTTGGCGTACTTCTTCGTCAGCCCGGTGATCTGCAGCGGTACGGCGGCGAGCGCGGGGTCCGGGGCGGGAGCCGTGGTCCGGCGGCGCGCGGTGAGGAGCAGCGCGCCGGCGATCAGGACTCCGGCGAGCGGGAGGCCCCACACCCACCAGGGCATCGCGGCCGCCTGGGTGTCCACGGCGGGCGCGGTGGGGACCGTCAGCGGGCTCTCCACGGCGACGGTGTAGGCGGCCGGCACGGCCGGGGAGGCGTAGCCGAGGTCGGTGGCGGAGAGCACCAGCGCCAGCCGGTGCCCGGCCTCGACCTCGTGGTCGATCGTGGGCAGCGTCAGCTCGACGCTCCTGCCCTTCCGTGCGTCCTCGACGCGGACGGGGGTGACCAGTTGGGCGGGCAGCACCTGCCGGCGTCCGTCCGGGCCGACGTCGTAGACCTTGGCGAACAGGACGGCGGAACCGTCCGCGCTGTCGGACGTGACCTTCACGCGGACGGTCGGTGAGCCGGTGATCCGTACCGGCTCGGCCAGGGGCTCCGCCTCGAACCGGCCGTGCTGGCCGGGGAAGTCGAGGGAGAGTCCGACGCCGAGCGAGGAGAGTTGGGAGAGCCCGCCGCCGACGCCGGGGACCGCGGAGATGGCGGGCGGGCCCGCGCCGGCCGGGTTGGCGAAGGACTGCGGACGGCCGCCGTCCAACGACAGGGACAGCGCATCGCCCGCGTCGCCCGAGAGTCCGGAGTAGCGGTCGGAGCTCGCGCCGCGCAGCTGCGCCTGCCCGTCGGTGGAGTCGACTCCACCGGCGCGGCTGACGCGGAACGCGGGACCGGTGTCGGCGCCCTTGTCCTGCTTGAGGTGACGGTCGAACCAGCTGCTGATCCGGGCCTCGACGCGTTCGGTCTCGCGGTTGCCGCCGTCGTGTCCGCCCGCGATCCAGTCGACGGCGACGGGTGCGCCGTTGGCGCTGATCGCCTTCGCCATGGCGTCGGCGTGGCCGAGCGGGAAGAGGGAGTCGGTCTGTCCCTGGACGATCAGGGCGGGGACCTTGATCCTGTCTCCGACGGCGGAGGGGCTGCGGGCCTCGAGCAGCGTGCGGGCGGCGGCGTCGGGCTGTCCGGAGACGGCGACGCGCTGGTAGAGGGAGCAGAGTTCGGGCGTGAAGCGTCCACAGGGACCGCTCGCGCCGGGCTGGTCGCCGGCCGGCTGCCGGCTTCCGCCGCTCGGCTGATTGCCTGCGGAGAAGAAGATGCCCGCCCAGAGCTTCTTGAAGACGCCGTTCGGGAACAGGGCGTCGGCGAGGTTCCAGTAGGTGATCTGCGGGGCGATCGCGTCGACGCGGGTGTCGTAGCCGGCGGCGAGCAGCGAGACCGCGCCGCCGTAGGAGGCGCCGGTGACCCCGACGCGCGGGTCGCCGACCTTGTCGAGCAGGACCTCGGGCCGCCGGGCGAGCCAGTCGATGAGCCGCTGGACGTCCTTGACCTCGTGGTCGGGGTCGTTGAGTCCGATCTGCCCGGTGGAGGCGCCGAATCCGCGCGCCGACCAGGTCAGGACGGCGTATCCGTCGCGGGCGAGCTGCTCGGCCTGGGCGTGGACGTCGTCCTTGGAGCCGCCGAAGCCGTGCCCGAGGAGGACGGCGGGCCGCCGCTCGTCGCCGCCCGCCGTATCGGCGGTGTAGTAGGAGGTGTCGATCCGTGCCCCGGGCATGTCGAGCACCTGGTCCGCGCGGTCCACGGGTGGCGGTTCGTCCGTGGCGACGGCGGTCCAGGTGCCGGCGCCCGTGAGCACGGCGAGGGCGGCGGTGACCGCGGCCCACCGGGGAAGTCGGAGCTGCATGTCCCCGAGCGTAGGCGGACAGCCTGTGCGGTACGGCTGCCCCGGGGCGGAAATCGCGGGCCTCCTGGAGTCGTACCGGGCTACGGTCGCGTACACCAGGCGCGGTATGCGCGCCGTGATCCCGAGGCGACCGGAGGCGAAATGAGCCGCCTCAGAAAGGGAGGGCCGGCATGGAGATCCGACGGGCGACGACGGTGGCCGAGCTGATGGCCGCGGCACACCTCTACGACAACGCGCCGCGCGCGGCGTGGGCGGAGCGGTTCCTGGCCGCGCCCGGGCATCTGATGCTGATCGCGTACGCGGAGGACGGGTTCCCGGCCGGCCTGGTGTCCGGGATCGAGATGCTCCACCCGGACAAGGGGGTGGAGATGTGTCTGTACGAGCTGTCGGTGGACGAGGCGTACCGGCGCCGGGGCATCGGTCGGGCGCTGACGGAGGCGTTGGTGACCGAGGCGCGGGAGCGCGGCTGTTACGACGCGTGGGTCGGCGTGGACACGGACAACGACCCGGCGCTCGCGACGTACCGGTCGACGGGGGCACGGGACGACGGTGAGTTCACGATGCTGACGTGGGGTTTCGGCGTGAAGGACCGGTGAGGGGACCGGACGACCTCTTGTACGACACAGGCCGACACGAGACTCTGTGGCGCACCAACCGCCCGTACCTGCCGGTAACCCGGCCCACGAAAGGTTCAGGTGCCCCACCACATGACCCGAATACCTCGCCGCGCCATGGCGATCGTCCCCGTCCTCGCGCTCGCCGCCGGCCTGCAGTTCGCCGTCTCCCCCACCGCCCAGGGCGCCCCCGTCGGGGACCTCCGCCTCGCCCCGGCCTCCCTCGCGATCGAGAACAGCTGGATCGTCGTCCTCAAGGACGGTTCGACCCGCGCCGCCGATCTGGGTGTGAAGCCGAAGCACGAGTACACCACCGCCCTCAAGGGCTTCTCGACCTCGATGTCCCAGTCCAGGGCGAAGGCGCTGGCCGCCGACCCGCGGGTGGCGTACGTCGAGCAGAACGCGACCGTCCGGGTCGCCGACACGCAGACCGGCGCGACCTGGGGTCTGGACCGGATCGACCAGCGGAACCTGCCGCTGTCGACGACCTACACGTACAACACGACGGCGTCGAACGTCACCGCGTACATCATCGACACCGGAATCCGCACCTCGCACAGCGAGTTCGGCGGCCGGGCGAGGGTGGGCACGGACACCGTCGGCGGCGGCCAGAACGGCCAGGACTGCCAGGGCCACGGCACGCACGTCGCCGGCACGGTCGGTGGCGCGAAGTACGGCGTCGCCAAGGGCGCGAAGCTGGTGGCGGTACGCGTCCTGGACTGCAACGGCTCCGGTTCCACGGCCGGGGTGATCGCGGGCGTCGACTGGGTCACGGCCAACGCCGTCAAGCCGGCCGTCGCCAACATGAGCCTGGGCGGCGGGGTGAACGCCTCGCTGGACGACGCGGTGAAGCGCTCGATCGCCTCGGGCGTCACCTACGCGGTCGCCGCCGGCAACGGCAACATCCTCGGCCTGCCGGCCAGGGCCTGCAACTACTCCCCGGCCCGCGTCCCCGAGGCGATCACGGTCGGCGCGACGGACTCCGCCGACAAGCGGGCGTCCTTCTCCAACTACGGCACGTGCGTGGACCTCTTCGCTCCGGGCGTGTCCATCACGTCGGCGTGGAAGGACAACGACACGGCGACGAACACCATCTCGGGCACGTCGATGGCGACCCCGCACACCGCGGGCGTGGCCGCTCTCTACCTCGCGACGCACCCGACGGCCACCCCGGCCCAGGTGAGCACCGCACTTGTGAACAACGCGACCGACGGCAAGGTCCAGAACCCGCTGTCGGGCTCCCCGAACAAGCTGCTGCACTCGATCTTCTAGGCGCGGCCTACTGGCGCACCAGATGCCCGAGGAGCTCGGTACCCGCCGGGTACGGCCGCTCCTCGGGCATCCGCACGCTCGCCTCGTCCAGCCGCCCCGCCCGCACCAGCGCGTGGATCTCGTGCGCGAGCGGTGTGACGTCCCGTACGGAGACGGTCCATTCGTCCGCGTAGCGGCGGGACGCCTCGCCCGCCAGGCCGAGTTGGAGTGAGCGGTACGGGAGGGCGGCGAGGTGCAGGTTTCGTTCGGGGTCCCACTGGACGCGGGCCGGGGACCGGCGCAGCTCGCGCTTCCAGGTGGCCTGGTCGGGGTGGAAGTCGCGGTCGTAGTGCGACAGGCAGGCGTTGCTCAGCGCCCATTCGAAGCCCTCGCGGGTGATCTCGATCGCGAGGACCGTCTGCTGGCCCTCCTTCAGGCCCCAGCCGCAGCGGTACATCATCCACAGGAACGAGGGTTTGATCCACGTCATCCGGTCGCGCTTCCAGGCGGGTGGGAACCGGCCCTCGCGGGCCGCAGGTAGGCCGATGGACGGGTCGTACGCCTGGTAGACGGTCACCGTCGACCCGGTGTGCAGGGCGCGGATCTGGTGCTTCGGTCGATCAACGGACATGGCCCCCAGGGTGCGTCGTCGCGCGCCCTGGGGGCCAGTCGTTTTACGGGGTCGGTCAGTGGTTGCGGGGGAAGCCCAGGTCCACGCCCGCGGGGGCGTCGGAGGGGTCCGGCCAGCGGGTGGTGACGACCTTGCCGCGGGTGTAGAAGTGGACGCCGTCGTTGCCGTAGATGTGGTGGTCGCCGAAGAGCGAGTCCTTCCAGCCACCGAAGGAGTGGTAGCCCACCGGCACCGGGATCGGCACGTTGACGCCGACCATGCCCGCCTGGATCTCCATCTGGAAGCGGCGGGCCGCGCCGCCGTCGCGGGTGAAGATCGCGGTGCCGTTGCCGAACGGCGAGGCGTTGATGAGGGCGACACCCTCCTCGTACGTCTCGGTGCGCAGCACGCACAGCACCGGGCCGAAGATCTCGTCCTGGTAGGCCGTCGCGGACGTCGGCACGTGGTCCAGGAGCGACAGGCCGATCCAGTGGCCGTCCTCGAACCCGTCGACGGTGTGGCCGGTGCCGTCGAGCACGACCTCGCAGCCCTCGTCGGCCGCGCCCTTCACGTACGAGGCGACCTTGTCGCGGTGGACGGCCGTGATGAGCGGGCCCATCTCGGAGGTCGGGTCGTTGCCCGGGCCGATCTTGATCTTCTCGGCGCGCTCGCGGATCTTCTCCACGAGCTCGTCGCCGATCGCGCCGACCGCGACGACCGCGGAGATCGCCATGCAGCGCTCGCCGGCCGAGCCGTACGCCGCCGAGACCGCCGCGTCCGCGGCCGCGTCCAGGTCGGCGTCCGGCAGCACCAGCATGTGGTTCTTCGCGCCGCCGAGGGCCTGCACGCGCTTGCCCTTGGCGGAGGCGGTGGTGTGGATGTAGCGGGCGATCGGGGTGGAGCCGACGAAGGAGATCGCCGTGACGTCCGGGTGCTCGAGGAGCCGGTCCACGGCCACCTTGTCGCCGTGGACGACGTTGAAGACACCGTCCGGCAGGCCCGCCTCGGCGAGCAGCTCCGCGATCTTCAGCGACGGCGAGGGGTCCTTCTCGCTCGGCTTGAGGATGAAGGTGTTGCCGCACGCGATGGCGAGCGGGAACATCCACATCGGCACCATGGCCGGGAAGTTGAACGGCGTGATGCCGGCCACCACACCCACCGGCTGGCGGATCGCGGCCACGTCCACCCGGTTCGACACCTGGGTGGACAGCTCGCCCTTGAGCTGGGTGGTGATGCCGCAGGCGAGGTCGACGATCTCCAGACCGCGGGCGACCTCGCCCAGCGCGTCCGAGTGGACCTTGCCGTGCTCGGCGGTGATCAGCTCGGCGATCGCGTCCCGGTTGGCGTCGAGCAGCGCGCGGAACTTGAACAGGATCGTGGTGCGCTGCGCGAGCGACGCCGTGCCCCAGGTCTCGAACGCGGCCTTCGCCGCGGCCACGGCCGCGTCGACCTCGTCGACCGAGGCCAGGGCCACCTTCGTGGTCACGGCACCGGTGGCCGGGTCGGTGACCGGGCCCCAGTTGCCCGACGTGCCCTCGACGGTCTTGCCACCGATCCAGTGGTTGACGGTCTTCGTCATGACGAACTACTCCTTCAGAGATGGCGGCGTCGGGCGGTGACGTGCCGGTCGTACTCCTCCCGGGCCTTGACCGCCGACGGGCGGGTCGAGGTCTCGGCCACGGGCACATCCCACCATGCCTGGGCGGGGGGCGCGCCCGACACTGTGTCTGCCGTTTCGGTCTCCACATAGACACATGTGGGAACGGTCGACGTCCGGGCGTCGGCGAGGGCTTCCCGCAGGTCACGTACGGTGCGGGCGGTCAGCACCCGCATTCCGAGGGAGGCCGCGTTGGCGGCCAGATCGACGGGGAGCGGCGCGCCGGTGAACCGCCCGTCCGGGTCCCGGAAGCGGTACGCGGTGCCGTACCGCTCGCCGCCGACGGACTCGGAGAGCCCTCCGATGGAGGCGTACCCGTGGTTCTGCAGGATGACCACCTTGAGGGGCAGTCCCTCCTGCACGGCGGTGACGATCTCGGTGGGATTCATCAGATACGTGCCGTCTCCGACGAGCGCCCAGACCGGCCGCCCGGGCGCGGCGAGCGCGACCCCGATCGCCGCCGGGATCTCGTATCCCATGCACGAGTACCCGTATTCGACGTGGTACTGGTCGGTGGACCGGGCCCGCCAGAGCTTGTGGAGATCGCCGGGGAGCGAGCCGGCCGCGTTGATCAGGATGTCGTCCTCGGTGACCAGAGTGTCGAGGACACCGAGGACCTGCGGCTGGGTGGGGCGGGCGTCCTCGTCGGGGACGGCGTAGGCGGCGGTGACCTGTTCCTGCCAGTCCTGCTTCGAGGAGATCCACCGGTCTGTTTCCTGTCGGCCTCGCCGGTCGTCGGCGAGCGCCTCGGTGAGGGCCGTGAGCCCCTCGCGGGCGTCGGCGACGAGCGGGAGCGCGCCCTGCTTGTGGGCGTCGAAGCCGGTGATGTTGAGGTTGAGGAAACGGGCGTCCTCGGGGAAGAGGGTCCCGGAGGCGGTGGTGAAGTCGGTGTAGCGGGTGCCGACGCCGATGACCAGGTCGCTGGTCCGGGCCAGTGCGTTCGCGGTGGAGCTGCCGGTGTGGCCGATGCCGCCGGTCTCGCAGTCGTGGTCGTACGGCAGGACGCCCTTGCCGGCCTGGGTGGTGGCGACGGGGATACGGGTCCGCTCGGCGAGGGTCCGCAGGGCGTCCTCGGCCCTGCTGTACCGGACCCCGCCTCCCGCGATGATCAGGGGACGTTCGGCGGCTCCGATCGCCTGCACGGCGGCTTCGAGTTCGGTCGTGTCGGGCCGGGGACGCCGAACCGTCCACGTCCGCTCGGCGAAGAACTCCTCCGGCCAGTCGTACGCCTCCGCCTGGACGTCCTGCGGCAGCGCGAGTGTCACCGCGCCGGTCTCGACGGGGTCGGCGAGGACCCGCACGGCGGCGAGCGCGGCCGGGATCAGCGCCTCGGGGCGGGTGATCCGGTCGAAGTACTTCGACACGGGCCGCAGGCAGTCGTTGACCGACATCTCGCCCGCGTACGGGACTTCGAGCTGCTGGAGGACGGGGTCGGCGGGGCGGGTGGCGAAGGTGTCGCCGGGCAGGAGCAGGACGGGCAGGCGGTTGATCGTGGCGAGCGCGGCGCCGGTGACGAGGTTGGTGGCGCCGGGGCCGATCGAGGTGGTGACGGCGTGTGCGGAGAGCCGGTTCGACTGGCGTGCGTAGCCGACGGCCGCGTGCACCATGGCCTGTTCGTTGCGCCCCTGGTGGTACGGCATCTCCTCGCTGTACTCGACGAGAGCCTGGCCGATCCCGGCGACGTTCCCGTGGCCGAAGATGCCCCAGGTCGCGGCGATCAACCGGCGCCGTACGCCGTCGCGTTCGGTGTACTGCGCGGCGAGGAACCGCACCAGGGCCTGTGCGACGGTCAGCGTGCTCACTGGTACCCCTCCGAGTGGTCGGGGTGGAAGCAGATCTTCCACTCCCGCTCCGGTCCTGGTCCCGCCATCACGTTCAGGTAGTACATGGCGTGGGACGGCTGGGCGATCGACGGCCCGTGCCAGCCGTCGGGCACGAGGACGGCATCGCCGCATCGGACCTCGGCGAGGAGGTCGGCGCCGCCGGGCCGGGAGGGAGAGATCCGCTGATAGCCCAGGCCGCCGTCGGCGATCTCGTAGTAGTAGATCTCCTCCAGCTCGGACTCGGTGCCGGGGCGGTGGCGGTCGTGCTTGTGGGGCGGGTAGGAGGACCAGTTCCCGCCGGGGGTGATCACCTCGACGGCGATGAGGCGGTCGGCCTCGAAGACGTCCGCGGCGGCGAAGTTCCGTACCTCGCGGGCCTGGTTGCCGCTGCCGCGGGCCTCGACGGGTACCTCCGGCGCGGGGCCGTAGCGAGCGGGGAGTCGTCGCTCGCACTTCGCTCCTGCCAAAGCGAAGCGGCCTCCTGCGCCGGAGGCGATCTGGACCCGGGCGTCGCGGGGCACGTACGCGAAGTCGGACACTCCGCCGAACACGCTCTCGCGGCCCAGGAGTTGAAGCTTCCGGCCGTCGACGTGCACCGTACAGCCGCCGGTGAGCGGAAGCACGATCCACTCGCTGTCCCCGGTGTCCAGGAGGTGGGTGTCTCCCGGGCGGAGTTCGAGGACGCGCAGTGCGGAGTACCCCCAGCCGGCCCGGTCGGGGTCGATATGGAGGGCGTACGGCCCGTGGGAGGCGGTCCCGGCGGGCAGATGGAGAGAGCTCATGGGTGGTGCGTACCCCTTCCTACCGCGTCGTGCAGCAGGCTCGCAGCGGTATCGACGGCTCCGGCCACATCTCCGTCCGGGGGATAGAGCAGCGAACGCCCGACGACGAGCCCGCGGACGGTGGGCAGGCGCAGCGCGCCGCGCCACTTCTCGTACGCGAGCTCCTGCGCGTCCGGCCCGGGGCCGGGATCTCCGCCGAGGAGGACGGCGGGGAGGGTGGTGGTCTCCATGACGCGGGCCATGTCGTCGGGGTGTTCGGTGACCGGGACCTTGAGCCAGGTGTAGGCGGAGGTGCCGCCGAGACCGGAGGCGATGGCGAGGGAGGTGATGACGGCCTCGGCGGAGAGGTCGTTGTGGAGGCGGCCCTCGCGGTCGCGGCGGCAGAGGAAGGGTTCGACGAAGACGGGCAGACGCAGGCCGGCCATCTCGTCGACGGCGCGCGCGGCCGAGTGGAGGGTGGAGAGCGAACCGGGGTCCTCGGGGTCGATCCGCAGGAGCAGCTTGCCGGCGTCGAAGCCGAGCCGGGCGAGGTCCTGGGGACGGTGACCCGTGAACCGGTCGTCGAGCTCGAACGCGGCCCCGGCGAGGCCTCCCCTGTTCATGGAGCCGACGGCGAGCCGGCCGTCCAGGGCGCCGAGGAGGAGCAGGTCGTCGAGGATGTCGGCGGAGGCGAGGACTCCGTCGACCCCGGGGCGCGAGAGCGCGAGGCGGAGCCGGGCGAGCAGATCGGCCCGGTCGGCCATGGCGTACGGCCGGTCCCCGACGGCCAGCGCCCCTCGGGCGGGATGGTCGGCGGCGACGATCAGCAGCCGGTCGCGCCCCTGGAACAACCCCCGCGTCCGCCGCCGCGCGGCAGCCTCGGCAACGGCCTCGGGGTGATGCGCCCGCAAGGCGACGATCCGCTCGACATCGACGGGCTCGAGCCCGACACCGGGCACCCCGGACCGCGCGAGCCGCAACGGTGGCGAGGGGTGCGCGGCGCGGCGGAGGGGGTCGGGTGGGGTAGGGGCGGGACCCGCGGGTGCCGGAGAAGGCGCGGCCGCGGGGCCTTCGGGTGCCGGCGAAGGCGCGGCGTCAGCCCTCGGGCCGCCTGCTCGGCGATGGGCCGCGCGGGTGCGCCAGGTGTCGTCGGGCCGGCCGCTCATGGGGTGCGCTCCGGGATCGAGCCCGTGCCGGTCGCGAGGGCCTGCTCGATCTCGTCCGCGTACGGCATAGCGGGCGAGCAGGCGAGGCGGCCGGCGACGATGGCGCCCGCCGCATTGGCCCAGCGGATCGTACGGTCGAGGTCCCAGCCCGCGAGCAGCCCGTGGCACAGCGCCCCGCCGAACGCGTCGCCCGCGCCGAGCCCGTTGACCACCTCGACCGGCAGCGGCGGCGCCTCCGCGCTCTCCCCGTCGGCGGTCATCGCGAGGACGCCCTTGGGGCCCTGCTTGACGACGGCGAGCCGCACCCCGGCGGCGAGCAGCGCGCGGGCGGCGGCGTAGGGCTCGCGCTCCCCGGTCGCGACCTCGCACTCGTCCAGGTTGCCGACGGCGACCGCGGCCGTGCTCAGGGCCTCCCGGTAGAGCGGTCCCGCTTCGGCCGGGTCGGGCCAGAGCACCGGACGCCAGTCCAGGTCGAGGACGGTCAGATCGGCACCGCCCCGCTCCCGCAGCGCCCCCAGCGTCGCCGACCGGCTGGGCTCGACGCTCAGCCCCGTCCCCGTCACCCAGAACGCCCGCGCCGACCGGATCGCCGCGAGGTCCAGCTCGTGCGGGTGGATCTCCAGGTCAGGGGCCCGGGGCCGGCGGTAGAAGTGGATCGGGAAGTCGTCGGGCGGAAAGATCTCGCAGAAGGTGACCGGCGTCGGGTACTCCTCGACGGCCGTCACCCACCGGTCGTCGACACCGAACCCCCGGAGCTCCTCGTGCAGATACACGCCGAAGGGGTCCTCCCCGGTCCGGCTCACGAGCGCCGTCCGCCGGCCGAGCCGGGCCGCCGCCACCGCCACGTTCGCGGGCGAGCCGCCCAGGAACTTCCCGAAGGTCTCCACCCGGGCGAGCGGGACCCCGATCCGGAGCGGGTAGAGGTCCACGCCGAGACGCCCCATCGTGATCAGCTCGTACGGCTCCGCATCCACGCGCGCCACCTCTCGCCTCGGCCCCGCACCCAGGTCTAGCCGTCCGCCCCGAACCCTGTCAACGCTATGTCCTTACATTCGGACGAGCGTCTTGACGCGTCGTTCCGGGCGCGGCCAAGGTGGCTCTCATGACGATGCCGTCGCCGTTGTCCCGTATCCGTATCGGCTCCGCTCCCGACTCCTGGGGCGTCTGGTTCGCCGACGATCCCCGGCAGGTCCCCTGGCAGCGCTTCCTCGACGAGGTCGCCGGGTCCGGTTACGAGTGGATCGAACTCGGCCCGTACGGCTATCTGCCCACCGACCCCGCGGTCCTGGCCGAGGAGACCGGCCGCCGGGGCCTGCGCGTCTCGGCCGGGACGGTCTTCACCGGGCTGCACCACGGCCCCGCCGTCTGGGACAGGACCTGGGCGCATGTCGCCGAGAACGCGGCTCTGGCCCAGGCGATGGGCGCGGAGCACCTCGTCGTCATCCCCTCCTTCTGGCGGGACGACAAGACGGGCGAGGTCCTGGAGGACCACACGCTCACCGCCGAACAGTGGCGGAATCTGACCGGTCTGACCGAGCGCCTGGGCCGCGAGGTCCGGGAGCGCTACGGCCTGCGCGTCGTCGTCCATCCGCACGCGGACACCCATGTCGACAGCGAGGAGAACGTGGCCCGCTTCCTGGACGCCACCGATCCCGACCTGGTCGCGCTCTGCCTGGACACCGGGCACTACGCGTACTGCGGCGGCGACAGCGTCAAGCTGATCGAGACCTACGGCGAGCGGATCGGCTATCTGCATCTCAAGCAGGTGGATCCGGAGATCCTGGCCCGTGTCGTCGCGGACGAGGTGCCCTTCGGTCCGGCCGTGGCCCGGGGCGTGATGTGCGAGCCGCCCTCCGGTGTGCCCGCCCTGGAGCCGGTCCTGGCCGCGGCGCAGGCGCTGGACGTGGAGCTGTTCGCCATCGTCGAGCAGGACATGTATCCGTGCGATCCCGACAAGCCCTATCCGATCGCGGTCCGCACGCGCCGCTTTCTTCGCTCCTGCGGGGCATAGGGGTGGAGCGCCCTGTGGGCACCGAGGCGCGCCGATCCACTCGTATCTGATCGTGCGCCACTTACGTCACATCCGTCCTCCTGTCGTCACACATATCTCCATTACGCGGGCTTTCCGTCACAGCCGTACGACAGCCGCTCTCCTCCCGCCACAGGGCGTCGTTCAACGGGAAGAGGCTCAGTGATCGCCAGCGCTTGCACCGCAGCTCCCCCGAACGGCACCCCCGCCGCCGCTGCGAGGCGCGCAGGGAGGTGCCCGCATGACGGAACGAAGGCTCTGGTCGTACAAGGACATTGCCGCGCACATCAAGGTGCAGCCGGACACCGTGCGCTCCTACCGGAAGCACGGTCTCCTGCCGCCGCCCGATCACGTCGAGTCGGGAAAGCCGTACTGGTACTCGGACACGATCCACGCCTGGGTGGCCAACCGCCCGGGCAACCGGGGCCGCCGCGACTGACCTCGCACCCAGCACGAGCTCGTGACACATCTCGTGTCACGAGCTTCAGGCCCCGGGGCCGCAGCACGAGGGCCCCGGCCCCGAGGCCGCCCGAGGGCCCCGCACCCGACACCGGTGCGGGGCCTTCGAGTTGTCCGAGGCCACAGACGCGGCCGGGGGACGGACGGGGCAGGGGGCGGACGCGGACGGGGGCCGGGGACGCGGTCAGGGGGCGGACGGGGGGCGGGGCACGGGCGGGGCAGGGGGACGGACGCGGTCACGGGGCGGCGGACGGGGGCGGGGCCACGAACGCGGTCGGGTAGCTCAGAGCCAGGGCCGGACGACCGTCACGCCCGAGCCGGGGGCCGAGCCCATCGCCGCCAGCGCGGCCGGGGCCGCCGCCAGCGGCACGGTGGAGGTGACGAGCCGGTCGGGGCGCAGGCTGCCCGTACGGACCATCTCCATCATGGGGCCGTAGGCATGGGCGGCCATGCCGTGGCTGCCGAGGATCTCCAGCTCGAGACCGATCACCCGGGACATGGGGACGACCGGGTTCCCGGCCGCCGGGGGAAGCAGCCCGACCTGGACGTGCCGGCCTCTGCGGCGCAGGCTCTCCACCGAGGCGGCGCAGGTGGTCGGGGAGCCGAGCGCGTCGAGCGAGAGATGGGCTCCCCCGCCGGTCAACGCCCGCACCGCCGCGGCCGTCCCGCCGGACGTCGACGCGAGGGTGGAGGCGTCGACGCACTCCGCCGCCCCGAACGCCCGCGCCAGCTCAAGGGCCTTCGGCGACACGTCGACGGCGACCACACGCGCCCCGCAGGCTGCCGCGATCATCACGGCGGAGAGCCCGACACCGCCACACCCGTGCACGGCGACGAACTCGCCCGCCGCGACCCGCCCTTGGGCGACCACGGCACGGAACGCTGTCGCGAACCGGCACCCGAGCCCGGCGGCCGTCTCGAACGACAGCTCCTCCGGCACGGTCACCAGGTTCACGTCGGCGTGGTCCAGCGCGACGTACTCGGCGAAGGAGCCCCAGTGGGTGAAGCCCGGCTGGGTCTGCCGCTCGCAGACCTGCTGGTCCCCGGCCGCGCAGGCGGGACAGCTCCCGCAGGCGCAGACGAAGGGCACGGTGACCCGGTCGCCGGGCTTCCGATTGACCACGTCCGCCCCCACCGCCTCCACCACACCGGCGAGTTCGTGCCCGGGCACGTGCGGCAGGAGGATGTCGGGGTCGTGGCCCATCCAGCCGTGCCAGTCGCTGCGGCACAGCCCGGTCGCCTCGACCCGGACGACGACACCGTGGGCGGAGGGAGTGGGGTCCGGCACGTCCCGGACCTCCGCCTCCTGCCCGTACCGCTCGAACACCACTGCCTTCATGGGCCCGCCCTTCACCGCCGCACCGGAATCCGGCCTTCCAACCTAGCTGCCGACAGACTCCTTGTCCCGGGAGTCCTGGCGCACCCCTTCCGACGCCCCCGTCCGCTCCGGTGCCGTCTCCGACTGCCCCGATGCCGCGGCCGGTGCCGTCTCCGCGCCGCCCTCGCTGATGCCGAACCGGTCGTGGAAGCGGCGCAGCGGGCCGGGCGCCCACCAGGTCAGCCGCCCGGTCAGCTTCATCACGGAGGGGACGAGCAGGCTGCGTACCACCATCGCGTCCATCAGCACGGCGAGCGCGACGCCCAGGCCGAGCATCTTGGTGTTGGTGACCCGGGAGGTGCCGATGGCCACCATCACGACGGCGAGGATCACGGCGGCGGCGGTTATCAGCCCGCCCGTGTGGCGCAGTCCGAACCGCACCGCGTGCTCATGGTCGCCGGTGGCGTCGTACTCCTCCTTGATCCGGGAGAGCAGGAACACGCCGTAGTCCATGGAGAGTCCGAAGGCGACGCAGAACATCAGCACCGGAAGGGTCGTCTCGATGTCACCGGTCGGGGTGAAGCCGAGCAGCCCGGACAGATGGCCGTCCTGGAAGACCCAGACGACCGCGCCGAACATCGCGGTGAGGCTGAGCGCGTTGAGGACGACGGCCTGGAGGGGGATCAGCACACTGCCGGTGAGCAGGAAGACCAGCAGAAGGGTGACGACGACGATGATCGCCGCCGCCCAGGGCAGCCGGTCGGCTATGGCGTCCTTGGAGTCGACGAGGACGGCGGCCGCCCCGGTCACCGAGGCGTCGAACGGTGCTTCCTGCGCGCGCAGTTCACCGACCACGCTCTGGGCCGTGGACCCGACGGCTTCGCCCTCGGGCACGACCGTGAAGTACGCGTGGCTCTGCGCCCCAGCACCCGAGGTGACCGGCCCGTCGACCCGCTCGACCCCGTCGAGGACCTGGATCCGCTCGCGGTACTCGGCGTACTGCGCGGGGGTGGCCCGGCCTTCGGCGAGCACCGTGAGCCCGCCGCCGGGGCTGCCGGGGAAGCCGTCCCGCAGCTTGTCCTGGACCACCCGGGACTCGGCGGTGGCCGGCAGCTGCCGGTCGTCGGCGGTGCCGAACCTCACGTCCAGGAAGGGCAGTCCGAGGAGGACGAGCCCTGCCGTGGTGGCCACCACGAACACCGGCGCCCGTCGCATCACCAGCGCCGCCGTCCGCGCCCAGCCGGCCCCGGCCCCTGCGCCTGCCCCGTCGGCCGTGGCACCTGCCGCTGCCCCTGTCCCTTCACCGGCGGGCTTCCGCCCCCGCCGGAACAGCCGCCGCAGGTCGAGCGCGTTGACCCGCTCACCGAGCAGCAGGAGCGCGGCGGGCAGCAGGATCAGGGCGGCCGCCGCGGCGAGCAGCACGACCGCGATGCCCGCGTAGGCGAAGGAGCGCAGGAAGTACTGCGGGAAGACCAGCATCGCGGCGAGCGAGACGGCCACGGTCAGGGCGGAGAAGAGCACGGTCCGTCCGGCGGTGCGCAGGGTGGTGCCGATGGCGGCCTGCGGATCGGCGCCGGCGGCCAGCTCCTCGCGGAATCTGCGGACCACGAACAGGGCGTAGTCGATGGCGAGTCCGAGCCCGAGGGCGGTCGTGAGGTTCTGGGCGAAGACCGAGACGTCGGTGAACTCCGTGATGCCGCGCAGCACCGCGTTCGTCCCGAGGATGGCCACGATGCCGATCCCCAGCGGCAGCATTGCGGCGACCGCGCTGCCGAAGACCATGACGAGCAGCACGAGCGTCACGGGCAGGGCGATCAGCTCGGCGCGCAGCAGGTCCTCCTGGATGACCGTTTGCATCTCGTGCCGGACGGCCAGCGGTCCGCCGACGGACACCTCGACCGGCCCGTGCGTGCCCCGGTACTCGGGAGCGATCCTCTGGAGGATCTCGCCTGCCGCCTTCTCCTCACCGTCGATGCGGGCGGCTATCACGGCCTGGCGGCCGTCCTCGGAGCGCAGGGCTGGGGACTTGCTCCCCCAGTACGAACCGACACCGCTCACCCCCGGCTCGGCGTCGAGTCGCTCCGCCAGCCGCCGCGCCTCGGCGGCGACGGCGCCGTCGTCGACCCCGGCCGCTCCCGCGTCGAGCAGGAGCAGCAGATTGGGCTGGGAGGCGGGGAACTCCCGCTCCAGGACGTGTGTCGCGTATGTGGATTCGGCGTCGGGGTCCTCCCAGCCGCCGCTGCCCATCCGGTCCCCGACCCCACTGCCGGCGAAGACGGCGAGCGCGGTGATCACGAGGGCGACCAGCAAGGACAGGCGTGGCCTGGCCGTCACGAACCGGGTCCACCCCCCGCCCCGGGCGGGCCCTGAATTCTTGACTTCGGCCATGACGCGGTGTCCCCTTCACCGTGACCCATGCGCTCGCTTCCCGGCAGGCCGCATGGGTCGACCATTGCCATAGACTGGCAAACACGAGCGATCACTCGCGTTTCCCAAGAATGCGAGCGACCACTCGCGTTTGTCAAACGTGTTGAGGAAGCTGGGGACAGCCATGTCCGAAGAACCGAAGCCGCGCCGCCGCCAGGCCCGCGGCGAGCGCCGCATCGCGCAGCTGCTCCAGGCCGCCGCGAACGTCTTCTGCGCGAACGGATACACGGCGACCAGCACCAACGCGATCGCCCGGGAGGCCAGCGTCTCCCCCGGCACGCTCTACCAGTACTTCCCCAACAAGGAGGCGATCGCCGTCGAGCTCGGCGACCGCCTGCTGCACCAGATGCGCGAGGCGCACGGCCAGGCGTTCACCCCGGAGAACTTCGAACTGCCGCTGCCCGAACTGCTCGACGCGGTACTCGACCCGATGATCGAGTTCAACTGCCAGAACCCGGTCTTCCTCGCCCTGATGCACGGCTCCGAGGTCCCCGGAAAGATCGCGGAGGAGCACGACGAGCTGCATGCCTCGCTGCTCGCCCGGGTCGGCGACCTGCTCGGCCACTACCTTCCCGACCTGCCGGCCGGAGACCGCGCGCGCATCGCCGACATGACCTTCGCGGTGTTCAAGGGCGGCCTCGCCCTGGTCCTCGCGGCCCCGGAGGGCCCCGAGCGGGACGCCACGATCGCCGAGCTGAAGACGGCCCTCCACCGCTACCTAGACCCGGTCATCGGCGACGCGAACATCACCTGCCCGAGCCCGGTCACCACGACTCCGACTCCGTGATCGACTCCCTCGACGGCACCTTCCCTCCCGCCCGCGACCTGAGCCTCAGCGCGAGGAGCGGGAAGACGAGGACGGACACCATCCCGGCGCCCACGAGCGCGGCCGCCTCGCCGGCCGTCAGCGCCTTGTCGTCGAGGCCGATGGTCGTGATCGCGACGACGAGCGGCAGGGCCGTGGAGCTGTAGAGCACCAGCGCGCCGCGGTCCACGCGGCCGAGGTCGCGCGGAGCCAGGAGCCGGACGGGCCCGCCGCGCACCACCAGGAAGAGCAGCAGGAAGACGGGCAGGAGCAGCAGCGTCCGCCCGCCGTCGAGCAGCGAGTCCAGGTCGAACTCGATACCGGTGACGACGAAGAAGACCGGCACCAGGAACCCGAAGCCGACGACCTCGACCTTCTCCAGGACGGCCGGACCCGACTCGGGAGCGGCGCCGGTCAGGACGAGCCGGGTGATCAGACCGGCGGCGAAGGCACCGAGGAGCACGTCGAGACCGAGGGCCTGCGAGGCCCCCAGCATCACGGCCAGCAGCAGGAAGACGAAGCGCACCGCGAACTGGCCGCTGGTGTGCAGGGTCTTGGCGACGACCCGGGAGAACCAGGGCGGCCTCGGCCGCAGTGCCCAGAACACCGCCCCCGCCGTGAGTGCCGCGAAGACCGCGAGCACCGCCGTCGACTGCCCCGGGCTGCGTCCGCTCAGGAGCAGTGCCATCGCGATGATCGGCCCGAACTCCCCCACCGCGCCGAAGGCCATCACCACCGAGCCGAACCGGCCGTGCAGTTCGCCCGCGTCCCGCAGCACCGGCAGGACGGTGCCGAGCGCCGTGCTGGTGAGCGCCACCCCGATGAAGACGCCCTTGTGGAATCCGCCGCCCAGCAGCACCCCGGCCCCGAGCCCGAGCGCCAGGGCGATCACCCACGCCCACACCGAGCGCCGCAGGGTGTCGCCGCGAACCTTGCCGAACTCGATCTCGTACCCCGCGAGGAAGATCAGCATCGCGAGGCCCAGCTCCGAGAGACCGTCGATCAGGGCGTCCGTGTGCGCCCAGCCGAGTACGTCGGGGCCGATGAGGATGCCGAGCAGGATCTCGAAGATGACGAGCGGTACGGGAAGGCGGCGCCCCACTCCGTAGGCCAGCAGCGGCGCCAGAACGGCGATCGCCATGATCAGGATCAGCGTGGTCCCCGATTGCGACATGTCGGGTATCTACCATGCCGGACCCGCCCGACCGCGCTCGCTCGCGCGGCGCAGGCGGGGCGAGAGTGGAATTCATACCCCCTAGGGGTATAATCTGTGCTTCAGTACGAGCCTGAACCAGTACCACCCTCGAAGAGGAGACCGTCATGACCGCCGAGACGACGACCGATCTCACCACCGTCTACCAGGTCAAGGGAATGACCTGTGGGCACTGCGAGGGCGCGGTCTCCAGTGAGATCTCCGAGATCGCCGGCGTCTCCTCCGTCAAGGCCGTGGCCGCCACCGGCCAGGTCACCGTGGTCTCCGAGGCGCCGCTCGACGAGGCCGCCGTGCGCGCCGCCGTCGACGAGGCCGGCTACGAGCTCGTCGACCAGGCCTGAGCCCCGAAGCCCGGCGCCCGAGCCACGCCACGGCATAACCCGGCAGGGCCGTACCGTTACGACGGTACGGCCCTGCTCCCTTTTGGAACGGCACATGACCTCCAGTCCCGCCTCCCCCCTCACCACCGAGCTGACCATCGGCGGGATGACCTGCGCCTCCTGCGCGGCCCGCATCGAGAAGAAGCTCAACCGCATGGACGGCGTCATCGCGACCGTCAACTACGCGACGGAGAAGGCGCGGATCGAGCACCCGCCCGAGGTCGACGTCGCCGACCTGATCGCCACGGTCGTCAAGACGGGGTACACCGCCGAGGAACCCCCGCCGCCGGAGCCCGAACCGACGCCGGGGACGGATACGGACACGGAGTCGTCGAAGGCCGAGCGGGACGAGGACACGGAACTCAGCTCGCTCCGTCAGCGGCTGACCGTCTCCGCACTCCTCTCCGCGCCCGTCGTCCTGCTCGCCATGATCCCGGCCCTCCAGTTCGACAACTGGCAGTGGCTGTCCCTGACCCTCGCCGCGCCCGTCGTCGTCTGGGGCGGCCTGCCCTTCCACCGCGCCGCCTGGACGAATCTGCGGCACGGCGCCGCGACCATGGACACCCTCGTCTCGATCGGCACCTTGGCCGCCTTCGGCTGGTCGCTGTGGGCCCTGTTCCTCGGCGACGCCGGCATGACCGGTATGCGCCACGGCTTCGACCTGACCGTCGACCGCGCCGACGCCTCCTCCAGCATCTACCTGGAGGTGGCGGCCGGCGTCATCACCTTCATCCTGCTCGGCCGCTATCTGGAGGCCCGGGCCAAGCGGAAGGCCGGCGCCGCGCTCCATGCCCTGATGGAGCTGGGCGCCAAGGACGTGGCGGTGCTGCGATGGGGGTCCCCCCTGCTCGAGCGAAGCCGAGAGCTTGGGGGAGGCACGGAGGTGCGGATTCCGGTGGCCGCCCTCAGGGTCGGCGAGCTGTTCGTCGTACGGCCCGGGGAGAAGATCGCCACCGACGGCACCGTGACCGAGGGCGCCTCCGCCGTCGACGCCTCCATGCTCACCGGTGAGTCCGCCCCGGTCGACGTCACGGCCGGCGATCCGGTGAGCGGGGGCTGTGTGAACACCTCCGGCCGGCTGGTCGTCGAGGCGACCCGGGTCGGCTCGGACACCCAGCTCGCCCGGATGGCGAAGCTCGTCGAGGACGCCCAGAACGGCAAGGCCGAGGTGCAGCGTCTCGCCGACAAGGTCTCCGCCGTCTTCGTACCGATCGTCCTCTTCATCGCCCTCGGCACCCTGCTGACCTGGCTGTTCGTGGTCCAGGACACCACGGCCGCGTTCACCGCGGCCGTCGCCGTACTGATCATCGCCTGCCCCTGCGCCCTGGGCCTGGCGACCCCGACCGCGCTCATGGTCGGCACCGGCCGCGGCGCGCAGCTCGGCATCCTCATCAAGGGCCCCGAGGTCCTGGAGTCCACCCGTCGCGTCGACACCGTGGTCCTCGACAAGACCGGAACCGTCACCACCGGCCGGATGCGGCTCCAGAAGGTGTACGCGTACGAGAGTGAGGACGAAGCCGAGCTGCTGCGGCTCGCGGGCGCCCTGGAGCACGCCTCGGAGCACCCCGTCGCCCAGGCGGTCGCCGCCGGCGCCGCCGAGAAGCTCGGGCACTCCGTGGCCGAACTCCCCGTGCCGACCTCCTTCGAGAACGTGCCCGGCCTCGGTGTGCGCGGCACGGTCGACGGCCACCAGGTGCTGGTCGGCCGCGCGGCCCTGCTCGAGGCCGAAGGCATCGACGTACCCGGAGTGCCGGAGCCCGGCGCCGTCCAGGTCGCCTGGGACGGCCGGGCCCGCGGAGCCGTCACGGTCGCCGACTCGGTCAAGGAGACCAGCGCGGAAGCCGTCGCCCGGCTGCGCACCCTCGGCCTGACACCGGTCCTGCTGACCGGCGACGGGCGGTCCGTCGCGGAGACGGTCGCCGCCGAGGTCGGCATCGACGCGGACCAGGTCTTCGCCGAGGTACTCCCGCAGGAGAAGGTCGATGTGATCCGGCGCCTCCAGGCCGAGGGCCGGACGGTCGCGATGGTCGGCGACGGCGTCAACGACGCCGCGGCACTCGCCACCGCCGACCTGGGCCTGGCGATGGGCACCGGCACGGACGCGGCCATCGAGGCGAGCGACCTGACGCTGGTCCGCGGCGACCTGCGCGTGGCGGCGGACGCCATCCGGTTGTCCCGCCGGACCTTGGCGACGATCAAGGGGAACCTGGGTTGGGCCTTCGGCTACAACTGCGCCGCTCTGCCACTCGCGGCGCTCGGACTGCTCAACCCCATGATCGCGGGCCTGTCCATGGCCTTTTCATCCGTTTTTGTCGTGACAAACAGCCTGCGACTTCGGAGGTTCACGTGAATTCACCTACACGTGACGCACAGGACCTTCACAAAGAGACCTAGATCACAGATATTTAGGGGTAACCATTCGGGCCGTTCGCGAGTCTAAGTGGGCGATGCCAAGAACGTCTTGGGGGACGTTCATGGGATGTCTTGGGGGACGTTCCAGGCAAGCGTTGGCCGGGGCACGTGCACCGGGGAGCTTTGAGCGGCCCTCCCGTACGTACCCCGGCAGACCGCGTAGACCCACCTAGCCTCTGCTGAACCCGGCAGACGCCCGGCCCGGATCCCGTGGGGGGAATCCGCACCGGGGATATGGAAAGCGCCCCGCTCGCCGACCCGTGGGGGGATCGGCAGCGGGGCGCTTTTCGTTCGGCGCGCCGTGCGACGGAGGCGGACGCCCACGCCCACGCCCACGGCGGCAAGCCTGTGCGGCCTCAGGGGCCTCTACGGCCTCATGCCACTACAGCTTCAGCGGCCCTCGACCGGGACGAAGTCGCGCAGGACCTCGCCGGTGTAGATCTGGCGCGGGCGGCCGATGCGGGAACCCGGCTCCTTGATCATCTCGTGCCACTGGGCGATCCAGCCCGGCAGGCGACCGAGCGCGAAGAGCACGGTGAACATCTCGGTCGGGAAGCCCATCGCGCGGTAGATGAGGCCCGTGTAGAAGTCCACGTTCGGGTAGAGGTTGCGCGAGACGAAGTAGTCGTCGGAGAGCGCGTGCTCCTCCAGCTTGAGCGCGATGTCCAGCAGCTCGTCGGACTTGCCGAGGGCGGAGAGCACATCGTGCGCCGCGGCCTTGATGATCTTGGCGCGCGGGTCGAAGGACTTGTACACCCGGTGGCCGAAGCCCATCAGGCGGACGCCGTCCTCCTTGTTCTTCACCTTGTTGATGAAGGAGTCGACATCGCCGCCGTTGGCCTGGATGCCCTCGAGCATCTCCAGGACCGACTGGTTGGCGCCACCGTGCAGCGGACCCCACAGGGCCGAGATGCCGGCGGAGATCGACGCGAACATGTTCGCCTGGCTCGAACCCACCAGACGGACGGTGGACGTCGAACAGTTCTGCTCGTGGTCCGCGTGCAGGATCAGCAGCTTGTCGAGCGCCGAGACCACGACCGGGTCGAGCTCGTACTCCTGGGCCGGGACCGAGAAGGTCATGCGCAGGAAGTTCTCGACGTACCCGAGGTCGTTGCGCGGGTAGACGAAGGGGTGGCCGATCGACTTCTTGTAGGCGTACGCCGCGATCGTCGGCAGCTTGGCGAGCAGCCGGATCGTCGAAAGGTGACGCTGCTTCTCGTCGAACGGGTTGTGGCTGTCCTGGTAGAACGTGGACAGAGCGGAGACCACCGAGGACAGCATCGCCATCGGGTGGGCGTCGCGCGGGAAGCCGCCGAAGAAGCGCTTGACGTCCTCGTGCAGCAGCGTGTGCTGGGTGATCTCGTTCTGGAACGTCGACAGCTCGTCGACCTTGGGAAGCTCACCGTTGATCAGCAGGTGCGCCACCTCAAGGAAGGTGGAGTGCTCCGCCAGCTGCTCGATGGGGTAGCCGCGGTACCGCAGAATGCCCTGCTCGCCGTCGAGGTAGGTGATGGCGGATTTATAGGCGGCTGTGTTGCCGTATCCGCTGTCCAGGGTGACCAGACCGGTCTGGGCTCGGAGCTTCCCGATGTCGAAGCCCTTGTCGCCGACGGTGCTCTCGACCACCGGGTAGGTGTATTCACCGTCCGCGTACCGCAGTACTACAGAGTTGTCGCTCACGTCATCCCTCACCGACGTAGTGCCTCTTCTTCGAGGTGCCCTGACTGTCTCTACCATCCCCCATTTGGCTCAGGAGAGTGCACTCGGGGTCGACCATTGGGCCATTTGGCGGCACTCAGTGCCGCCAACCTGCTCATCTTGCCCCCTTCGCCCCGTTCGGGGAAGTCCGGGGTGCTCTTTCACACGACTGCCGAGAGCCGGTGGGCCAGTGCGGTGAAGCGTCTGCCTGCGGAAACCGTACGGACGGCCTGGCTGATCGCCTTGCGCGAACCGACCAGGACGACGAGCTTCTTCGCCCGGGTGACGGCCGTGTAGAGCAGATTCCGCTGGAGCATCATCCAGGCGCTCGTGGTGACGGGGATCACGACCGCCGGATACTCGCTGCCCTGCGAGCGGTGGATGGTGACGGCGTACGCATGGGCCAGCTCGTCCAGTTCGTCGAAGTCGTACGGCACCTCCTCGTCCTCGTCGGTCCGTACGGTCAGCCGCTGTTCGACGATGTCGAGCGAGGTCACCACGCCCACCGTGCCGTTGAAGACGCCGTTGGCGCCCTTCTCGTAGTTGTTACGGATCTGGGTGACCTTGTCGCCGACCCGGAAGACCCGGCCGCCGAACCGCTTCTCCGGGAGGTCGGGGCGGGCCGGGGTGACGGCCTGCTGGAGCAGCCCGTTGAGCGCGCCCGCGCCCGCGGGACCACGGTGCATGGGCGCAAGCACCTGAACGTCCCGGCGCGGATCGAGACCGAACTTGGCGGGAATCCGCCGCGCCGCGACCTCGACCGCGACCCGGGCGGCGTCCTCGGTCTCCTCCTCCGCGAACAGGAAGAAGTCCGGCAGGCCGGTGGTGACGGGCGGGATCCCCTCGTTGATGCGGTGGGCGTTGGTGACCACCCCCGACTGCTGCGCCTGGCGGAAAATGCGCGTCAACCGGACAGCCGGCACCGGGCTGTCCGGCGCGAGCAGATCGCCGAGCACCTCGCCCGCGCCGACCGAGGGCAGCTGGTCCACGTCCCCGACGAGAAGGAGATGGGCACCGGGTGCCACCGCCTTCACGAGCTTGTTGGCGAGCAGCAGATCGAGCATGGACGCCTCGTCCACCACGACCAGATCGGCGTCGAGCGGGCGGTCCCGGTCGTAGGCCGCGTCGCCGCCCGGCTTGAGCTCCAGAAGCCGGTGGACCGTCGACGCCTCGGCGCCGGTCAGCTCGGCGAGCCGCTTGGCCGCGCGCCCGGTCGGGGCCGCCAGGACGACCCTGGCGCGCTTCGCCCTGGCCAGCTCCACGATCGAGCGGACCGTGAACGACTTCCCGCACCCCGGGCCGCCGGTGAGCACGGCGACCTTACGGGTCAGGGCGAGCCGCACGGCCTCCTCCTGCTCGGGCGCGAGGGAGGCCCCGGTGCGGTCGGCGAGCCAGGCCAGGGCCTTGTCCCAGGCGACGTCCTGGAAGCCCGGCATCCGGTCCTCGGCGGCGTGCAGCAGGCGCTTCGTCTGCCCGGCGAGGGAGAGCTCGGCGCGATGGAAGGGGATCAGATACACGGCCGTGACGGGCAGCCCCTCGGGCCCGGGAACGGTCTCCCGCACCACCCCCTCCGGATCCTGCGCCAGCTCGGCGAGACACTCGATGACGAGCCCGGTGTCGACCTGGAGCAGCTTCACGGCCTCGCGGATCAACTGCTCCTCGGGCAGGAAGCAGTGCCCCTGGTCGGCGGACTGCGACAGGGCGTACTGCAGCCCCGCCTTGACCCGGTCGGGGCTGTCGTGCGGAATGCCGACGGCCTGGGCGATCTTGTCGGCGGTGAGGAACCCAATACCCCAGACGTCGGCGGCCAGCCGATAGGGCTGATTCCGGACGACGGAGATCGAGGCGTCCCCGTACTTCTTGTAGATCCGCACGGCGATGGAGGTGGAGACACCGACACCCTGGAGGAAGACCATCACCTCCTTGATCGCCTTCTGCTCCTCCCAGGCGGCAGTGATGTTCTTCGTGCGCTTGGGACCCAGGCCGGGCACCTCGATCAGGCGCGCAGGGGCCCCCTCCAGGATCTCGAGGGTGTCCAGGCCGAAGTGCTGCGTGATGCGGTCGGCGAAGACCGGACCGATGCCTTTGATGAGCCCGGAGCCGAGGTAGCGGCGTATGCCCTGGATGGTGGCGGGCAGGACGGTCGTGTAGTTCTCGACCGTGAACTGCTTGCCGTACTGCGGATGGGACCCCCAACGCCCCTCCATCCGCAACGACTCCCCCGGCTGCGCCCCGAGCAACGCCCCGACGACCGTGAGGAGATCGCCACCACCACGCCCGGTGTCGACCCGGGCGACGGTATAGCCGCTCTCCTCATTGGCGTACGTGATCCGCTCAAGCACCCCTTCGACGACGGCCTGCCGCGGCTGTGCCTGAAGCTGCCCTTGTCCCTGACCCTGGTTGGACATGACCTGAAGGTAACGGAGGGGTCGGACATCGGGTGGAGGTGTGCGGTGGGGGCCATGGACAACTCGGTGCGCGTGGTTACGCACCTCCGGGGGCAATGCGGCCTCCACTCCCCCTTGTGCCGGTCGGCACGCGGCGCCCCGCACTTCGTTGCTCGCGGGAACGCGCGCGTGGCAGCATTCCGCGAGTGACTGACAACGGGGATGACATACCGAGGCCTCAGCGGGTCTCACGACTGGCCGAGTTGGCCCATGCCTCGGCGCCTGACGGACGCTCGGCACCACCACCGTCCGGGCCGACGCCCGAACCTGCGCGGCATGGCCGCGCCCCGGTGGCGCAGCCGACCGCGCCCGACCAGGCCGACGAAGTATCGCGCGGGCGCCAGCAGTTTGCACGGTTGCTCGACGAATTCCGGTGCGCCGCCGTACTCGTACCGCTCGACCCGCACGGCAGCCTGTGGACGGCCGATCACGGCGGTGTGCGGTGGATCTGCGCGTTCTCCGACGAACACGCGCTGGCCCGCTTCGCTCACGCGCGGGGGGACGCCGGGCGCGAGTGGGAGTACCGAACGGTGCGGGGTGAACGGCTGCTGGACGAGATGGTGCCGAAGCTGCCGGGGCCTGCCGGCGTGGCACTGGACGCGGGCAGTGCGGACGGCGTGTTGTTCCCGCCGGTCAGGGGCATCGTGCCCGATGTGGCGGCAGTGGATCTCGCATTGAACCAGAACGGACCGAACAGTGAATGCGGATCACCAGCAAGGCGCGGCTTGGGTGCTGACCGATGTGTCTCTTGTCGTCAGGGGACCCGATCTCGACCCGGACGAAGTGACCAAGAAGCTGAATATCCAACCGACGGGGACCCGGCTACCCGGCCCCAGCCGGTGGGGACCACCAGGAGATGTCGACGGGGAATGGCGACTCCAATGCGACGAGCGCTCCACAAGGGTGTTCCCGGAACAGCTCGACACCATCCTGACGGCAGTCGAACCGCACGTCGATGATGTGCGCGAACTCCTGGCGAACGACCTCTCCGTGATACTCACCATCAGGGGATACGTGGACAACGACTCGCAGATCGCCCTCACCCCCGAGCAGATGCGCCGAGTAGCCCGCCCCGGTGTTCCCCTGGCCCTCGCCCCCAGCACAAGCGAACGGTGACCCCTGTGTGGACCTCGATCACCACCTCCCTGGCCCTCACCGGGAGCGGCCTGGACCCCTCGGCCGTCGACCGCTCCCTCGGTCTCGCCCCGCTCACGGAGCGGCAGACCGGCGCCTCCGTCCACCATGGGCCGGGCTGGTGGGCATACACCCTCGACGGGGAATTCTCGGACGACCTGGGCGAGCAGATCGCGGCACTGACGGCTCAGGTCGGGCCACTCCTCGACGAGATCAAGGCGCTGACCACCGTCGGCTGCTTCGCCCAGGTCTCGATCGCGGGAACGGTGCAGGCGAACATGGAGCTGACGCTCTCGGCCGAGTCCGCCGACCGGCTCGCCGCACTCGGGCTGCCGGTCTCCTTCACAACGCTCCTGGAAGGCAACACCGGTTCGGAGGACCCGCTGGACTGGCTCGACTGAGGCACCAGGACCCTGGGGTCAGCCGAGCCGGCCGGCGTGGTCCACAAACCTCCCCACCGTCTCCTCCAAGACCTCCACCCCGTCCCTCGCCCACAGCTCCTCGTTGAAGAGCTCCACCTCGATCGGGCCCCGGTACCCCGCCGCCTCCACGAGCTCGCACCATGCCCGGAGGTCGATCGCGCCGTCGCCCAGTTGGCCCCGGCCGTTGAGGACTCCGGCCGGGAGGGGGGTCGTCCAGTCGGCCAGTTGGAAGGCGTGGATGCGGTTCGACGCGCCCGCTCTCGCCACCGCCGCAGGCGCCCGGTCGTCCCACCAGATGTGGTACGTGTCCACGACCACGCCCACCTGCGAGGACGGGAAGCGTTCCGCGATCTCCAGGGCCTGGTCCAGGGTGGAGACCGCGCAGCGATCCGACGCGTACATCGGGTGGAGGGGTTCGATCGCCAGGCGTACGCCCCGCTCCCCCGCGTACGGCGCGAGTTCGGCGATCGCGTCCGTGATCCGGGCGCGGGCCGCTGTCAGATCGCGGCTGCCCGGGGCGAGGCCGCCCGAGACGAGGACCAAGGTGTCCGTGCCCAGCGTCGCCGCCTCGTCGATCGCCGCGCGGTTGTCGTCCAGGGACTCCGCCGTCGTGAAGAAGCCGCCCCGGCACAACGACGTGACCGTCAGGCCCGCGTCGCGTACCAGCTTGGCCGCCGCCTCGAGGCCGTACTCCGCGACCGGTTCCCGCCACAGGCCCACGCCCGGGATGGAGAGCCGTACGCACTGCTCCACCAGCTCCGGCAGCGACAGCTGCTTCACCGTCATCTGGTTGATGCCGAAGCGCGAGAGCGATTCGGGGCTCCATGCGGTCACTGGCTCACTCCGTACACCGTCAGCAGGGACTTCATCCGGGACTCCGCCAGCTCCGGATCGGGGAACAGGCCGAGCCCGTCCGCCAGTTCGTACGCCCGCGCCAGGTGCGGCAGGGAGCGGGCGGACTGCAGGCCGCCGACCATCGTGAAGTGGTCCTGGTGGCCGGCCAGCCAGGCCAGGAACACGACTCCCGTCTTGTAGAAGCGGGTCGGGGTCTGGAAGAGGTGGCGCGACAGTTCCACCGTCGGGTCCAGGACCTCCCGGAACCCCTTGACGTCGCCGGTGTCCAGGATCCGTACCGCCTCCGCCGCCAGCGGGCCCAGCGGGTCGAAGATGCCGAGCAGCGCATGGCTGAAGCCCTGGTCGTCACCCGCGATCAGCTCGGGGTAGTGGAAGTCGTCGCCGGTGTAGCAGCGGACGCCCTCCGGCAGGCGGCGACGCAGGTCGATCTCGCGCTGGGCATCGAGGAGGGAGACCTTGATGCCGTCGACCTTGTCGGGGTGCGCCGCGATGACCTCCAGGAAGGTGTCGGTCGCGGTGTCGAGGTCGGCCGAGCCCCAGTAGCCGTCGAGCGCCGGGTCGAACATCGGCCCCAGCCAGTGCAGGATCACCGGCTCGCTCGCCTGCCGGAGGAGGTGGCCGTACGTGTCGAGGTAGTCGTCCGCGCCCTGGGCGGCACCGGCGAGGGCCCGCGAGGCCATGAGGATGGCCTGGGAGCCGGTCTCCTCCACGAGCGCCAGCTGTTCCTCGTATGCCTTACGGACCGTCATCAGATCGACAGAACCGAACAGTTGGTCCGTTCCCACACCGCACGCCAGGCGGCCGCCCACCGCCTTCGCCTCCGCCGCCGAGCGGCGGATCAGCTCCGCCGCGCCCACCCAGTCCAGGCCCATCCCACGCTGCGCGGTGTCCATCGCCTCCGCGACGCCGAGGCCCTGAGCCCAGAGGTGGCGGCGGAAGGCGAGGGTGGCGTCCCAGTCGACGGCGGCCGGCGAGTCGGGGGTGGTGTCGGCGTACGGGTCGGCGACGACATGGGCGGCGGAGAAGACCGTACGGGAGGTCAGGGCGCCGCCCGCGGGGGCCGTGGGCCGTGCCGGGCGCGGGCTGTACTCCCGTGCACCGCCCGCCCCGTGGGGAAGGCGGATCACAGCGAGACCTCCGGGACCTCCAGGCGCCGGCCCTCGGCCGCCGACCGCAGCCCCAGCTCGGCGAGCTGTACGCCGCGCGCGCCCGCCAGCAGGTCCCACTGGTAGGGCTCGTCGAGGACCACGTGCTTCAGGAAGAGCTCCCACTGGGCCTTGAAGCCGTTGTCGAAGGTGGCGTTGTCCGGGACCTCCTGCCACTGCTCGCGGAAGGGTTCCGTGGCCGGGATGTCCGGGTTCCAGACCGGCTTGGGGGTGGCCGAGCGGTGCTGGACACGGCAGTTCCGCAGGCCCGCGACGGCGGAGCCGTGGGTGCCGTCGACCTGGAACTCGACGAGTTCGTCGCGGTTGACGCGTACCGCCCAGGAGGAGTTGATCTGGGCGATCGCCCCGCCCTCCAGCTGGAAGATGCCGTACGCGGCGTCGTCGGCGGTGGCGGCGTACGGCTTGCCCTGCTCGTCCCAGCGCTGCGGGATGTGCGTGGCGACGTGCGCGGAGACGCTGGTGACCCGGCCGAAGAGCTCGTGAAGCACGTACTCCCAGTGCGGGAACATGTCGACGACGATGCCGCCGCCGTCCTCGGCGCGGTAGTTCCAGCTGGGGCGCTGAGCGTCCTGCCAGTCGCCCTCGAAGACCCAGTAGCCGAACTCCCCGCGTATGGAGAGGATCTCGCCGAAGAAGCCGCCGTCGATGAGGCGCTTCAGCTTGAGCAGGCCCGGCAGGAAGATCTTGTCCTGGACGACGCCGTGCTTGACGCCCTTTCCGGTGGCGAGCCTGGCGAGTTCCAGGGCGCCGGCCAGGTCTCCCGCCGTCGGCTTCTCGGTGTAGATGTGCTTGCCGGCGGCGACGGCCTTGCGGATCGCCTCGACGCGCGCGGAGGTGACCTGGGCGTCGAAGTAGATCTCCACCGACTCGTCGGCGAGGACGGCGTCGAGGTCGGTGGACCACTCGGTGAGACCGTGCTGCTCGGCGAGCGCGCGCAGCGCGTGCTCGCGGCGGCCGACGAGGACGGGCTCGGGCCAGAGGGTCTCGCCGTTGCCGAGGTCGAGCCCGCCCTGCTCGCGCAGGGCGAGGATCGAGCGGACGAGGTGCTGGCGGTAGCCCATGCGTCCGGTGACGCCGTTCATGGCGATACGGACTGTCCTGCGTGTCACGAAGGTCCTCCACACTCAAGAAGAAAGCGCTTTCTACGACAAGAGACGCTAGCCTGCCGACAACACGCCGGACAAGGGGTCCGGACGACTCTCCCGACTCTCCTCGGAGGTACGCGATGACCGTCACGCTGGCGGATGTGGCCGCGCGTGCCCAGGTCTCCCCCGCCACCGTCTCCCGCGTCCTGAACGGCAACTACCCCGTCGCCGCCTCGACCCGGGAGCGGGTGCTGCGGGCGGTGGACGAGCTGGACTACGTGCTGAACGGGCCCGCGAGCTCGCTCGCCGCCGCCACGTCCGATCTGGTCGGCATCCTCGTCAACGACATCGCCGACCCCTTCTTCGGGATCATGGCCGGTGCGGCGCAGAGCGCCATCGGGGAAGGCGCGTCGGGGCGGGCGGGCGGCGAGAAGCTGGCCGTCGTCTGCAACACGGGCGGCTCCCCCGAGCGCGAGCTCACGTACCTCACCCTGCTCCAGCGCCAGCGCGCCGCCGCGGTCATCCTCACCGGCGGATCCCTGGAGGACCCGGAGCACATGGCGGCGGTGGCGGCGAAGCTGTCGCGGCTGACGGACGCGGGAACGCGGATCGTGCTGTGCGGACGGCCGCCGGTGGCGGGGGACGCGAGCGTGGCGGCGCTGGCCTTCGACAACCGGGCGGGGGCGCGGCGGCTCACCGAGCATCTGCTGACGCTCGGGCACCGGCGGATCGGTTACGTGGCGGGGCCGGCGGACCGGACGACGACCCGGCACCGGCTGGAGGGTCACCGCGAGGCGCTGGCCGGGGCGGGGCTGCCGGAAGGACCCGTCGTCCACGGGTCGTACGACCGGGGCTCCGGCTACGACGCGACGCTGGAACTCCTGCGCCGGGAGCCGTCGTTGACGGCGGTCGTGGCGGCGAACGACACGGTCGCGCTGGGCGCGTGCGCGGCGCTGCGGGACCGCGGGCTGCGCATCCCGGACGACGTCTCGGTGGCGGGCTTCGACGACCTCCCGTTCTCGGTCGACGCGGTCCCCGCGCTGACGACCGTACGGCTGCCCCTCCAGGAGGCGGGCGCGCGGGCCGGCCGGCTCGCGATGGGCACGGAGGAGGCCCCACCGGGCGGCCTGGCGACGGTCCCGGCGGAGCTCCTGGTGCGCAACTCGACGGCGCGCCCGCGGGGATGACACCGGGGGCTCGGGGGGCACGGGCCGGAGACCTTCCCGGCTCAGCCCCGAGCCCAGCCCGTTCGCGTCCCACGGAGGACTCGGGCGGGTGTCCCGGCTCAGGCCCGAGGACCCCGGCCCGTACGCGCCCCGGGCCGGTTCACGGCGACGACAGTGAGCGCACTCCCGCTTCGGCAGGCTCTGGACCCCTCTCCTGCGACGGCTCCGGACCCGCCCCCGACCCCATCGCCCGCCGCGGCGCGAGGGACGTCAGCGCCACGCCCCCGACCAGCAGGGCCGCCGCGCACCAGCGCAGGCCGCTGATGCCCTCGCCGAGGAACAGGGCGGCCGAGGACATCCCGAAGACCGGGACCAGGAGGGAGAACGGGGCCACCGACGAGGCCGGGTAGCGGCGCAGGAGCCAGCCCCAGGCGCCGAAGCCGAAGACGGTGGTGATCCATGCGACGTAGACGATGACGCCCACGCCGGTCCAGTCGAGGCCGCGCAGCGCTTCGAGGTCGCGTTCCGGTCCTTCCAGGAGGAGGGAGAGGGCGAGCAGCGGCAGGATGGGCACGGTGCTGACCCAGACCATGAAGTTGAGGGCGTCGGGCGGGGAGGCCTTGCGGGTCAGGACGTTGGAGACGCCCCAGCAGGCCGCCGCCGCGATGCAGAGCGCGAATCCGACGAGCGGGCCCGAGGCTCCCTCGTCGACCGCGGCGACACCGATGCCGGCGAGTGCGACCGCCATGCCCGCGATCTTCACCTTCCCGGGGCGTTCGCCGAGCGCGACGAAGGCGAACAGGGCCGTGAAGACGGCCTGGACCTGGAGGATCAGAGAGGAAAGCCCGGCCGGCGCGCCCAGGTCCATCCCGGTGAAGAGCAGGCCGAACTTGGCCACGCCCAGGACGAGTCCGACGCCCACGATCCACTTCCAGGCGACCTTGGGGCGGCCGACCAGGAAGACGGCGGGCAGGGCCGCGGCGAGGAAGCGCAGGGCGGAGAAGAGCAGCGGCGGGAAGTGGTCGAGACCGATCTCGATGACGACGAAGTTGACTCCCCAGACGGCGGCGACGAGCGCGGCCAGGGCGATGTGGGAGGGACGCATGTCGTCGAGCATCGCCTCCCTGAACGTGTAGCACCAGCGAATTCTCCTTCATGGTTGGATGAAGCAACGCTTCACCAACCCGCCCGGAAGGGGCACTCCCGTGCTGGATCTCGGGCGCCTGCGCGCCCTCCATGCCGTCGCCGTCCACGGGACGGTGGGCGCCGCGGCCGCCGCTCTCGGCTACACCCCGTCCGCCGTCTCCCAGCAGATCGCGAAACTGGAGCGGGAGACCCGCACGACCCTCCTCGAACGCCAGGGCCGCGGGGTGCGCCTCACTGACGAGGCGCACCAACTGGCCGCGACTGCCGAGAAGTTGCTGTCGATCGTCGAGGAGGCGGAGGTACGGCTCGAGGAGCGGCGCGGGCTGCCCGCCGGGCGCCTGTCGATCGGCTGCTTCGCGAGCGCCGCGCGCGGTCTGATGCCGCGGGCGCTCGCCGAGCTGGCGGTCCGTCACCCCACGCTGGACGCCCGTCTCACGGAGGTGGACCCCCATGTCTCGATCGACCTCGTCTCCCGGGGCGTGATCGACCTCGCCGTGGCCCACGACTGGGACATCGCGCCGCTGCCGACCCCACCGGGCGTGGAGCAGGCGGTGATCGGCGACGACCTGTGCGACGTCCTCGTGCCCCGGGAGCATCCGCTGGCGGCGCGGGCGACCGTACGGCGTGAGGAGCTGGCGGACGAGCGGTGGATCACGCAGCCGCCGGGGACGGTGTGCCACGACTGGCTGATCCAGACCTTGCGGGCCACCGGGTTCGAGCCGCACATCGTCCACCAGGCCGAGGAGAACCACACGCAGGTCGCCCTGGTCGCCGCGGGGCTCGGGGTCGCGATGGTGCCGCGGCTCGGTCGCGGGACACTGCCGCCCGAGGTGACTCCGGTCCGGCTGGACCCGATGCCGAGGCGCCGGCTGCACGCCCTGTGGCGTACGGGCGCCGCCCGCCGTCCCGCGATCAGGGAGACGGTCCGCACGCTCCAGGAGCTGTGGCCCCAGGTCGCGTCGTCGACGGCGTGAGCGACCGGCACAAGAGCCCGTCCAGACCCACCCACCCCACCGACCACCCCACCGACCCGAGCCACTGATTCCTGCTCAGGTCCTTGACCTGGCAGTTACTTTCGGGCTATCCGTGACTCCTGGAAGTTTCCTTCAACCTTGCACGGCCGGAAGGAGCATCAGTGCACCACCGCGCCACCTCCAGACGCACCCTCCTCACCGTCACCGCCGCCGCGGCGGCCGCCGCCGTCACCGGCGTGACCACCCCGACCGCCCACGCCGACTCCGCCCACGTCGACCTCGCGTCCGACGACCGGAGCCTCCGGCGGATCGTCTCCCGCATGTCCCTGGAAGAGAAGGTCGGCCAGCTCTTCGTCATGCGGGTGTACGGCCACTCCGCCACCGCCCCCGATCAGGCCGACATCGACGCCAACCTCACCGAGATCGGCGTCCGCACCGCCGCGGAGCTCGTCGAGAAGTACCACGTCGGCGGCGTCATCTACTTCGCCTGGGCGCACAACACCCGCGACCCGCACCAGATCGCCGAGCTCTCCAACGGCATCCAGCGCGCGGGCCTCGCCCAGCCCACGCCCCTCCCCCTGCTGATCTCCACCGACCAGGAGCACGGAATCGTCTGCCGGGTCGGCAAGCCGGCCACCCTGCTGCCCGGTGCCATGGCGCTCGGCGCCGGAGGCTCCCACTCCGACGCCCGCAAGGCCGCGCAGATCGCGGGCGCCGAGCTGGCCGCCGTCGGCATCCGGCAGAACTACGCGCCGGTCGCGGACGTCAACGTCAACCCCGCCAACCCCGTCATCGGAGTCCGCTCCTTCGGCTCCGACCCGCAGGCCGTCTCCGATCTCGTCGCCGCCCAGGTGAAGGGCTATCAGCGGGCCGGGGTCGCGGCGACCTCCAAGCACTTCCCCGGCCACGGCGACACCGCGACCGACAGCCATTACGGGCTGCCGACCATCACGCACACCCGCGAGCAGTGGGCCGAGCTCGACGCCCCGCCGTTCCGGTCCGCGATCGCCGCCGGCATCGACTCGATCATGACGGCGCACATCGTCGTGCCCGCGCTCGACCCGAACGAGGACCCGGCCACCCTCTCCCACCCGATCCTGACCGGCATCCTGCGCGAGCAGCTCGGTTACGACGGCGTGGTGGTCACGGACTCGCTCGGCATGGAGGGCGTACGGACGAAGTACGGCGACGATCGCGTGCCGGTGCTCGCCCTCAAGGCCGGTGTCGACCAGCTCCTCAACCCGCCGAAGCTGGACATCGCCTGGAACGCGGTCCTCCAGGCCGTCAAGAACGGCGAGCTGACCGAGGCCCGGCTCGACGAATCGATCCTGCGGATTCTGCGCCTCAAGGCGAAACTGGGGCTGTTCCGCAAGCCGTTCGTCACGTCCGCCGGAGTGGACCGTACGGTCGGCACCGCCGCCCACCTGGCCCAGGCCGACCGGATCGCGGAGGAGACCACGACCCTGCTCCTCAACGAGGGCGGATTCCTGCCGATCAGCCGGCGCAGCCACGGCAACGTGCTGGTCGTCGGAGCCGATCCGGCCTCGCCGTCCGGCAGCACGGGCCCGCCGACCACGACCCTCGCCACCGCTTTCATCGAACTCGGCTTCTCCGCCACGGCGTTGTCGACCGGGATCACCCCGACGGCGGCGAAGATCGACGAGGCGGTGGCCGCGGCGGCCGGCAAGGACGTCGTCGTCGTGGGCACGTACAACGTCTCGGCGACCAGCCCGCAGCGCACCCTGGTCTCCCGGCTCGTCGCCACCGGTGTGCCGGTCGTGACGATCGCGATCCGCAACCCGTACGACATCGCCGGGCTCACCGGGCAGCGGGCGACCGTCGCCGCGTACTCCTGGACGGATGTCGAACTGCGGGCCGCGGTGCGGGTGATCGCGGGCCACGCCCGGCCGAAGGGGCGTCTGCCCGTGCCCGTCCAGCGGGCGGACGATCCGACGAAGGTGCTGTACCCGGTCGGCCACGGCCTGTCCTACGCGAAACGTAACTGAGGACGCAGACCCCCCGTTCTTCCTGGCGTGCGCCCGCTCCGGCGCGCCACGCTGGACGCGGAGATCGGGGGGTCTTTCATGCGCGCTCTCAGGAGCGGGTGGGGGCTGTCGCTCGGGGTGCTGCTCGGGGTGTCGCTGTCGGTGCTGCTGTTCGCCGTGGCCGGCTGTCAGCGGGCGCCGGACTCCGGGCTGCCGGGCCCTGTCACGTACACGACCTCGCCCGTCGACCACGGGGCGGTGTTCCTGGGGCCCGGGGACTGTTCCACCCGTGGCGCGGTCTACCGCGAGGTGCCGTGCACCAGCGAGAAGGCGGCGGCGCGGGTGACGACCCGGTACGAGGGTCAGGCTCCGGGGACCTCCGCCGGTGCGATGTGCCCGGCCACGACGGACTTCGTCCTGCACGTCTCGGAGAACCGGTCGGCGGCGGACGAGGACGGCGACGGGGCAGTGCCGCAGGGGTACGCCTGTATGCGCAATCTGGAGCCGCCGCACCCGGGCGACCCGGGCCGGGGCGGCGGTCCGCGCACGGTCGTCGGGGACTGCCTCTCCGCCTCCCGCGAGGGCCAGGTGAAGGAGACGGCCTGCGACGGCTCCGGCGAGCGCCCGCCGGTCTACCGGGTCGCCTCTGCGGTCACGAGCCGCGACCTCTGCCCGTCGTCGACGGCGCTGTTCGTGTCGCTGGGCGGGGAAAGACCGGTGGGCTGCGCCCGGCGGCTGTGACACCACCGGGCGCAACCCACCCTCACACGAGGCTCACGCCGCGAGCGCAGGGCTCACGCCGGAGAGCCGGAGGCTCACGAGGGGAGCGAGGAGAGCCGTCGGTTCACGGCCCTCCGCACGGCTCACGGCCGTACACCGTGCTCCCGGCTCAGCTCCTCCTCCGCCGGCTTGTCGAGGCCGGCGTCGAAGCGGGCCAGCGGCTGCGCGGCGGCGGCCGTCGGGGCGTCGACCCCGGCCCAGGCGAGGATGCGGGCCGTGGCCTTGGTCCGCTCGGCCTCGACGAGGCCCGCGACCTGGGCGCCGTGGTTGGCGCCGGGGGCGGTGTAGACGTAGCTGTCACGGGTGCCCTTGCCGACGCGGAACGGCTCGGCTCCCCACGGGTCGTTGCCGCCGTAGACGAACATCATCTGGTTCGCGTTCTTGCGGACCCAGTCGTCCACGTCCCGCATGGCCGACGGCTTGAACTTCGTCGGGATCTCGCGCGGCACGAAGTTCCGCGCCGGCTGGTAGCCGTAGCGGGTCAGGCCCTTCAGGTGCGGCAGCTTGATGCTGGGCGAGCCGAGCTCGGTCGCGGCCTGGTAGTAGTACGGGGTGTACGGGTCGAGGCCCTGGTCGGTGTAGAAGGACCAGCCGGAGTAGGCGTCGATGGTCTCGTAGACCTCGTCGTCGCTCGCGGCCTTGGCGTCCGGGATCGAACCGCAGACGTCCTCGCCGTAGTACTGCCAGAAGCCCCAGACGAAGTCGAGGACGACGGCCTCGTACGCCTTGTCGAGGGAGCCGACGGTGTTGAAGGTGGCTCCTTCGGTCGCGGCCCACTCCTTGTACTTCTTCTGGAGCGGCTCGCGGCGGATCAGTGCCTCGCGCTGCATCGCGTTGAGGCGGTCGCGGCACTCCTTGGTCCCGACGGTCTCGAAGAACCGGTCGTAGGCCGAGTCCTCCTTGTTGTTGACGTCGTTCGGCGCCACGTAGGCGACGACACCGTCCATGTCGCGCGGGTAGAAGCGCTCGTAGTAGGTGGCCGTCATGCCGCCCTTGGAGGCGCCGGTGGAGAGCCACTTCTGCCCGTAGATCTTCTTCAGGGCGGTGAAGATACGGTGCTGGTCGCTCGCGGCCTGCCAGATGTCCAGCTTGGACCAGTCGGCGGGCTGCGGCCGGGACGGGGTGAAGAACCGGTACTCCATGGAGACCTGGTTGCCGTCGATGATCCGGGTGGGCTCACGGCGGCTGGGGGTGGTGCTCAGCCCGTAGCCGCTGGTGTGGAAGACGGTCGGGCGGTCGGTGTCCTTGTGGAGGAGGGACAGCCGCTGCTTGAACGTGCCCTTCCACGGGCGGTGGTGGTCGATCGGCTGGGTGTATTCGAGGACGAAGAAGCGGTAACCGGCGTACGGCTTCTCCTCGATGAGGCTCATCCCGGGGATCGCCAGGATGCGGTCCTTGATGTCCGTGGTGACGGACGTGTCAGCTGTGGTGCCACCGAACGTGCCGGTGGCCGGCTCCGCGGCGGTAGCCGCACCGGTCGCGCCGACGGTGCCTATGAGCACCGTGAGCGACATCAGCCATCTCAGCGACTTGCGCATTCACCCTCCCCTTGATTCACAACGGTGTCGCGAACCTAGCGGGGGCAACGTGGGTGCCGCCAGACCCAATTGGCCCTTACCTGTGCGACGGCACAGGTTTCAGCAGAGGACCCAGCCGGTCGACCCGCTCCGGCCGGCGACGGTACCGGTGGCGCGGACGCAGCGGTTGAGGGCGTGCACGGTGACCGGACCGGCCTGCCGCGTGAAGTGCCCGCTGTCGACGGCGGGCCGCCCGCCACGGGGCTGGAGGGAGACGGACATCGCACGCCGCGGGCCCGGGGCCTTGGCGACGGCGAGGGCGCAGACGTACTGCCGGCTGCGGTAGAGGCGCAGCTCCCCGGTGGCGAAGCCGACGGTCTTGGTGGGCCGGCCGCTGCACAGCGATCCTGCGCCGGCGGACGCGGTGCCTGGCCCGGCGAGGGTGAGGGCACCGACGGTGAGCAGCACAGCGAGCAGATGCGCGAGGGGCCGCCGAGCCGCCCTAACCTCACCGAACACACGCACCCCTCCCTCGACTCCTGTCATACATGCGTACGACGCAGGAGGCACCGTTTCGGTTGCGTCATTCGATACGCTTTCCTGCTCGGATCGAGGGACGGGTGGGTTCTGAGGGGTGGGTTTCTCAGGGGTGGGTTTCTCAGGGGTGGGATTCTTACGGGCATCGCGCGGTGCGTCCGCACGGGCGATCTGCTCCCTCGCGGCCGTCGTGTTGCTCGCACTGTCCGTGCTGACCTGCGGTCTGGTGTCGTCCGGGACCGCGTACGCCGCCGAAGAGACGCCCGACAACGTCTGCGTCAAACGGACGTTGAGCCGCGCCGATGTCGACGCGTCGGTGCGGATCGCGCACGACGGGCAGCAATCGACCGAGGTGACCAGTGTTCTCGTCGTCAAGGTGCCGAGGGCATGGATGTGGTCGTCCGCGCTGCTGTCATGGGCGAGCTGGTGACCTGGGCGGGGGCGGGCTTCACACTGGGGGCCCTGTGGAGGGCCCTGCCTGGAAGGCGCGGCCCCGTCCGCGGTTTCGGGCTGGCGTTCGTCTACGCCCTGCCTCTGCTGGTCGACCAGCTGGGCAACCTCCTCGTCGGTCAGCCGAGCGGCACCGGGGCACTGAGAGCGGCCTTCATGATGCTCGTCCTGACGGTCACGGGGGTGCTCCTGGACATCAGCACGTTCCGTCAGGAGCGGCGCTACTGGCCCACCACAACAGGTCTGCTGCTGTCCCTGTACCAGATGCGCACCGCGTCGGCGCAGGTCGCCCGGCTCGTCGCCCAGGTGGTGGCGCTGGTCACCATCTGGCAGCAACTCAGCGGCAATCCCCCGGTCGTCCTCATCGACCACCAGGGGCCGACCGGCATGTCCGTCCCCGGCGGCAGCTCGGGCCACTAACCGCCGAAGTAGGCGAGGACGAGAAGGAGAAAGACGCACTCCGCGCCGATCATCGTCCAGAACGCGGCCTTGCGGGAGGACGCGGGGGCGGGGCCGTCCGGGGTGCAGAGCGCGTGGATCCAGGACCCGGCCGCGACGGCGAGGGTGGCGAGGTACACCCAGCCGGGGGTGGTGCCGCAGTCACCGTTGAGGACACAGCCGGAGCCCTCGGGCGTGGTCAGGCTCAGGAACACGACCAGGACGGTCGCGGGCGCCAGGGCCAGTCCGCACCACAGGGCGCGGGTGCGCAGCCGGTAGGCCGCCGGGTCCGGGCGGTCGGCGCCGCCGGGGCAGGACGCGGCCCTGGCGCGGGCGGGGTGCTCGTTGCTCATGGCCCCGATTCAATCCCGGCCCCGGCGGGCGGCGGAATCCGCGCTCGTACTCAGACCGCCTTCGCCGCCGCCGGTTCCGCTTCGCCGATGAACGTGCGCCACAGCTCCGCGTACCTGCCGCCCCGTGCGAGCAGCTCGTCGTGGGTGCCGTCCTCCGCTACGCGGCCCTGCGCCATGAGGATCACGCGGTCGGCGCGGGCCGCGGTGGTGAGCCGGTGGGCGACGACCAGTGTCGTACGCCGCCCGGCCAGGCGGTCGGTGGCCTGGTTGACCTGGGCTTCGGTCGCCAGGTCGAGGGCGGCCGTGGCCTCGTCGAGGAGCAGGACGTCCGGGTCGACGAGCTCGGCGCGGGCCAGGGCGATCAGCTGCCGCTGCCCCGCGGAGAGGTTGCGGCCGCGCTCGGCGACCTCGTGGAGGTAGCCGCCGTCCAGGGTCGCGATCATGTCGTGGGCGCCGACCGCGCGGGCCGCCGCCTCGACCTCGGCGTCGGTCGCCTCCGGCCGGCCGTACGCGATGGCGTCGCGGACCGTCCCGGCGAAGAGGTACGCCTCCTGGGGCACGACCCCGAGCCGGTGGCGGTACGCGGTGAGGTCCAGGTCCCTGAGGTCGGTGCCGTCGGCCGTGACCCGGCCGGTGGTCGGGTCGTAGAACCGCGCGACCAGCTTGACCAGCGTGGACTTCCCGGCGCCGGTCTCGCCGACGAAGGCGACGGTCTGCCCGGCGGGGATGCGCAGATCGATCCCGGTAAGGGCTTCTTCCTCATCTCCGTACGCGAACGACACGTCCTCGAAGGCGATCTCGCCGCGCAGCGACAGCACGTCCAGGGGTTCGTCGGCGGCAGCCGTCGACGTCGGCTCCTGGAGCAGTTCCTGCATGCGCTTCAGGGAGACGGTCGCCTGCTGGTAGCCGTCGAAGACCTGGGAGAGCTGCTGCACGGGCGCGAAGAAGAGGTCGATGTAGAGGAGGTAGGCGACGAGCGCGCCGGTGGTGAGCGTGCCCGCCTCGATCCGGTTCGCGCCGACGATCATCACGGCCGCGGCGGCCACGGAGGACAGCAGCGTGACGAAGGGGAAGTAGATCGAGATGAGCCACTGTCCGCGGACGCGGGCCTCGCGGTAGTCGTCGCTGCGGGCGGCGAACCGGGCGGCGCCGGACTGCTCGCGGCGGAAGGCCTGGACGATGCGGAGGCCGGAGACCGACTCCTGGAGGTCGGCGTTGACGACGCTGATCCGGTCCCGCGCCAGCTCGTACGCCTTCACGCTGGAGCGGCGGAAGAAGAACGTGGCGACGGCGAGGACGGGAAGGGTCGCGAAGACGACCAGGGCGAGCTGGAGATCGAGCACGAGCAGGGCGCCCATGATCCCGAAGAAGGTCGTGACGGAGACGAACGCGGTGACCAGGCCGGTCTGGAGGAACGTGGACAGCGCGTCCACGTCCGTCGTCATCCGGGTCATGATCCGGCCGGTCAGCTCGCGCTCGTAGTAGTCGAGTCCGAGCCGCTGGAGCTGGGCGAAGATCTTCAGGCGCAGGGCGTAGAGGACCCGCTCGCCCGTGCGGCCGGTCATCCGGATCTCGGCGGTCTGGGCGACCCACTGCACGAGGACGGTGCCGAGGGCGAGCGCGGAGGCGGCCCAGACGGCGCCGACCGCCAGCTGATTGACGCCCTCGTCGATGCCGTGCCGGATCAGTACGGGCAGCAGCAGGCCCATGCCGGCGTCGACGGCGACGAGGCCGAGGCTGATGAGGAGCGGGATGCCGAAGCCGCGCAGCAGGCGGCGCAGTCCGTAGGACTCCTCGGGGGTGACAGCTTGGGCCTCGTCGACGTCCGGGGCATCGGTGGCGGGCGGGAGCGCCTCGACGGCGGCGAGCAGTTCGGGGGTGGCTCCGGGGGCCGCCGACTCCTCGGCGGAGGTCTCCTCCCGTACCCAGAGGGTGGGGGTGATGCCGCGCTCGGCGTCGAACTCGGCGTCCAGTTCCGCGCGCAGGGTGCGGTCCTCGGGCACCTCGACGGGCACGGTGTGGCCGGGCGAGACGCCGCCGAGCTCGTCGGGGTCGGTGAGGAGCCGCCGGTAGAGCGCGGAGCGCTCCTGCAGCTCCTCGTGGGTGCCGATGTCGGAGAGCCGGCCGTCGTCGAGGACGGCGATCCGGTCGGCGAGGCCGAGGGTGGAGCGGCGGTGGGCGATGAGGAGCGTGGTGCGGCCGGCCATCACGGAGGCGAGGGCCTCGTGGATCTCGTGCTCCACGCGCGCGTCGACGGCGGAGGTGGCGTCGTCGAGGAGGAGCAGCCGGGGGTCGGTGAGGATGGCGCGGGCGAGCGCGATGCGCTGGCGCTGGCCGCCGGAGAGGGTGAGGCCGTGCTCGCCGACCTTGGTGTCGTAGCCGGCGGGCAGCTCGGCGATGAAACGGTCCGCCTGGGCGGCGCGGGCGGCGGTCTCGATCTGCTCCTGGGTGGCGTCCGGCTTTCCGTACGCGATGTTGGAGCGGACGGTGTCGGAGAACAGGAAGCTGTCCTCGGGGACGAGTCCGATGGCGGCGCGCAGCGAGTCGAGGGTGAGCTCGCGGACGTCGTGGCCGCCGACGAGGACGGCGCCGTGGGTGACGTCGTAGAAGCGGGGCAGCAGGAGCGAGACGGTGGACTTGCCGGAGCCGGACGCGCCGACGACGGCGACGGTCTCGCCGGCGCGGATCTCCAGGGAGAAGCCGTCGAGGACGGGGCGGCCGTCCTCGTAGGCGAAGCCCACGCCGTCGAACTCGACGGTGGCCTCGGCGTCCGCCGGCAGTTCCTTCGTGCCGTCCTTGATGACCGGCTCGGTGTCGATGAGCTCCAGGACCCGGTCGACGCCCGCGCGGGCCTGCTGGCCGACGGTGAGGACCATGGCGAGCATCCGGACGGGGCCGACGAGCGAGGCGAGGTAGGCGGAGAAGGCGACGAAGGTGCCGAGGGTGATCTGGCCGCGGGTGGCGAGCCAGCCGCCGAGGGCGAGGACGGCGACCTGGCCGAGGGCCGGGACGGCCTGGAGGGCGGGGGTGTACCGCGAGTTCAGCCGGATCGTGCGCATACGGCCGGCGAAGAGCTTGCGGCTGGCGTCGCGGATCTTGCCGGTCTCCTGGTCCTCCTGCCCGAAGCCCTTGACGACCCGCACGCCGGTCACGGACCCGTCGACGACCCCGGCGACGGAGGCGGCCTGGGCCTGGGCGTACCAGGTGGCGGGGTGGAGGCGGGTGCGGCTGCGCTTGGCGATGAACCAGAGGGCGGGTGCGACGGCGAGGGCGACGAGGGTGAGCGGGAGGGAGAGGGCGGCCATCACTCCGAGGGAGATCCCGAAGAGCAGGATGTTCCCGATCGTCATCGGGAGCATGAAGAGCAGGCCCTGGATGAGCTGGAGGTCGCTCGTGGCCCGTCCGACGACCTGCCCGGTGGACAGCTCGTCCTGCCGTCGGCCGTCGAGCCGGGTGATGGTGCCGTACATCTCGGTACGCAGGTCGTGCTGGACGTCGAGGGCGAGCCGGCCGCCGTAGTAGCGGCGGATGTAGGTGAGGACGTAGACGACGACGGCGGAGGCGAGGAGGAGGCCGGTCCAGACGGCGAGGGACTTCGTCTTCGCCCCGATGACGTCGTCGATGATGACCTTGGTGATGAGCGGTACGAGGGCGAGGACGGCCATGCCGGCCAGGGAGGACCCGAGCGCGAGCAGGACGTTGGCCTTGTACCGCCACGCGTACCCGGCCAGTCTGCGCGCCCAGCCCTGCGCCTTCGGCACCTGCCGATCCGCCTGTTTCTGCCCCGCCGCGGCCACGTGGTCGCCTCCCGTTCGTCCTGCTCTACCGGAAGGCACCAACGCGGGCGGGGTGGGATTTCATCCCGCCGCAACAAACTGCGGGGGAAGACCGGTCCGTGGTCCTAGGACCGGCCGAGAACGCATTGTTCGTGGCGTACCCCCGGCGGGTAGGCAGGGGGCGTGACGGACACCTCGCGGAGCACGGCCTACCTGTGCGGGCACCTGTGGGCGGCGCTGCATGCCCTGAGGGTGATCAGCGGCCGACCGGACCCGGCCAAGATGGCCGGTGGCAGGCCCCTTCTCGATGCTCAGCGGTTCCCGCACAGGGAGCTGACGCAGCAGCTGGCCAGGGCGGGTGAACGGCTCTGCGCGGCCCAGCGGCGGGGAGCCGGGCACGCCGGGGCGGCGGCGGAGATCTTCCGCTCCATACCGGACCATCTGCCGGCCGACGGCAAGTGGCCGAACGGCCTGGAGAAAGCCGATCAGGAGGAGTTCCTGCGGGGTTTCCGGACCGGGCTGGGCCAGTACGAGACGGCACACGGGGCCGTCATGTCATGACGGCCCCGTGTGGGGATCCCCGGAGGACCGGGCGGGTCAGAGATGCGTCGGCTCGAACATCCGCAGCAGGGCCGGGAGGACCACCACCGACGGACCCGGGGTCGCCAGGGCCTTCGCGAGGTCGGTCGTCAGGGTTTCGGGGGTCGTGCGGGACGCCGGGACGCCGAAGGACTCCGCGAGGGCGACGAAGTCCGGGCGGGCCAGTTCCGTGCCCGTGGCCTCGCCGAACGCGTCCGTCATGTACTCGCGCAGGATCCCGTAGCCGCCGTCGTCGACGATCAGCCAGGTGACGTCGAAGCCGTACTGCTTCGCCGTCGCCAGCTCCGCGATCGAGTACATCGCGCCACCGTCGCCGGAGACCGCGAGGACCGGGCGGGTCGGGTCGGCCGCCGCCGCGCCGAGGGCGGCGGGGAAGCCGTAGCCGAGGCCGCCGGCGCCCTGGGCGGAGTGCATCGTGTTGGGGTGGCGGGCGTCGAAGGCGGACCAGGCCCAGTAGGCGAGGATCGTCATGTCCCAGAAGCTCGCCGCCGTGTCCGGCAGGGCCTCCCGGACCGAGGCCACGAGCCGCTGCTCCAGGCCCAGGTCCTGGGCCGCGATCCGGTCCCGGACCTTGCTGAGGACCGCCTTGACGCGCTCGGGGGCGGCGGCGTCCTCGCGTACCTCCACCGTTTCCAGGAGCGCGGAGAGCGCCAGGCGGGCGTCCGCGTGGATACCCAGCGCCGGGTGGTTCGACTCCAGCTTGCCCGCGTCCGCCTCGATCTGGATCACCCGGCCGCGAGGGGCGAACGTGTGGTAGTTCGAGGACAGCTCGCCGAGGCCGGAGCCGACGACCAGCAGGACGTCGGCGTCCTCCAGGAAGTCGGTGGTGTGGCGGTCTTCCAGCCAGGACTGCAGCGAGAGCGGGTGCTCCCAGGGGAAGGCGCCCTTGCCGCCGAAGGTGGTGACCACGGGCGCGTCGATCCGCTCGGCGAGCGCCCGCAGCTTTCCGGACGCGTCGGAGCGGACGACTCCGCCGCCCGCGATGATCGCGGGCCGCTCGGCGTTCGCGAGGAGATGCGCCGCCACCGCCGTCAGCTCGGGGCGCGGAACGACCTCCTCGGGGGTCGCGTCCATCGCCGTGACCACGGGCAGGGAGGTCTCCGCGAGGAGGACGTCCTGCGGGATCTCGACCCAGACCGGCCCGTGCGGCGCGGTCAGCGCCGACTCCCAGGCCGCCGCGATCGCGGACGGGATCTGGGACTGCGTACGGACGGTGTGCACCGACTTCACGATGTCGCGGAAGGACGCCTGCTGGTCGCGCAGCTCGTGGAGGTAGCCGTGCCGGCCGCCACCGAGTCCGGCCACCGGGATCTGGCTACCGATCGCGAGGACGGGCGCGGAGGCGGCCGCCGCCTCCTGGAGCGCGGCGAGCGACATCAGCGCGCCGGGGCCGGTGGAGAGCAGCAGCGGGGCCGCCTCGCCGGTCATCCGGCCGTACGCGTCGGCGGCGAAGCCCGCGTTGTTCTCGACGCGCAGTCCGACGTACGTGAGGGAGGAGCGGCGCAGCGCGTCGAACATGCCGAGGGCGTGCTGGCCCGGCAGGCCGAAGACGGTGGTCGCACCGAGACCGGAGAGGGTCTCGACGACGAGGTCTCCGCCGTTCCGCCCTGCGGGCGGGTTGAGCGCGGCGGTGATCTGCGCCTCCGTGGGGCGGAGTACCAGGTCGTGGTCGTGGGTCATGGACGTTCCCCAGAGTGGCGTGGTCGGTCGGCTACGGCGGGTGGTGCGAGGGGCAGGTGCGGTGCGCCCCGGCTCCGCGGACGACCCGTTGGCGCGGGCACGACCCCGAGGCCGACGGTACGGCCCGAGGGCGGGCGGGTGCAGCGCCGGGGGCGGCCGGCACCAACCGGGTGCGGCGCCGGGGGCGGCCGGCTTCCGGGTACGGCGGCCCCGGGGAGCCCCGGCCCTGCCCGAGAGGAGCGGGGCCCGGCCGGGCCCGGTGGCCGCCTCGGCAGCCACCGGTGGCCCGCGGCCCCGCGCGAGCGCCTCGCGCTACTGCGCCGCGCGGCTCTCCGCGATCTGGCGCGACATGATCGTCGTCAGTTCGTACGCCGTGTGCGAGGCGGCGACCGCGGTGATCTCGGCGTGGTCGTAGGCCGGGGCGACCTCGACGACATCGGCGGAGACCAGGTTGCAGGAGGACAGGCCGCGCAGGATCTCCAGGAGCTCGCGGGAGGTCATGCCGCCCGCCTCCGGGGTGCCGGTGCCGGGCGCGTGGGCCGGGTCGAGGCAGTCGATGTCGATGGAGATGTACAGCGGGCGGTTGCCGATGCGCTGGCGCAGCTGGTCGGCGACCTCGTCGGCGCCGCGGCGGTAGATGTCCGCCGAGGTGACGATGCCGAAGCCCATCTTCTCGTCGTCGGTGAGGTCCTGCTTGCCGTACAGCGGGCCGCGCGTACCGACGTGGGAGAGGGCCTCGGTGTCGAGGATGCCCTCCTCGACGGCGCGGCGGAACGGGGTGCCGTGGGTGTACTCGGCGCCGAAGTAGGTGTCCCAGGTGTCGAGGTGCGCGTCGAAGTGGAGCAGGGCGACGGGGCCGTGCTTCTTGGCGACGGAGCGCAGCAGCGGCAGGGCGATGGTGTGGTCGCCGCCGAGGGTCATCATCCGGGCGCCGGTGCCGAGCAGGTCGTCCGCCGCGGCCTCGATCGTCTCGACGGCCTCGTTGATGTTGAAGGGGTTGGCGGCGATGTCACCGGCGTCGGCGACCTGGGCCAGGGCGAACGGCGAGGCGTCCTGCGCCGGGTTGTACGGGCGCAGGAGGCGGGAGGCCTCGCGGATGGCGTTGCCGCCGAAGCGGGCGCCGGGGCGGTAGGAGACACCACTGTCGAAGGGGACGCCGACCACGGCGATGTCGGTGGTGCCGACCTCGTCGAGTCGCGGCAGCCGGGCGAACGTCGCGGGACCGGCGTACCGCGGGATGCGGGACGAGTCGGTCGGGCCGCGGAAGGCGTTCTGGTCGCTGCTCATGGTCGGGTCCTCCTGGGTGTGTCGGTGGGGTCCGGTCGGGGGCCTCGGGTCTCGGGGCCCCCGGCCGGGAGTCTGCGGTGCGGTCAGCCGGTCGCGGCGGCCGGCACGGTCTCCGGCGTCGCGTCGGCTTCGGCCGCGTCCTGGCCTGCCAGCCGGGCGCGCCAGTTCGCGAGCACGGCGGCGTCCGTCGGGCGGGTCGCCAGGGAAACGATCACATATGCGGCGAGCGAGGCCAACAAACCATAATAAACGGGCTCATTTGCCAAGATTCCGTAAGCCCACATCAGGCCAATCACGGACAGGCCGCCGACGGTGACCGCGGCCAGGGCTCCCTGCACGGTGCCACGGCGCCACAGCAGGCCGCCGAGGATCGGCACGAGCAGCCCGCCGACCAGCAGGTTGTAGGCGACGGTCAGGGCCTGCACGACGTCGTTCAGGGCGATGGCGATGCATATGGTGGCGATGCCCATGAGGAGGATGAAGAGGCGGTTGCCCTTCACCTCGTCGTGGTCCTCGCCGCCCCCGGCGGTCAGCCCGCGCAACTTCGACCAGATGTCGTTGTTGGCGACGGTGGCGCAGGCGATCAGCGCGCCGGAGGAGGTCGACATGACGGCGGCCAGCGCGGCGGCGAGGACCAGGCCCCGCACGCCCATGGGCAGCTCGTCCTTGACGATGGTCGCGAAGGCGTCGTCGGCGCTGGGCAGGTTCGGGTAGAGCACCTTGGCCGCGGTGCCGATGACGGCGCCGGCGAGGGCGTACACGAGGCAGTACGTACCGGCGACGGTGCCGCCCCACTTGGCGACCTTGTCGGTCCGGGCGGTGAAGACCCGCTGCCAGATGTCCTGGCCGATGAGCATGCCGAACGTGTAGATCAGCACGTAGGTGAAGATCGTCTCGCCGCCGATGCCGAGCGGGGCGAAGTACTCGGTGGGCAGCTGGGCCTTCATCTCGGCGAAACCGCCGGCCTTGATCACGGCGATGGGCAGCAGCAGGATCAGCACGCCGATGGTCTTCACCACGAACTGCACCATGTCGGTGAGGGTGATGGACCACATGCCGCCGAGCGTCGAGTACGCGACGACGATGGCGCCGCCGAGGACGATCGCGACCGTGCGGGGCAGGTCGAAGAGGACGTCGAAGATCGTGGCGTACGCGATGGTCGAGGTGACGGCGAGCATCAGCGTGTACGCCCACATGACCACGCCCGAGATCACGCCGGCCCTGCCGCCGTAGCGCAGGTCGAGCATCTCGGAGACGGTGTAGACCTTCAGCCGCGCGATGCGCGCGGAGAAGAAGACGGAGAGGGCGAGGAGTCCGAGGCCGATGGCGAAGACCATCCAGGCACCGGAGAGACCGTACTTGTAGCCGAGGCCCACGCCGCCGATGGTGGAGGCGCCGCCGAGGACGATGGCGGCCATGGTCCCGGAGTACATCCAGGGCCCGAGGCGACGGCCCGCGACCAGGAACTCGCTCTTGGACTTGGCGCGGCGCATACCCCACCAGCCCATCGCGAGCATCCCGGCCAAGTACAGGACGATCACTGTGTAGTCGACGGCCATGGGGCCCTCCCTCGTTCACTTCGGTGGCGTGTCGTGCGGGTGGAGTGACTCCAGTGACTGATCGCGGGGACATCCGCCCGTACCCGCGGCCGCTGGATGGGACGACAGTAGGTGGCCGGAAAGCGACGATGAAGTGTACGTTTCATCCACTGCTCATAGGCGGGATGTACGAAGGGTCCACACCCATGTCCACACAGGAGCCCACGCCCACACCACCGGCCCCGCCCGCCCCACCGGTCTCACTGGCCGCACTGCTCGGCCGCAAGGATCTCGGCCTGCGGCTGCTGGCCGGAACCGAGGACACGGCCATCCACTGGGTGCACACCTCCGAGATGGCCGACCCGTATCCGTATCTGCTCGGCGGTGAGCTGCTGATGACGGCGGGCGTGCAGCTCGCCGATCCGGCGCGCTACGTCGAGCGTGTGGTGGAGGCGGGCGCCGCGGCGCTCGGCTTCGGGGTGGCGCCGGTGTACGACACGGTCCCGGCGGAGCTCGTCGCGGCCTGCGAGCGTCATGGGCTTCCGCTGCTCGAAGTGCCCCCGCAGACGCCGTTCACGGCGGTGGCCCGGGCGGTGTGGCGGCTGATGGCGGAGGCCCGCCTCCGCGAGCTGCGCCGGGTGACCGAGGCCCAGCAGTCGCTGGCGGTGGCGGCCGCCCGGCCGGCACCGGTCCCGGCGGTCCTGGGGGCGCTCGCCTCCCGTCTCGCAGGTCACGCGGCGCTCTACGCGGCGGACGGCACGCCGTACGCGGCGGCGGGCCGGGAGCTGCCGGACGCGGTGTCCCGGGCCCTCACGGAGCTGGCGGGCGTGGTGGGCCCCAGGCCCGGCGGCCCGGCCTCCGCGAGCGGCGAGGGCGACGGGCTGCGGCTCGCCGCGTACGCGCTGGGCGGCGGCGACGGACTGACCCTCGGGGTCGCGACGGAGAGCCGGGAACCGGGGGACCACACGATCGCGGGCGTCGCGGTCGTGCTGCTCTCCCTGCTGACCGCCCCCCACCGGGGCGCCGACGTCTCGGTCAGGGACGCGGCCCTGGTCCGCCTGCTGCTCGGCACCCCGCCGCATGACGCCGCCCGGGCCCTCGGCCCGGGGCCCTGGACGGTGGTCCACGCCCACGGCGGCGACGGCACCCCCTTCGCGGCGCCGAGTCTGGCGGCCGCCCTGGGCACGGCGCTGGTGGACGCTGGCGAGGCGGGGGGCGTCGAGGCGGGGGACACGGGCGCCACGGAGCGGGACGCGCCCGCGGGCGAGGCGGCGGGCACGGAGGCGAGCCGGACCCGGCCGGGCGGCACCCCCGTGGCCGTCCGGCTCATCCTGCCCGCCTCGTCCCCCGTCACCGCCCAGCCCGGCTGGACGCTCGGGGCCAGCTCCCCCGTCGAGGCCCACGACCTCGCCGTCGCCGACACCCAGGCCGCGCGGGCGCTGCGCAGGGCCGAGGCCGGCCGCACCGATCTCGTACGCCACCGGCCCGCCGGGTTCGGCGGCCTCATGGACGAGGCGGAGGCCACCGCGTACGCCCGGACCCTGCTGGCACCGATCGGCGAGCCGCTGACCGAGACCCTCCGCACCTGGCTGTCGCTCCACGGCAGCTGGGACCGGACGGCCGTCGCCCTGGACATCCACCGCAACACCGTCCGCCAGCGCATCGCCCGCTGCGCCACGCTCCTGGGCACGGACCTGGACGACGCGAACGTACGGATGGAGCTCTGGTTCGCCCTCGGCCGGGTGTGACCGGACCCGGACCGGCCGGGAGCGGACCCGGCCGGAGCGGGGGCGGCAGCCGGCCCGGCCGGGGCGCGGCCGTCAGGGACGGAGCTTGTTCACCGCGGTGCGCGTGGTGGTCCTGAAGTCCGCCAGCGGGGCGTCCTCGAGGTCGCCCATCTGACCCCAGCGGACGAGGGTGACGGTGCGGCCGTCGCGGCCCACCGCGAAAAGGTGGATGTCGGTGTTGCCGACCTGCGGGTCGGCGGTGTCCAGGCTGTAGACCCAGGCACCCTCCTCGACGGCGAGCTTGCCGTGGGAGGCGCTGACGGCGTGCAGGCCCGGGTTCTGCCGCTCCAGCAGGGGCCCGCAGCCGGCGAGGGCCTTGCGGAGGGTGTCGACCAGCTTCACGGCGTCGGCCTCGGTGCGGGCGACGGTGGTGATCTGAACGCCGTTGGTGTCGAGCTCGGTGTTGAACTCGCGGTAGCGGGTGTTCTGCGCCGGGATCTTGTACGGGGCGCAGAGGGCGCCGCCGTTCTCCGGGATGCCGGTGAAGACCTGGGTGGCGGTCCACGGCGTCGACGACGGCGGCATCTGGGAGGCGGCGAGGAAGGCGGGCTGGGCGGCGGCCTGCGCCGGGGCCGTGGCGAGGGCCGCCAGGCCCAGGGCGGCAGCGGCGGCGGTGGCCAGTGCGGTACGGAGCTTGTTCATGGTGGTGGATCCCCCGTCGGGTCGTTCGGTCAGTGCTCCACCAGCCTCGGGCCGGCGCCCGCCGCCTGCAACGGTGACGCGCCCTCCACCCGTCCCGGAACCATTCCACCCCCGCTGACGTGCAAGGACGTGAAGGGTGGGACGCATGACCGAGGGGGATGGAATGCCGAAGGACGCCGCCGTCGAGGAGTTCGCGCGGCTCGTGCGCGCGCTGAAGGCGCGGGACGGGCGCAGTTACGAGGCGCTGGGCCGGCGCCTGAGCGTCAGCGCGTCCACCCTCCACCGCTACTGCTCGGGCGCGACCGTCCCGGAGGAGTTCGCCGTGGTCGACCGCCTCGCCCTGCTGTGCGGGGCGGACGAGGAGGAGCGGCGGGCCCTGGAGGTGGCCTGGAGCCGCGCTGACCGCACCCGTCGCCCTCCGGTGCCGGAGCCCGACGCCGAGCCCGTGCCCGACGCGGAGCCCGTGCCCTGCCCGGAACCGAAGCCGACGCCGGAGCCCGACGCGGAGCCCGGCCCGGAACCGAAGCCGACGCCGGAGCCTGCGTCCGAGCCCGAGCCCGAGCCCGCGCCCGAGCACGAGCGCGCGCCCGAGCTGGACCCCGTGCACGCGCGCGTGCCGGGCCTCCCGTCCGAGCGGCGGAGGGGCCGGTGGGGGTGGCTGGGCTTGGTCGGCGGGACGCTGGCGGTCGTGGGGACGGTGACGCTCGGAGCAGTACTCCTGCCCGGGAAGACCCGGGAGCGGGCCGCCGAACCCCCGGCGCCGCTGACGTGGACGGTCGCCTCGCACATCTACAAGGACGGGTGCGGGCACACCTACCTCGTGGAGCGGACGCCCCCTCCCCCGCCGGGGTCGGCCGACGCGCGGAGCTGGGCGGCGGCGCAGGGGGCCGTGGACGGCGGGGAGACGCTGGTGCGGGTGTCGGTGCAGGGGAAGAGCGCGGCGGCGGTGGTGCTCCAGGCGCTGCACGTGCGGGTGGTGGAGCGGGGCGCGCCGCTGCCGTGGACTGCGTACCGGATGGGCGGCGGGTGCGGCGGGGCGGTGACGCCGCGCCGTATCGAGGTGGACCTGGACCGGCCGCGGCCGGTGGCGCGGCCGCTGGACGGGTACGACGCCTCCGGGGAGGAGGGCCGGACGCTCCCGGCGGTCTCCTTCCCGTACGCGGTCAGCGCCGCCGAGCCGGAGGAGCTGCTGGTCTCGGCGGGGGCGGTGGGGTGCGACTGCCGCTGGTACCTGGAGCTGGAGTGGAGCTCGGAGGGGCGCCGGGGCACGGTCCGGATCGGGGACGAGGACGGCGCTCCCTTCCGCACGAGCGGTCTGCGGGGCCGTCCGGTGTGGGAGTACGACCCCGTCGGCCGCCGCTGGATCCCCGGCGAGGCGCCCGCCGCCTGAGCGGACGTGATGTGGGCAACCCTGCGCTCCCAGATCTGGACAGCGGCGCGAACCGATGGGTAACTTGACTGAGCAAGCGCTTAGGCATAGTGCGTCAGGTACCCAGGACTCCGAAGGAGGCGGCTCGTGCGCCGTACGGTATTCAACGAGGACCACGAGGCGTTCCGGGAGACCATCCGGGCCTTCATCGAGGCCGAGGTCGTCCCCGTCTACGACGAGTGGTTCGCCGCGGGCCAGGCGCCGCGCGAGTTCTACGGCAAGCTCGGCGAGCTGGGCATCTTCGGCATCAACGTCCCCGAGGAGTTCGGCGGCGCGGGCCTGGACACCCACAAGTTCGAGGCCGTCCTCTACGAGGAGACCTCCCGCGCGGGCGTCCAGTTCGGCGGCTCCGGCGTGCACGTCCTGCTCGCCCTGCCGTACATCAAGATGCTCGCCACCGACGAGCAGAAGAAGCGTTACCTCCCGAACTTCGTCTCCGGCGACGAGATGTGGGCGCTGGCGATGACCGAGCCGGGCACCGGCTCCGACGTCGCGGGCATGAAGACCACCGCCAAGCTCTCCGAGGACGGCACGCACTACGTCCTCAACGGCGCCAAGACCTTCATCACCGGTGGCGTCCACGCCGACCGCGTGATCGTCTGCGCCCGTACCTCCGCCCCGACGGCCGAGGACCGCCGCCACGGCATCTCCCTCTTCGCCGTGGACACCAAGTCCGAGGGCTACTCCATCGGCCGCAAGCTGGACAAGCTCGGCCTGCGCACCTCCGACACCGCCGAGCTGGCGTTCGTCGACGTGAAGGTGCCGGTCGAGGACCTGCTCGGCGAGGAGAACAAGGGCTTCTACTACCTCGGCCACAACCTGGCCTCCGAGCGCTGGGGCATCGCCTTCGGCGCCTACGCGCAGGCCAAGGCCGCCGTCCGCTTCGCCCAGCAGTACGTGCAGGAGCGCACCGTCTTCGGCAAGCCGGTCGCGCACTTCCAGAACACCAAGTTCGAGCTGGCCGCCTGCCAGGCCGAGGTGGACGCCGCCGAGGCGGTCGCCGACCGCGCCCTGGAGGCCCTGGACGCCGGCGAGCTGACCCCGGCCGAGGCCGCGAGCGCCAAGCTCTTCTGCACCGAGGTCGCGCACCGCGTCATCGACCGCTGCCTCCAGCTGCACGGCGGCTACGGCTACATGAACGAGTACCCGATCGCGCGCCTGTACGCCGACAACCGCGTCAACCGCATCTACGGCGGCACCAGCGAGATCATGAAGTCGATCATCGCCAAGTCGATGGGCCTGTAAGTGCCCGAGGCTCTGGACGCTCTGCTCGATCTGCTCGACCTGGAGCAGATCGAGCAGAACATCTTCCGGGGACGGTCCCGCTCCGCCGTCGTCCCCCGCGTCTTCGGCGGCCAGGTGGCCGCCCAGGCGCTGGTGGCGGCGGGCCGGACCGTCCCCGACGACCGGCTCGTCCACTCCCTGCACGCGTACTTCCTGCGCGCCGGGGACCCGGGCGCGCCGATCGTGTACACGGTCGACCGGATCCGCGACGGACGCTCCTTCACCACCCGCCGGGTCGTCGCCGTCCAGCACGGGCAGCCGATCTTCCACTTCTCCGCGTCCTTCCAGACGTACGAGGAGGGGCTGGAGCACCAGTACGACATGCCGGCCGCACCGGACCCGGAGTCGCTGCCGACGGCGGCCGAGATGCTGCCGCGGCACCTTCCGGCGGATGTGGCGGCGCGGCTGGTCGAGGCACGGGCGGCGGTGGATCTGCGGTACGCCGAGGTTCCGCCGTGGGGCTCCGTCGGGGAGCCGCGCGAGCCTCGCTCGCAGGTCTGGTTCCGTACGAACGGCAAGCTGGCCGACGATCCGCTGCTGCACGTCTGCCTGGCGACCTACGTCTCCGACATGACGCTGCTCGACTCGGTGCTGCTGGCCCACGGGCGCGGCGGCTGGGCGGTCGGGGACGTCGTCGGGGCGTCACTGGACCACGCGATGTGGTTCCACCGGCCGTTCCGGGCCGACGAATGGCTGCTGTACGACCAGGAGTCGCCGTCCGCCTCGGGAGGGCGGGGCCTCGGCCAGGCGCGGATCTACACGCAGGACGGGAAGCTGGCGATCTCCGTCATCCAGGAGGGCGTCGTTCGCGTCCCGCGCTGAGGCGTCGAACATCGTGGAATCATCCCCGGCCGGGCATCTGGCCGGGGATGATCTGTTCCGTCCAGATGACCTTCCCCTCGGCGGTGTACCGGGTTCCCCAGCGCTCGGCGAACTGGGCGACGAGGAACAGACCACGGCCGCCCTCGTCCGAGTCCGCCGCCCGGCGCAGGTGCGGGGCGGTGCTGCTGCCGTCGGAGACCTCGCAGATCAGGACACGGTCGCGGATCAGCCGTACCCGGATCGGGCCGGTGCCGTAGCGGATGGCGTTCGTGACCAGCTCGCTCATGATCAGCTCGGTGACGAACGCCTCCTCGTGCAGGCCCCAGCGCTCCAGGGTCCGGGTGACCTCGGCGCGCACCGGGGCCACGGCGGAGGGGTCGGAGCGCACCTCCCATGCGGCGGTGCGGTCGGCGTCCAGGACGCGGGTCCTGGCGACGAGCACGGCGACGTCGTCGCGCGGGCGACCGGGCAACAGGCACCCCAGGGCGGCGCGGCAGGTCTCCTCCGGGGAGCGGCCGGGGTGGGCGACCGCTCGGCGGAGCAGTTCGAGACCCTCGTCGATGTCGCGGCCGCGGTCCTCGACGAGGCCGTCGGTGTAAAGCACGAGGGTGCTGCCCTCGGGGAGTTCCAGCTCTACCGTCTCGAAGGGCAGACCGCCCAGGCCCAGCGGTGGGCCACCGGGGATCTGGAGGTACTCGGCGCTGCCGTCGGGCCGCACGAGGACGGGGCCGAGATGCCCGGCGCGGGCCAGGGTGCAGCGCCTGGAGCCCGGGTCGTAGATCGCGTAGAGGCAGGTGGCGCCGGTGATCTGCGCGACCGCACCGCCGTCGCCGCCGACCCCGCTCCCGTCCTCGTGCTCGCCCTCGTGCTCGCCCTCGCCCTCGTGCTCGCCCTCGTCCTCGTCGATCCGGGCGACCAGCTCGTCCAGGTGCCACAGCAGTTCGTCCGGGGGCAGATCCAGGTTCGCGAAGTTGTGGACGGCGGTCCGCAACCGTCCCATGGTGGCGGCGGCGTGCAGGCCGTGCCCGACGACATCCCCCACGACGAGCGCGATCCGGGCGCCCGAGAGGGGGATGACGTCGAACCAGTCCCCGCCGACACCGCCCACCCCGCCGGCGCCGGCCTGCGCCGGCAGGTAGCGCCGGGCGACATCCACGGCGGTCTGCTGGGGAAGGGCCCGGGGGAGCAGGCTGCGCTGCAGGGTCACCGCCATGGTGTGCTCGCGCGTGTAGCGGCGGGCGTTGTCCACGCTCACCGCGGCGCGGGCGACCAGTTCCTCGGCGAGCGACTGGTCGTCCTCCTCGAAGGGCTCGGGCTTCTCGGCACGCCAGAACGTGGCCACGCCCAGGACGACGCCCCTGGCCCGCAGCGGGGCCGCGATCATCGAGTGGATCCCGTACGAGAGGAGCCTGCGGGCGTTCGCCGGATCCTGCTGCTGCCACCCGGAGAGCGCGGCCATGTCCGCCTCCATGACCACCTTCCCCGTTCCGAAGCCGGCCGCCTGGGGAGTGGACGGCACGAAGCTGATCAGGCTGCCGGTCGGGTAGAGCGGGCTGTCGTCCCGGATGCCGCGGAACGCCACGCGGCGCATGTCCGCGCCCCGCCCCGCCGGCTCCTCGCCCAGCACGACCGGGTCGGCGAGGTCGACGGTGACGAAGTCGGCGAACCGGGGGACGGCGAAGTCCGCCAGTTCCTGGGCGGTCCGCACGACGTCGAGCGTGGTCCCGATGCGCATTCCGGCGTCGTACAGCAGCCGCAGCCGCTCCCGCGCGATGTCGGCCCTGCCGGTGAGCGCCTGCAGTTCGGTGGTGTCCCGCAGGGTGACGACGGTGCCGGGCGGACCGCCGTCACGGTCGGTGGGCCGCTGGTTGACCGCCAGCAGGCGGTCGCCGGCCACATGCACCTCGTCGGCGGCCGGCCGGCCCGAGTCCAGCAGCCGGGCCATGTCCGGGTCGATCCCGAGGTCCAGTGCCGCGCGGCCCGGTGCGTCGGGGGCGAGATCGAGGAGTCGGCGCGCCTCGTCATTGGCCAGGACCAGTCGCTGCTCGCCGTCGAGGATGAGCACGCCCTCGCGTACGGAGTGCAGCACCGCGTCGTGATGGTCGTACATCCGTGTCATCTCGGCGGGCCCCAGACCGTGGGTCTGGCGCATCAGCCGCCTGCTGACCAGCGCGGTTCCGCCGGTGGTGAGGGCGAGGGCACCGGCCGCGGTGCCGAACAGCAGGGGCAGTTGGGCCTCGACGATCCCGCTCACCTGGTCGCTGGTGACTCCGGCGGCCACGAGGGCGATCACCTCGCCGTTCTGTCCGACGACGGGCACGACGGCGCGGATGGAGGGGCCGAGGGTTCCGGTGACGGTCTCCCTGACGATTCCGCCCGCCGCAGCCGGGGCGATGGTGCCGATGTACCGCCGCCCGATCTGGTCGGGGTCGGGGTGGGTGTAGCGCACCCCGTCGGGTGTCATCACCACGATGAACGCCACCTCGGACCCGGCGCGTGCCTGCTCGGCCCTGGGCTGCAGGACCGCCGAGGGATCGGAGCCGGCGAGGGCCTCTTCGAGGCCGGGCGCACTGGCGAAGGTCTGCGCCACCGCGAGGGATCGGGTGCGGGCCTCCCGCTCGCTGTCGTTACGGGACTGCAGGACGAGCGCCACCATGGCCGCGACGACCAGGAGCACCACGATCGCCACCTGGAGGAGGAAGACCTGACGGGCGACGGTGCGTTCGCTCAGCATCGAGCGCATGTGGCCGATGAATCCAGCCATGCCTCATTATCCAGCACCGCCGTTCAGGAGGGGTGGTGTCGCTCGCCTTCCGCACCGACGCCCGGACATACCGTCCGATCCATGGCTGAACAGGGCGAGAGCGTGTTCACGGTGATCGTGGCGGCGGTGGCGAACCTCGGGATCGCCGCCGCCAAGGCGGTGGCGGGGGTCATCAGCGGATCGAGCGCGATGCTCTCCGAGGCGGCCCATTCGGTGGCCGACACGGTCACCGAGGTCATGCTGCTCACCGCGCTCAAGCGGAGCGAGAAGCCGGCGGACGAGGACCATCCGCTCGGGTACGCCGGCGAACGCTACGTCTGGGCGCTGCTCGCCGCCGTCGCCACCTTCGTCGGCGGCGCGGTCTTCTCGGTCTACGACGGCATCCACACGCTCGTCCACGGCGAGGAGATGGGCGACCCGCTCGTCTCGTACATCGTGCTCGGCGTCGCCTTCGTGCTGGAGAGCTTCTCCCTGCGGACCGCCGTCCGCCAGGTCAGGGGCGAGGCGGAGCGGATGAAGGCGCCCTTCGGCCGCTATCTGCGGCTCACCCCCGACACCACCGTCAAGGCCGTGGTGATGGAGGACTCGGCCGCCCTCGCCGGCCTGCTCCTGGCGGCGGGCGGTCTGATCGGCGTCGAGATCAGCGGCTCGGCCGTGTGGGACGGCGTCGCCTCGATCCTCATCGGCGCGCTGCTCGTGTACGTGGCCTGGGTACTCGGCCGCTCCAACGCGGAGCTGCTGATCGGCCGCCCGCTGCCGCGCCCGATGCGGGAGGCGGTCCGCGAGGAGCTGCTCTCGGTCCCGCACATCATCGACGTACTGGAGCTGACGACGCTGATCCAGGGCCCGGACGAGGTCATGATCGCCGCGAAGGTCGACTTCCGTGACGTGTCCTCGGCCGAGCAGGTCGAGTGGGCCTGCGAGGAGGCGGAGGAGCAGCTGCGGGAGCGCTTCCCCGCCGTCCGTCGGGTCTATCTGGACCCGACACCGGGGGTCGCCCCGGGTCAGAGCAGGCCGGACGCGTCGAGCAGGTAGTCGGTGAGCGGCTCGTAGGAGCGGGGGTCCAGGACGTGGTCGTCCAGGGGGATCGTGACCTGCATGGTGCCCTCGGCCTCGCCGATGAAGAGGGCCGGGTCGTTGCAGTCGGCGTAGCCGACGGAGTCGATACCCCGCTGGCCCGCACGCCCGGCCCAGCCGTGGTCGGCGACGACGAGATCCGGCCGGCCGTCCTCGCCGAGGGCGTCCAGGATCGCGTTCATGGGTTCCGGCGAATGGGTGTGCCAGAGGGTGGCGCCACGCTCGAAGACGGCGACGTCGGCGAACTGCACGACGTACCCCTCGTCCGCGATGAGCCCGCCGGGGATCCGTACGATGTCGCAGCCCTTGGCCCGCAGGGCGGCGGCGACCCTGCTGTGGGCGTCGATCAGCGCGCCGGGGTGCCCGGTCGCGAACAGCACCCGCTCTTTGCCCGCGGCGGCCTTGCGCAGACGCGCGGCCGTCCGGTCGAGGGCGTCGACGGTCAGGTCGGGGTCGATGGTGTCCTGCCCGGTGCGGTGGGCGGGGTCGTCGTTGACCCCGCACCGCTCGGCCATGACGGCGAGCACGTCCTGCTCGTCGGTCCACCGGTCGCCGAGTTCGAGGCCGAGCCAGTAGTGCCGGTCGCCGTTGGCGAGCTTGCGGTAGTGGGAGAGGTTGTTGTCGCGCGGGGTGGCGACATCACCTGCGATCCGGGTCCGTACAAGGTGCTCGACGAGGGCGGGGCGACTGAGTATCGGCATGGGCCTCATTCTGCTGGACCGGGCCCTGTTGTGGGCGATCATTCCGCCCTGCGGGACCGTTGTGGGCAATCGTTCCGCAGGGCGAGAGGGGGGTACCCCCGGGCGAAGCCCCGGGGGAGGGTGGGCGCGACCCCACCGGGCCGGCGCCCTACGCGGTTCCCAGGGCCCCGAACGCCCCGTGGGCGAGGCGCCGCAGCAGCTCCTCCATGGCCGAGCGCCCGAGCGCCGCGAGGTGCGGCGTCGAGTTCAGGAGCCCGAAGACGGCGTGGACCGCCGCCCGCGCCTCGCTCTCGGAGGACGCCGGGTACAGCTCCCGTACGACCGCCACCCACAGCTCCACGTACTGCCGCTGGAGCTGTCGCACCCGCTTGCGGTCCTCGTCCTTCAGCCGGTCCAGCTCCCGGTCGTGGAGGGTGATCAGCGGCCGGTCGTCGAGTGCAAAGTCGATGTGGCTGTCGATCAGTGAGCCGAGCAGCGCCCGCGGGTCGCTCTCCCCCTCGCCCACGCGCAGTCGCCCGCCGTCGAGGAGCCGCTCGCTGATCCCGACGAGCAGCTCGGCCAGCATCGCGTCCTTGCCCGCGAAGTGCCGGTAGAGCCCGGGGCCGCTGATGCCGACGGCGGCTCCTATCTCGTCGACGCCGACGCCGTGGAACCCCCGCTCGGCGAAGAGGCGAGCGGCCTCCTTGAGGATCTGCTCGCGGCGCGTGGGGGCGTCGGTCCTGGCGGTGGTGGTCATGGAATCGATTCTAGACAATGGGGTTAGCGGTCGTTAACCTGAAAGCCATACGTTAACGCTCATTAACCGAGCAAGGGAGCTCAGTCGATGCAGCAGGCACCTGTGCTGACGAGCGCGGCGGACCCCGCGTCGCCGGCCTGGCAGGCCAACGAGGCGGCCCATCACGAGCTGGCCGCCACGCTGCGCGCCAAACTCGCCGCGGCCGCGCTCGGCGGCGGCGAGAAGGCCCGCGCCCGGCACACCGCGCGCGGCAAACTGCTGCCGCGCGACCGCGTGGACACCGTCCTGGACCCGGGGTCGCCCTTCCTGGAGCTCGCCCCGCTGGCCGCGAACGGCATGTACGGCGACCAGGCACCGGCCGCCGGAGTCATCGCCGGCATCGGCCGGGTCTCGGGCCGCGAATGCGTGATCGTCGCCAACGACGCGACCGTCAAGGGCGGCACGTACTACCCGATGACGGTGAAGAAGCATCTGCGGGCCCAGGAGGTGGCGCTGGAGAATCGTCTCCCCTGCCTCTACCTCGTGGACTCCGGCGGCGCGTTCCTGCCCATGCAGGACGAGGTCTTCCCGGACCGCGAGCACTTCGGCCGGATCTTCTACAACCAGGCCCGGATGTCCGGCGCCGGCATCCCGCAGATCGCGGCGGTCCTCGGCTCCTGCACGGCCGGTGGCGCGTACGTCCCGGCGATGAGCGACGAGGCCGTGATCGTACGGAACCAGGGCACGATCTTCCTCGGCGGTCCGCCGCTGGTGAAGGCCGCCACCGGCGAGGTCGTCACGGCGGAGGAGCTGGGCGGCGGCGAGGTGCACTCCCGGACGTCCGGTGTCACCGACCATCTCGCGGAGGACGATGCCCACGCGCTGCGCATCGTCCGCAACATCGTCGCCACCCTCCCCGCGCGCGGCGAGCTGCCCTGGTCGGTCGAGCCGGTCGAGGAGCCGAAGGTGGACCCGGCGGGTCTCTACGGCGCGGTGCCGGTGGACTCCCGTACCCCGTACGACGTCCGCGAGGTCATCGCCCGGATCGTGGACGCCTCGCGCTTCCAGGAGTTCAAGGCCGAGTACGGGCAGACGCTGATCACCGGCTTCGCCCGGATCCACGGCCACCCGGTCGGGATCGTCGCCAACAACGGCATCCTCTTTTCCGAGTCCGCCCAGAAGGGCGCGCACTTCATCGAGCTGTGCGACCAGCGCGGCATCCCGCTCCTCTTCCTCCAGAACATCTCCGGCTTCATGGTCGGCAAGGACTACGAGGCGGGCGGCATCGCCAAGCACGGCGCCAAGATGGTGACGGCCGTGGCGTGCACGCGCGTGCCGAAGCTGACCGTGGTCGTCGGCGGCTCGTACGGCGCGGGCAACTACTCGATGTGCGGCCGGGCGTACTCGCCGCGCTTCCTGTGGATGTGGCCCAACGCCAAGATCTCGGTCATGGGCGGCGAGCAGGCCGCGTCCGTCCTCGCGACGGTCAAGCGGGACCAGCTCGGCGACGAGTGGAGCGCGGAGGAGGAGGACGCCTTCAAGGCCCCGATCCGCGAGCAGTACGAGGCCCAGGGCAACGCCTACTACGCGACGGCGCGGCTCTGGGACGACGGGGTCATCGACCCGATGGAGACCCGACAGGTGGTGGGCCTCGCCCTCACGGCCTGCGCCAACGCGCCCCTGGGTGACCCCCAGTTCGGCGTCTTCCGGATGTGAGGGGACCTCAGAAGATGTTCGACACAGTCCTTGTGGCCAACCGGGGCGAGATCGCGGTCCGGGTCATCCGCACCCTGCGGGCGCTCGGCGTCCGCTCGGTGGCGGTGTACAGCGACGCGGACGCCGAGGCCCGTCATGTACGGGAGGCGGACACGGCGGTACGGATCGGTCCGCCGCCGGCCTCCGAGTCGTATCTCTCGGTCGAGGCACTCCTCGACGCGGCCCGGCGGACGGGCGCGCAGGCGGTCCACCCCGGCTACGGCTTCCTCGCGGAGAACGCCGGGTTCGCGCAGGCGTGCGCGGAGGCGGGCCTGGTCTTCATCGGCCCGCCGGCCTCCGCGATCTCCCTGATGGGCGACAAGATCCGGGCGAAGGAGACGGTGAAGGCGGCGGGCGTGCCGGTGGTTCCGGGCGCGGCGGATCCGGAACTGGAGGAGGCGGCGCGCGAGTTGGGCGCCCCTGTCCTGCTAAAGCCCTCGGCGGGCGGCGGCGGCAAGGGAATGCGGCTCGTGCGCGACCTGTCGACGATGACCGACGAGATCGCGGCGGCGCGGCGCGAGGCGCGGTCGTCGTTCGGCGACGACACGCTGCTCGTGGAGCGGTGGATCGACCGGCCGCGGCACATCGAGATCCAGGTCCTCGCGGACGGGCACGGCAATGTCGTGCACCTCGGTGAGCGCGAGTGCTCGCTGCAGCGGCGCCACCAGAAGATCATCGAGGAGGCGCCGAGCGTCCTGCTGACTCCGGAGATCCGGGAGCAGATGGGCGCGGCGGCGGTCGAGGCGGCCCGCTCGTGCGGCTATGTCGGCGCGGGCACGGTCGAGTTCATCGTGCCGGGCGTGGACCCGTCCTCGTACTACTTCATGGAGATGAACACCCGGCTCCAGGTGGAGCACCCGGTGACGGAGCTGATCACCGGGATCGACCTGGTGGAGTGGCAGCTGCGGGTCGCGGCCGGCGAGAAGCTGGCCTTCGCCCAGTCCGACATCCGCCTGGACGGCTGGGCGATCGAGGCTCGCATCTGCGCGGAGGACCCCGCGCGCGGCTTCCTCCCCTCGGGCGGCACGGTCCTCTCGCTCCACGAGCCGCAGGGCGACGGAGTCCGCACGGACTCGGGCCTGAGCGAGGGCACGGAGGTGGGCAGCCTCTACGACCCGATGCTGTCGAAGGTCATCGTCCACGCGCCGGACCGCCCCACGGCCCTCCGCCGCCTCCGCGCGGCCCTGGCGGACACGACGACCCTCGGTGTCCAGACGAACGCGGGCTTCCTCCGCCGCCTGCTGTCCCACCCGGACGTCATGACCGGCGACCTGGACACGGGCCTGGTGGAACGGGACGCGGACACGTTGATCGACGCGTCGGTCCCGCCGGAGGTCTACGCGGCGGCGGCGGCGGTTCGGCTCGCCGAGTTGGCTCCCGCACCCCAGGAGGGCTGGACGGACCCGTTCTCGGTGCCGAGCAGCTGGCGCCTGGGTGGCCGGCCTGCCCCGCTGCCCTTCCCCCTGCGAGTACCGGGACTCGAACCCGTCACGGTCGAGGCGCCGGCCGGTGCGCGGGTCACGGACGAGTCGGTCACGGTCACGGTGGACGGCATCGCCCACCGCTTCCGCCGCAGCGGCGCCTGGTTGGGCCGCGACGGTGACTCCTGGCACGTCCTGGATCACGACCCCGTCGCCGCCGCCCTCACCGGCGCGCGGCACGGTGGCGCCGACACGCTCGCCGCCCCCATGCCCGGGACCGTGACCGTCGTCAAGGTCGCGGTCGGGGACGAGGTCGAGGCCGGGCAGAGTCTGCTCGTCGTCGAGGCCATGAAGATGGAGCACGTCATCTCCGCCCCGCACGCCGGCACCGTCACCGAGCTGGACGTCACCCCCGGCTCCACCGTCGCCATGGACCAGATCCTCGCCGTGGTGACCCCCAGGGAGGAATCATGACCACGGGCCTGCCCATGACCGTGCCCGCCCAGGGGCTCCCCGCCCGGGTGCGGATCCACGAGGTCGGGCCGCGCGACGGGCTTCAGAACGAGAAGACCGTCGTCCCGACCGGGACGAAGGCCGAGTTCGTCCGGCGCCTCGCCGCCGCCGGGCTCGACACCGTCGAGGCGACCAGCTTCGTCCACCCCAAGTGGGTGCCCCAGCTGGCGGACGCCGAGGAGCTGTTCCCGCTCCTCAAGGACGTTCCGGCCCGGCTCCCGGTCCTCGTGCCCAACGAGCGCGGGCTCGACCGCGCCATGGCCCTCGGCGCCCGCGAGATCGCCGTCTTCGCCTCCGCCACCGAGTCCTTCGCCAAGGCCAACCTCAACCGCACCGTCGACGAGGCCCTCGCCATGTTCGAGCCCGTCGTCACCCGCGCCATAGAGCAGGGCCTCCGTATCCGCGGCTATCTCTCGATGTGCTTCGGCGACCCCTGGGAGGGTGCCGTACCCGTCGAGCAGGTCGTCCGCGTCACCAAGGCCCTCGCCGAGATGGGCTGCGACGAGCTGAGCCTCGGCGACACCATCGGCGTCGCCACCCCCGGTCATGTGGAGGCCCTGCTCCAGGGACTCAACGAGGCCGGCGTGCCCACGTCCCGTATCGCCGTGCACTTCCACGACACGTACGGGCAGGCCCTCTCCAACACCCTCGCCGCGCTCCGGCACGGCGTGACCACGGTCGACGCCTCCGCCGGCGGCCTCGGCGGCTGCCCGTACGCGAAGAGCGCCACGGGCAACCTCGCCACCGAGGACCTCGTATGGATGCTCGACGGCCTCGGCATCGAGACCGGGGTCGACCTGGCCGCCCTCACCGCCACCAGCGTGTGGATGGCCGACCAACTGGGCCGACCGAGCCCTTCCCGAACCGTTCGCGCGCTCTCCCACAAGGAGTCCTAGCCATGTCCCTCGACCACCGGCTCTCCGAAGAGCACGAGGAACTCCGTCGCACTGTGGAGGAGTTCGCCCACGACGTCGTCGCGCCGAAGATCGGCGACTACTACGAGCGCCATGAGTTCCCGTACGAGATCGTCCGCGAGATGGGCCGCATGGGCCTGTTCGGCCTGCCCTTCCCGGAGGAGTACGGCGGGATGGGCGGCGACTACCTCGCCCTCGGTATCGCGCTGGAGGAGCTCGCCCGCGTCGACTCCTCCGTCGCCATCACCCTGGAGGCGGGTGTCTCGCTCGGCGCGATGCCGGTCTACCGCTTCGGCACCGAGGAGCAGAAGCAGGAGTGGCTGCCCCGGATGTGCTCGGGCGAGATCCTGGGCGCCTTCGGTCTGACCGAGCCCGGCGCGGGCAGCGACGCCGGCGGCACCCGCACCACCGCCGTCCGCGACGGCGACGACTGGGTCATCAACGGCTCGAAGTGCTTCATCACCAACTCCGGTACGGACATCACCGGTCTGGTCACGGTCACGGCGGTCACCGGCCGCAAGGCCGACGGCCGCCCGCTGATCTCCTCGATCATCGTCCCGTCCGGCACCCCGGGCTTCACCGTCGCCGCCCCGTACTCCAAGGTCGGCTGGAACGCCTCGGACACCCGTGAGCTGTCCTTCGACGACGTCCGCGTGCCCGCCGCGAACCTGCTCGGCGAAGAGGGCCGCGGCTACGCGCAGTTCCTGCGGATCCTGGACGAGGGCCGGATCGCGATCTCGGCGCTCGCGACCGGACTCGCGCAGGGCTGTGTCGACGAGTCGGTGAAGTACGCCAAGGAACGGCACGCCTTCGGCCGGCCGATCGGCGACAACCAGGCCATCCAGTTCAAGATCGCGGACATGGAGATGCGGGCGCACATGGCCCGGATCGGCTGGCGCGACGCGGCGTCCCGGCTGGTGCTCGGCGAGTCCTTCAAGAAGGAGGCGGCGATCGCGAAGCTGTACTCCTCCACGGTGGCCGTCGACAACGCCCGCGAGGCGACCCAGATCCACGGCGGCTACGGCTTCATGAACGAGTACCCGGTCGCGCGGATGTGGCGCGACTCCAAGATCCTGGAGATCGGCGAGGGCACCAGCGAGGTCCAGCGGATGCTGATCGCACGGGAGTTGGGCCTCTCCAGCTGACCGGAGGACCCAGCGGCCGAACGCCCGTCACCCCGCCCGGGGTGACGGGCGTCGTCGTGCGGTCGGGCACGGCCGGACACAGCGGTCGCACATATGCCGCTGGCATGTGATCTACAGCCCAGTCCCCACCTCTACTGATCCACATGAGGTTAGGCTAACCTTCCCCCGAATTGCCCAGGCGCCGACTCCGGCACGTACCGAAAGCGACATCGCCATGCCCAGCAACGCCCGAGCCACCCATCTCACCCGCCGCGGTCTGCTCGCAGCGGGCGGCGCCCTCGGGCTCGGCGCCGCGCTCGCCGCCTGCGGTACCGAGACCAAGGGCGGCAGCTCCTCCGACAAGGCCACGGAGAAGGCCGGGCCGTGGAAGTTCACCGACGACCGCGGCACGGCCGTCGAGGCGAAGTCCACCCCGAAGAACATCGTCGCCTTCACCGGTATGGCAGCCGCGCTCAAGGACTTCGGCATCGAGGTCAAGGGCGTCTTCGGCCCGACCTACGTCGAGGACCCGAAGACCAAGGAGAAGAAGCCGGACGTCCAGGCCGGCGACCTCGACATCGCCAAGGTCAAGGTCATCGGCAACGTCTGGGGCGAGTTCAAGATCGAGGAGTACCTCAAGCTCAACCCCGATGTCCTCATCACGGACATGTGGGAGAAGAACGACCTCTGGTACGTCCCGGCCGAGCAGAAGGACAAGATCCTCAAGGTCGCCCCGAGCGTCGCCCTGTGGGCCTCCGACAAGTCCATGCCGACCGTCCTCCAGCGCCACGCCGACCTCGCCGCCTCGCTGGGCGCCGATGTGAAGACCAAGCAGATCCTGGACGACAAGGCCCGCTTCGAGGCCGCCGCCGAGCGCGTCCGCCAGGCCGCCAAGGGCAAGAAGGACATCAAGGTCCTGATCGGCTCCGGCTCCCCCGACCTGTTCTACGTCTCCACCCCGGTCCGGCCGACCGACACGCTCTACTTCCAGGAGCTGGGCCTCAACATCATCGTCCCCGACAAGCTGGACCAGGGCGGCTGGTTCGAGGGTCTGAGCTGGGAGAACGTCGACAAGTACAAGGCCGACGTCATCCTGCTCGACAACCGCACCTCGGCCCTGCAGCCAGAGGCCCTCAAGGCCAAGCCGACCTGGGCCGCGCTGCCCGCCGTCAAGGCCGGCCAGGTCTTCCCGCGCGTGACCGAGCCCATCTACTCCTACGCCAAGTGCGCCCCGCTCCTGGAGGACCTGGCGAAGGCGCTGGAGAACGCGAAGAAGGTGGCCTGACCCCATGACGAGCGCCGAGACCGCCCCGTTCCAGTTCTTCAACCTCCAGGTCGACCGGACGAGGCGGCTCGGCCCGTCCCTGGTCCGGGTCACCTTCACGGGAGAGGACCTCACGTCCTTCGCCTCCGGCGGACGCGACCAGTCGCTCTCCCTCTTCCTGCCGCACCCCGGCCAGGAGGCCCCCGTCCTGCCGCCGCTGGACAACCCCGACATGTACGCGATCCTCGGCGCCTGGCGTGCGATGCCGGACGACGAACGGGCCGTGATGCGCTCGTACACCGTCCGGGAGCAGCGCACGGAGCCGCGGAACGAGGTCGACATCGACTTCGCGCTGCACGAGGACGGCGGCCCCGCCTGTCGCTGGGCGCAGCGTGCCGAGCCCGGTGACCGGGTGGTCGTTCTCGGTCCCGCGATTCCGGCCAACACCGGTGTCCGCTTCCAACTGCCGGACGACGCCGACTCCGTACTCATCTGGGCGGACGAGACGGCCCTTCCGGCCGCCTCGGCGATCCTGGAGTGGCTGCCGGCCGAAACCCGCGCCCACGTCTATCTCGAAGTCCCCTACTCCGGCGACCGCCTGGAGCTGGCGACGCAGGCCGACGCCACCGTCACATGGCTGATTCGCGAGGAGGGCGCGCCCTCCGGTGTGGACGCGGTGCGCGCCGCCGAGCTGCCGGGCCGGGCTCCCTACGTCTGGATCGCAGGCGAGTCCGGGGCGGTGAAGGCGCTGCGCCGCCACTTCGTGCGGGAGCGTGAACTCGACCGCCGGCGCGTGACGTTCGTCGGCTACTGGCGCAAGGGGCTGTCCGAGGACGCCCTGCGTGAGGTGCCGGACGAGACGCAGGACGACGCGTAACCGCCTCCCCTTTCGCACAGAACGACCCCCCATCACGTCATGGATGGGGGGTCATTTCGCGCCAAAATTAGGTTAGGCTAACCTTACTTCGAACTGATCGAGTTCCCGTCCCCGGGAGGACCCCCCACATGCGCTCGCACCTGCTCAACGACGCCACGGCGGAGAGCTACCGACGCTCCGTCACCGAAGGAGTCGAGCGGGTGGCGGACAAACTCGCCACGACGCGTCGCCCGTTCACCGGCGTGACCCCCGCCGAGCTGGCTCCCACCGTCGACGCCGTCGACCTCGACAAGCCGCTCGGCAACTCGTCCGCCGCTCTGGACGAGCTCGAGAGCGTCTACCTCCGCGACGCCGTCTACTTCCACCACCCGCGCTACCTGGGCCACCTCAACTGCCCGGTCGTGATCCCCGCCGTCCTCGGCGAGGCCGTCCTCTCGGCGGTCAACTCCTCGCTCGACACCTGGGACCAGAGCGCGGGCGGCACCCTCATCGAGCGCAAGCTCATCGACTGGACCTGCGGCCGCATCGGCCTCGGCCCGGCCGCCGACGGCGTGTTCACCAGCGGCGGTACGCAGTCCAACCTCCAGGCGCTCCTGCTCGCCCGCGAGGAGGCCAAGACGAGGGACCTGGCGAAACTCCGGATCTTCTCCTCCGAGTGCAGCCACTTCAGCGTCCAGAAGTCGGCCACCCTTCTCGGCCTCGGCGCCAACGCCGTCATCTCCATCCCGGTCGACCGCAACAAGCGGATGCAGTCCGTCGTCCTCGCCGCCGAGCTGGAGGCCTGCCGCGCCGAGGGGCTGACCCCGATGGCGATCGTCGCCACCGCCGGCACCACCGACTTCGGCTCCATCGACCCGCTGCCCGAGATCGCCGCCCTGGCCGACGAGTACGGCGCCTGGATGCACGTCGACGCGGCCTACGGCTGCGGACTCCTCGCCTCGCTCACCCGCCGCCACCTGCTGGACGGCATCGAGCACGCGGACTCGGTCACCGTCGACTACCACAAGTCCTTCTTCCAGCCGGTGAGTTCCTCCGCCGTGCTGGTCCGGGACGGAGCGACGCTGCGCCACGCCACGTACCACGCGGACTACCTCAACCCGCGTCGCACGATCGCGGAGCAGATTCCCAACCAGGTGGACAAGTCCCTCCAGACCACCCGCCGCTTCGATGCGCTCAAGCTGTGGATGACCCTGCGCGTGATGGGCGCCGACGGTGTCGGCGAGCTCTTCGACGAGGTCTGCGACCTGGCTGCGGCCGGGTTCGAGCTGCTCGCCGCCGACCCGCGCTACGACGTGGTCGTCCAGCCGCAGCTGTCCACGCTCGTCTACCGCTACATCCCCGAGGCCGTCACCTCGCCCGCGGACATCGACCGCGCCAACCTCTACGCCCGCAAGGCGCTCTTCGCCTCCGGCGAGGCCGTCGTCGCCGGGACCAAGGTCGACGGCCGCCAGTACCTGAAGTTCACCTTGCTCAACCCCGAGACGACCCTGTCGGACATCGCCGCCGTCCTCGATCTGATAGCCGGCCACGCCGAGCAGTACCTGGGAGAGACCCTTGTCCACGCCTGATACCCCCGACACGTACGACTTCATCGGCATCGGGCTCGGTCCGTTCAACCTCGGCCTCGCCTGCCTGACCGAGCCCATCGACGAGCTGAACGGCGTCTTCCTGGAGTCCAAGCCGGACTTCGAGTGGCACTCGGGGATGTTCCTCGAAGGCGCCCACCTCCAGACTCCGTTCATGTCGGACCTGGTCACGCTCGCCGACCCGACCTCCCCGTACTCCTTCCTCAGCTATCTGAAGGAGAAGGGCCGGCTCTACTCCTTCTACATCCGCGAGAACTTCTACCCGCTGCGCACCGAGTACAACGACTACTGCCGCTGGGCCGCCGCGAAGCTCTCCTCCCTCCGCTTCTCCACCACCGTCGCCTCCGTCTCGTACGACGAGGCGGGCGAGGAGTACGTGGTGGCGACCGAGGCCGGAGAGACGTTCCGCGCCCGCCGGATCGTGCTCGGCACCGGCACCCCTCCGTACGTCCCCGACTCCTGCCAGGGCCTCGGCGGCGACCTGATCCACAATTCGCGCTACCTCCAGAACAAGGAGGAGCTCCAGAAGAAGAAGTCGATCACCCTGGTCGGCAGCGGCCAGAGCGCGGCGGAGATCTACTACGACCTCCTCTCCGAGATCGACGTCCACGGCTACAAGCTCAACTGGGTGACCCGCTCCCCGCGCTTCTTCCCGCTGGAGTACACCAAGCTCACGCTGGAGATGACCTCGCCCGAGTACGTGGACTACTTCCACGCGCTGCCCGAGCAGACCCGGTACCGCCTGGAGACCCAGCAGAAGAACCTGTTCAAGGGCATCGACGGCGAGCTGATCGACGCGATCTTCGACCTGCTCTACCAGAAGAACCTGGCCGGCCCGGTCCCCACGCGCCTGCTGACCAACTCGGCGCTGCACTCCGCCGCGTACGACGACACGAGCGGCACGTACACGCTCGGCTTCCACCAGGAGGAGCAGGAGAAGGACTTCACGGTCGAGACCGAGGGCCTGATCCTCGCCACCGGCTACAAGTACGCCGTCCCCGCCTTCCTCGAGCCGGTCAAGGACCGCCTCAAGTGGGACGGACAGGGCCGCTTCGACGTGGCCCGCAACTACTCGATCGACACGACGGGCCGCGGCGTCTTCCTGCAGAACGCCGCCGTGCACACGCACTCCATCACCTCGCCCGACCTGGGCATGGGGGCGTACCGCAACGCGTACATCATCGGCGCCATGCTGGGCTCCGACTACTACCCCGTCGAGAAGACCATCGCTTTCCAGGAGTTCGCGGTATGACCGTTCGCATCCGTCCCTACGATCCCCTCAGGGACGCCGAGCTGATCCACCCCTGGGTCACTCACCCCAAAGCCGCCTTCTGGATGATGCAGGACGCGAAGCTCGAGGACGTCGAGCGCGAGTACATGGCGATAGCCGCCCACCCGCACCACGACGCCTTCATCGGCCTGGTGGACGAGAAGCCCGTCTTCCTGATGGAGCGGTACGACCCCCGGTACGTCGAACTGGTCGGCCTGTACGAGCCGCTCCCGGGCGACGTCGGCATGCACTTCCTCGTGGCGCCCACCGACACCCCCGTGCGCGGCTTCACCCGGACGGTCATCACCGCCGTGATGGCCGAGCTCTTCGCCGACCCGGCGACCGAGCGGGTCGTCGTCGAGCCGGACGTCGGCAACACCGCCGTCCACGCGCTCAACGAGGCCGTCGGCTTCGTGCCGGAGCGGGAGATCCAGAAGCCGGAGAAGCAGGCCCTGCTGAGCTTCTGCACCCGAGCGCAGTTCGAGACCGCCGTGGGAGTCACCATATGAACCCCGTCGCCCACCTGACCCCCGCCCGCTGGGCGGACGCCAACCGCGCGCTGATCCGCAAGGGTCTCGCCGAGTTCGCCCACGAGCGTCTCCTCAACCCGCAGGAGCTGGGAGAGAGCCGCTACAAGGTCCTCGGCGACGACGGCGCGACCGAGTACCGCTTCACCGCCGACCGCTTCGCGCTCGACCACTGGCACGTCCACCCCGACTCCATCAGCCGCCACCGCGGCGAGGAGCGGCTCCCGCTCGACGCCCTCACGTTCATCACCGAGCTGCGCGGCTCGCTGGGCCTGAGCGACGAGATCCTGCCGGTCTACCTGGAGGAGATCTCCTCCACCCTGGCGGGTACGGCGTACAAGTCGACCAAGCCGCAGGTCACCGCCGCCGAGCTGGCGCGTGCGGACTTCCAGGCGATCGAGACCGGGATGACCGAGGGTCACCCCTGCTTCGTCGCCAACAACGGCCGGCTCGGCTTCGGCGTGGACGAGTACCGCGCGTACGCCCCCGAGGCCGCCGGCGAGATCCACCTGATCTGGCTGGCCGCCCGCCACGACCGCACCACCTTCACGGCCGGCGCGGGCATCGAGTACGACGCGTTCATCCGCGCCGAGCTGGGCGACAAGACCGTCGACGGGTTCGCCGAGATCCTCGCCGAGCGCGGCCTGGACCTGGCGGACTACCTGCTGATGCCGGCCCACCCCTGGCAGTGGTGGAACAAGCTGTCGGTCACCTTCGCCGCCGAGATCGCCCAGGAGCGCCTGGTCTATCTGGGCGAGGGCGACGACGGCTACCTGGCCCAGCAGTCGATCCGTACCTTCTTCAACTCCTCCGACCCGGCCAAGCACTACGTCAAGACGGCGCTGTCGGTCCTCAACATGGGCTTCATGCGCGGGCTCTCGGCCGCGTACATGGAGGCGACCCCGGCGATCAACGACTGGCTGGCGGGGCTGATCGAGGCCGACTCCGTCCTCCAGGCGGCCCGCTTCTCGATCATCCGCGAGCGGGCGGCCGTCGGCTACCGGCACCTGGAGTACGAGGCCGCCACCGACCGCTACTCGCCGTACCGCAAGATGCTCGCCGCGCTCTGGCGCGAGTCGCCGGTGGCCTCGCTGGCACCGGGCGAGCGGCTCGCGACGATGGCCTCGCTGCTCCACGTCGACCACGCGGGCGCGTCGTTCGCCGGGGCCCTCATCAAGGACTCGGGCCTGGCGCCGACGCAGTGGCTGCGCGGCTACCTGGACGCGTACCTGCTGCCGGTGCTGCACAGCTTCTACGCGTACGACCTGGTCTACATGCCGCACGGCGAGAACGTGATCCTGGCCCTCGACGAGCGGGGCGCGGTCTCCCGCGCGATCTTCAAGGACATCGCCGAGGAGATCTGCGTGATGGACCCGGCCGCGGTCCTGCCGCCGGCGGTGGAGAGGGTCCGCGCCGAGGTCCCCGAGGACATGAAGCTGCTGTCGATCTTCACGGACGTCTTCGACTGCTTCTTCCGCTTCCTCGCGTCGACGCTGGCGGCGGAGGGCGTGCTCGACGAGGACGAGTTCTGGCGGACGGTCGCGGAGTGCGTGCGCGGCTACCAGGAGTCGAAGCCGGAGCTGGCGGAGAAGTTCGCGCAGTACGACATGTTCGCGGAGACCTTCGCGCTCTCCGCCCTCAACCGCCTCCAGCTGCGCAACAACAAGCAGATGGTGGACCTGGCGGATCCGTCGGCGGCGCTCCAGCTCGTCGGCGACCTGGTGAACCCGATCGCGCGGTTCACCCGTTGAGACCGGCGCGGGCCCGGCGGAGTACGGTCCTCCGCCGGGCCCGCGCTTCGTTCTACTCGGCCGCGGGCCAGGGAACCTGCGGCGAGCGGTAGTAGTCGATACCCAGGGCCTCGAACCGCGGACCCTGCTCCGCGAGCCGCGCCTTGTACTGCTCCCAGTCGTGCGTCGCCGCCGGGGACCAGCCCAGCTCCGCCACGCCCGGCAGGCGCGGGAACGCCATCTGGTCGACGTGGGCGTCCGTGGAGATGGTCTCCGTCCACAGCGGCGCCTCGACACCCTTCACGGCCGCCTCCGGCGCGCCCGGCAGATAGGCCGCCGGGTTCCAGTCGTAGGACCGCTGCACCTCGACGTAGCCGGCCCAGGCGAGGCCCAGCTTGGTGTCCTTCGTGTACTTCATGTCGAGGTAGACCCGGTCGGCGGGCGAGAGGATCAGCCCGGTGCCGTTCCGCGCCGCCGCCGCGACCTGCTCCTTCTCCGCCGCGCTGGTGCGGTCGAGTCCCCAGTACTGCGCGAGGGCGCCCTTGGCCGGCGTGGCGCCGGTCAGCTGGTGCCAGCCGACGACGGTCTTGCCGTACTTGGCGACGACCGGCTGGACCCTGTCCATGAAGGCGACGTAGTCCGCGTGGGGCGTGGAGTGCGCCTCGTCGCCGCCGATGTGGAGGTACTTCCCGGGGGTCAGCGCGGCGAGCTCGCGGATCACGTCGTCCACGAAGTCGTACGTGACCTCCTTCGGCACGCACAGGGAGCTGAAGCCCACGTTGGTGCCGGTGTAGAGCGGCGGGGCGACGCCGTTGCAGTTCAGCTCGGCGTACGAGGCGAGTGCGGCGTTGGTGTGTCCGGGCAGGTCGATCTCGGGGACGACCTCCTGGTGGCGGGAGGCGGCGTAGCGGACGATCTCCTTGTAGTCGTCCTTGGTGTAGTAGCCGCCGGGGCCGCCGCCGACCTGGGTGGAGCCGCCGTAGGTGGCGAGCCGGGGCCAGGAGTCGATGGCGATGCGCCAGCCCTGGTCGTCGGAGAGATGCAGATGCAGCTTGTTGATCTTGTAGAGGGCGAGCTGATCGATGTAGCGCTTGACCTGCTCGACCGTGAAGAAGTGACGGGAGACGTCGAGCATCGCCCCCCGGTAGGCGTAACGCGGGGTGTCGGTGATGGTGCCGCCCGCGACCTGCCAGGGCCCGGGCTGCACCGTGCGCTTCTCCACGGCCGCCGGGAGCTGCTGGCGCAGCGTCTGGACGCCCCGGAAGAGGCCGGTGGGGCGGTGGGCCGTGAGGGTGATGCCGCTGCGGGTCGACTGCAACAGGTAGCCCTCGTCGCCGAGCGCGGCGTCCCTGGTGAGGCGGAGCCGGATGCCGCCCGCCGCCGCGTTCTCGTCGACGACGGGCAGCGCGTGGCCGGTCGAGGGGCGGAGGAGCCCGGCGAGGTAGTCGGCGACGGCGCGGGACTCGCGGGAGTCCTTGTCGACGCGGATACGGGTGGAGGCGTTGATCGTGTACGGCCGTCCGCCGGGCGCCACGGAGGCGGGGGCGGGGACGACCCTGCCCAGCGGTCGCAGCGCGGGTTCGGCGGCGGAGTGGGCGGTGGGGGCGGCTCCGACACAGGAGATGCCGGCCGCCGCAAGGAGCAGCAGGGCGCCGAGCACACGGGGAAGCGTTCTGCGCTGTCTCACAGACATGGTCCCTTTCGATGGACTTCGCGGCTGTGGATATGCGTATCCGAACAGTCACCATGCGTACCGTGGACCACTTGCGCGGTCAAGGTGTAGACCAATTTGGCCCCCCAGGACGGCGATCATGGACGGGTCTGCCCGATTTCGGGCAGGATTCTTGCGAAGTCGCCCCTGTACCCCTCAGTATTCACGGGTGCTCGAACGCCGCCCGTCGCATGACGACCTCATCGACCACCTGGTGCGCAGCACCGCGCTGCAGCGCGGTGAGGCCGCCCGGGTGGTTCTCGACGTGCTGGCGTACTTCGACGAGTCGACCGAGGACTTCGTCCGCCGCCGCCACCGCGAACTGCAGTCCGGTGGCGCCGTCAACGCCGAGATCTTCGAGCGCATCGCGGCCGAGCTGCCGCACCGCGCCGTGGCGCCGCCGGAGCTCTCGCTCCGGCAACTGCGCCGCATCGTCTACGGCTGAGCACGCCCACTACCTTGGAGGGGTTACACCTTTATGTGCGGAATCGTCGGTTACATCGGAAAGCGTGACGTGGCCCCGCTGCTGCTGGAAGGCCTGCAGCGGCTGGAGTACCGGGGGTACGACTCCGCCGGCATCGTGATCACCAGCCCGAAGGCCGCCGGCCTGAAGATGGTGAAGGCCAAGGGTCGGGTCCGTGACCTCGAGGCCCGCGTCCCCAAGCGCTTCACCGGCACCACCGGCATCGCCCACACCCGCTGGGCCACCCACGGCGCGCCGAGCGACATCAACTCGCACCCGCACCTGGACCCCGAGAACAAGGTCGCGGTCGTCCACAACGGCATCGTCGACAACGCGCAGGAGCTGCGCGCCAAGCTCGAGGCGGACGGCGTCGTCTTCGCCTCCGAGACCGACACCGAGGTCATCACCCACCTGATCGCCCGCTCCCAGGCCACCAGCCTGGAGGAGAAGGTCCGCGAGGCGCTCAAGGTCATCGAGGGCACCTACGGCATCGCCGTCATGCACGCCGACTTCAACGACCGCATCGTGGTGGCCCGCAACGGCTCCCCGGTCGTCCTCGGCATCGGCGAGAAGGAGATGTTCGTCGCCTCCGACGTCGCCGCCCTGATCGCCCACACCCGCCAGGTCGTCACCCTCGACGACGGCGAGATGGCCACCCTCAAGGCCGACGACTTCCGCACGTACACGACCTCGGGCGCCTCCACGACGGCCACCCCGGAGACCGTGGAGTGGGAGGCCGCCTCCTACGACATGGGCGGCCACGACACGTACATGCACAAGGAGATCTCCGAGCAGCCCGACGCGGTCGACCGCGTGCTGCGCGGCCGGATCGACGACCGCTTCTCCACGGTCCACCTGGGCGGCCTGAACCTCGACGCCCGCGAGGCCCGCACCATCCGCCGCATCAAGATCCTCGGCTGCGGCACCTCGTACCACGCCGGCCTCATCGGCGCCGGGCTCATCGAGTCCATGGCCCGTATCCCCGCCGACGCCGAGCCGGCCTCGGAGTTCCGCTACCGCAACCCGGTCGTGGACCCCGACACCCTCTACATCGCCGTCTCCCAGTCCGGTGAGACGTACGACGTGCTGGCCGCCGTCCAGGAGCTGAAGCGCAAGGGCGCCCGCGTCCTCGGCGTCGTCAACGTCGTCGGCTCGGCGATCGCCCGCGAGGCCGACGGCGGCGTGTACGTGCACGCCGGCCCCGAGGTCTGCGTCGTCTCCACCAAGTGCTTCACCAACACGGTCACGGCCTTCGCGCTGCTGGCCCTGCACCTCGGCCGCATCCGCGACCTGTCGGTGACCGACGGCAAGCGGATCATCGAGGGCCTGCGCAAGCTGCCCGCGCAGATCAGCGAGATCCTCGAGACCGAGGACGAGATCAAGAAGATCGCCGCGGAGTACGCGGGCGCCCAGTCGATGATGTTCATCGGCCGCGTGCGGGGCTACCCGGTCGCCCTGGAGGCCTCCCTGAAGCTCAAGGAGATCTCCTACATCCACGCCGAGGCATACCCGGCCTCCGAGCTGAAGCACGGCCCGCTCGCCCTGATCGAGCCGGCCCTGCCGACGGTCGCGATCGTCCCCGACGACGACCTGCTGGAGAAGAACCGCGCCGCCCTGGAGGAGATCAAGGCCCGCAGCGGCCGCATCCTCGCGGTCGCGCACCAGCCGCAGGCGAAGGCCGACCACACCATCGTCGTCCCGAAGAACGAGGACGAGCTGGACCCGATCCTGATGGGCATCCCGCTCCAGCTCCTCGCGTACCACACGGCGCTCGCCATGGGCCGCGACATCGACAAGCCGCGCAACCTGGCCAAGTCCGTCACGGTCGAGTAGCTGGGGGTCCCCCCTGCTCGAGCGAAGCCGAGAGCTTGGGGGATTCCGGGCCTGTCCCCCGGAGCTCTCGACCACGGCCGGGAAAGCCCGTCCGCCCACATTCCGGCCTGTCCCCGGAGGGCCGGACGCCCGGCCGGACACGCAGCGGTCCCTGTGCACGCCACCTGTGCACAGGGACCGCTGCTTTCCCCTCTTTTTGGGGCTCCGTTCGCCTCCGGGGCGCTTGTGCGTCTGTCGACGGTCGACCGTGCTCGGCGGCTCGTTCCTCACCGCCTGCGCGCGCTCTCCCTTTCGACAGCCGCGCGCCCCTTCGGCTCTCTCGCCCCTGGCCCGCGCCCCACCCCGAGCGGGGCGCGGGCCCCTCGTGGCCGCGTCAGCCGGCGGCCGTCACACCCCGGCCCGCGGCACTCTTCAGTGAGGTCGGCCAGTTGGCCACCGCCGCCGTCGCGCCGTACCAGGCCGCGAGTCCGGCGACCGCGGCGACCCAGCCGCCCGCCTTGCCCAGCCCGCCGTTGTCGGCGAGGGCGCCGATGCCGAGCAGCAGCAGCGCGACGAACAGCAGCCCGTACACGCCCTGTCCGAACAGTCCGCTGCCCGCGGACGCCATGGTCAGCGTGAGCGCGAGCAGCGCCCACAGCAGGAGGAAGAGACCGGTCGCCTCGGCCGAGGCGTCGCCGCCCACTCCGGTCCCCCAGGTGAACCAGAAGGCGCCGAGCGCCGAATAGGCCGTGCCCGTACCGCCGTCGCCGGCACGCAGGGCGAGCAGACCGACGAGGAAGAGCGCCACGCCGCCGACCCAGGTGGCGAGGGCTGCGGCGTCGGACGCCGCGACGTTGTCTATGACGCCTGTGCTGCCGATGCCGAAGGCCAGCAAGGTCAGTCCGAGCGCGAGGTGGCCGAGAGTGGAGGTGGTGTTTCCCGCGGCGACTTCGTTGTCCACGGCGGGCTCCCTTCAAGTGGGCAGTTGTGCTGCGTGAGCTGCTTGTTCCGGTGACCTTTAACTACCCTTCACAAGCGCACAAATCACCTGTCGGAGGCGAAAATTATCGCTGTACCAAGGGAGTTGACGAAGTGTCGAGAAGATGAAGCCGTCGAGATCGAGCCGGCACGGCCGGTCGCAGAGCTCAGGGGATGACGATCACGGGACGCTGCGCGCGCTTCGCGAGGCGTCCGGCCACCGAGCCGAAGATCCGGCCGACGATGCCGTGCGTGGAGCCGACCACGATCGCGTCGGCCGAGTACTCCCGGCCGACCTCCTCCAGTTCGTGGCAGATGTCGCCACCGCGCTCGACGAGGATCCACGGAACCTCGGCGAGGTAGTCGGCGCAGGCGAGCTCAAGACCGAGCACCTCGGTGCGGTGGTCCGGTACGTCGACGAAGACCGGCGGCTCGCAGCCCGCCCAGACGGTCGTGGGCAGCCGGTTGGCGACATGCACGATGATCAGGCCGGAGCCGGAGCGCTTGGCCATGCCGATGGCGTACGCGAGGGCCCGCTCACTGGAGGTCGAGCCGTCGAAGCCGACGACCACTCCGTGCCTGAAGGCGGGATCACAGGAGTGACGTGGCTGTTCCACCGCGAGGGGGTCGACCGTGGAGTCGGCGACGCGCTTGCGGTCCGCGGGTTCGGGGAATTCGTGACCGGCCATCGGTGTCTCGGCGAAGAAGTCCTGTTGGGAGGGGACGATGGAGAACGTCGTACGAACAACGGTTGGCGGCGGAGCTGTGTCCGGGAATCATCTTCCCAAGCCCATACCCCCAAGGGTACGGCGACACTCCTCTCCTGCCCAGAGCCGTCGTGACCACACACAGCGATCGCACGGCGTCCCAGGGAGCATGCACGAGCCCGTCCCGATATGGCAATGCCGGTTGTGCCCTACAGGTGTCCGTACGGGGCACGAACGGCGGCCACGCGCAGTGACCGGAACGTTCCGCTCCTCGTTGCCACAGGTCCAGTCACCGTCGCAGGGAGCCCCGCCCGTGCCCGCACCATCGGCCGCCGCCACCTCCACCGCCACGTCCACTGCCACCGCCGCCCACTCCCCCACGCCCGCCCCCGGGCCGACCCTCCCCCCGCCCCCCTCCCCGACACCCGGCCGACGCCGCCTCCCGAACCCCTCGGGGAGGCGTGGAAGCACAGGGAGCGCCGGGAGCACAGGGAGCGCGGAGGGAGGCGCGGGGAGCGCGGCGGCCGAGTCGGCGGGCGACGTCGTCCGCTGGGCGGTCTTCTGCTGCGTCCTGGTCCCGGTCGTCCTCGTCGTCTACGGCACCTCGCTCGGCGGTGCGGCCGGGACGGCGCTCGGGCTCGCCGCGGTGACGACGGTCTGCCGGGTCCTGCTGCGCCGTGCGGAACGCGGTCTGCGCGCCGAGGCCGCGCGGCCTCGATCACGGCGCTCCCAGGGCGGCCGAAACCCCCGACGGACCTGACGAACCCCCCGTAGAGCTGACAGGTTCGTACACCCACACCCGTATGTTTTCAGCCAACTTCCAGTTGTCGGCGAGTCCTTGCCGGAATGCCCCCTCAACCCCCTGGCCACCAGGCATGAAAGCCCCGCCGTCGGCTCGCACACCCTACGGGGACGGGCCATGCACGCACGACGCACTTCCCTGCGCGGCCCGCGAGTGGAACGCTTCGTGATCGAATGCTTCGCGCCAAGTTGCCTTGTCGACAATGTGCCGGATGGAGAACTTGTCACGCCGGCGCCACGGAACACAGTAGATTCGATCATGAGTATCGAAGACTGGGGTCTCGTGCAAAACCGAGGGGAAACGTGCAGGAGCGACAGGACCAGGGAGACGCGAACACCGAGGGGGGCTTAGCGTCATGAGCCAGGACTCCGCCGTACCGGAGGTCGCACGGAAGCTTTCCGGGCGCCGCCGTCGCGAAGTCGTCGCGGTGCTGCTGTTCAGCGGCGGCCCCATCTTCGAGAGCTCCATCCCGCTCTCAGTGTTCGGAATCGACCGGCAGGACGCCGGAGTGCCGCGTTACCGGCTGCTCGTGTGCGCCGGCGAGGAAGGCCCGCTGCGGACCACAGGGGGCCTCGAACTGACCGCGCCGTACGGCCTGGACGCGATCAGCCGGGCCGGCACCGTCGTCGTACCGGCCTGGCGGTCGATCACCTCGCCGCCACCGCCGGAGGCGCTCGAAGCGCTGCGCCGGGCACACGAAGAGGGCGCGCGGATCGTCGGGCTGTGCACCGGCGCGTTCGTGCTCGCCGCGGCCGGACTGCTCGACGGCCGGCCGGCGACCACGCACTGGATGTACGCGCCGACGCTCGCCAAGCGCTATCCGTCGGTCCACGTGGATCCGCGGGAGCTCTTCGTCGACGACGGGGACGTACTGACATCGGCCGGCACCGCGGCCGGAATCGACCTGTGTCTGCACATCGTGCGGACCGACCACGGCACGGAGGCCGCGGGCGCCCTGGCGCGCCGCCTGGTCGTCCCGCCGCGGCGCAGCGGCGGCCAGGAGCGCTACCTCGACAGGTCTTTACCAGAGGAGATCGGCGCCGACCCGCTCGCGGAGGTCGTCGCCTGGGCGCTGGAGCACCTCCACGAGCAGTTCGACGTGGAGACCCTCGCGGCCCGTGCGTACATGTCACGGCGGACGTTCGACCGCAGGTTCCGCTCGCTCACCGGCAGCGCTCCCCTGCAGTGGCTGATCACCCAGCGGGTGCTGCAGGCGCAGCGGCTGCTCGAGACCTCCGACTACTCGGTCGACGAGGTCGCGGGTCGCTGCGGCTTCCGCTCCCCGGTGGCGCTGCGCGGTCACTTCCGCCGCCAGCTCGGCTCCTCGCCGGCCGCGTACCGCGCGGCCTACCGGGCCCGGCGCCCGCAGGCCGAGACGGTGACGACGGTGCTGGACCCGATGGTGCCCTCGCAGGTGTCGCCGGTCCGGCGTCCCGGCGGACCGCTGGAGCCGGGCAAGCCGCCGTCCGACCTGTACGCGTCGGGCCGCCCGGCACTGCCGGGCCAGCGCAGCGCCCCATAAGGGCGAACCGCACAGCGCGAACCGACGGGCGCCCGGGGACACCTCCCCGCGGCGCCCGTCGTCGCAAGCAGGGAGTACGACGCCGCAAGCAGGGCCCGATCCCCTGGGCACCCCCTAAGGTAGGACGCATGAACGATCGCATGGTGTGGATCGACTGCGAGATGACCGGGCTCTCGCTGACGGACGACGCACTCATCGAGGTGGCCGCACTGGTCACCGACTCGGAACTGAACGTGCTCGGCGAAGGGGTGGACATCGTGATCCGCCCGCCGGACGCGGCGCTGGAGACCATGCCCGAGATCGTGCGCCAGATGCACACGTCCTCCGGCCTCCTCGACGCCCTGCCCGGCGGAACCACCCTCGCCGACGCCGAGGCGCAGGTCCTCGCCTACGTACGCGAGCACGTCAAGGAGCCGGGCAAGGCACCCCTGTGCGGGAACTCGGTCTCCACCGACCGCGGGTTCCTGTCGCGGGACATGCCGGCGCTGGAGAACCACCTGCACTACCGGATCGTCGATGTCTCCTCGGTCAAGGAGCTGGCCCGCCGCTGGTACCCGAGGGCGTACTTCAACAGTCCGGAGAAGAGCGGCAACCACCGCGCGCTGGCCGACATCCGCGAGTCCATCGCGGAGCTGCGCTACTACCGCGAGGCGATCTTCGTCCCGCAGCCCGGACCGGACTCGGACACGGCGAAGCGGATCGCCGCACGCCACGTCCTGCCCGGTGAGTGAGTCCCGGCACCGCGTGAGCCCCCTGCTCGCGCCCCTTACGCCCCCCTGACGTCACCCTGACGCCACCCGGGCGGAATGCGGGCGCGAGCACCCGCTCGGACCCTGTAGACTTCTTCTCGGCCGGTCGGGGAAACCTTCGGGAAAACCGCCGGTCGTGGTGGGTATAGCTCAGCAGGTAGAGCACCTGGTTGTGGTCCAGGATGTCGCGGGTTCGAGTCCCGTTACTCACCCTGAAGGTCGAGGCCCCGGTTCATGCGAACCGGGGCCTCGGTCGTTCCCGGGCAACCCATCCCCGCGCGGCGACGACTGTGAGGTACGCAACGGCTCTCTTCCCCCAGGAGGATTCGTGCAGTACCCGCAGGCACCTCGCTCCCTGCTCGCCGCCCTGTGCGCCGGTGTCGTGACCGTCGCCTCACTCACCCTCACCACCGGGACCGCGTCCGGCGCGACCGCGCGGCAGGCCGAGCGGCTCGACCGGGGTGTGGTCAGCGTCCACACCGGGAGCGGCAACCTGGTGAGCTGGCGCTGGCTCGGCACCGACCCGGACAGCGTCGCCTTCAACGTGTACCGGGCCGGTACGAAGGTGAACGCCACCCCCGTCACCGCCTCCACCAACTACTTCCACGCCGGCGCCCCCAGCCACGCCGACTACACCGTCCGCGCCGTCGTCGGCGGTGTGGAGCAGGGCGACTCGGTGCACGCCGTCCAGTTCCGCACCGGCTACACGGACGTGCCGCTCACTCCCCCCGCAGGCGGCACCACCCCGGACGGGGTGGCGTACACCTACGAGGCCAACGACGTGTCCGTCGGCGACCTCGACGGGGACGGCGCGCTGGACTTCGCACTGAAGTGGCAGCCGACCAACGCCAAGGACAACTCGCAGTCCGGCTACACCGGGAACACGATCGTCGACGGCATCCGGCTCGACGGGACGCGCCTGTGGCGGATCGACCTCGGCCGCAACATCCGTTCCGGGGCGCACTACACGCAGTTCCAGGTGTACGACTACGACGGCGACGGCCGGGCCGAGGTCGCCATGAAGACCGCCGACGGGACCGTCGACGGGCGCGGCACGGTCATCGGGAGCGCGTCCGCCGACCATCGCAACAACAGCGGCTACGTCCTGGCCGGACCCGAGTACCTGACCATGTTCGACGGGCTCACGGGCGCCGCGATGGGCACCACGGGCTACGTACCGGCCCGCGGCACCGTCTCCTCCTGGGGCGACAGCTACGGCAACAGGGTCGACCGATTCCTCGCCGGGACCGCGTACCTGGACGGCGCCCGGCCCTCGCTCATCGTGGCGCGGGGCTACTACACCCGGTCCGTGATCGTGGCCTGGGACTGGCGCGGTGGGCAGTTCACCCGACGCTGGACCTTCGACAGCAGTTCCTCCACCAACACCGGCAAGGGGTACGACGGGCAGGGGTCGCACAGTCTCTCCGTCGGTGACGTGGACGGCGACGGCAAGGACGAGATCGTCTACGGGTCGATGGCCGTCGACGACAACGGCAACGGCCTCTGGACGACCAGGACCGGGCACGGCGACGCCCAGCACCTCGGCGACCTCGACCCGGGGACCGCAGGCCTGGAGTACTTCAAGGTCTCCGAGTCGTCGTCCCAGCCCTCCGAGCTGTACATCAACCCGGCGAACGGCAGCATCCGCTGGCAGCTCGGCGCCTGCTGCGACAACGGGCGCGGGGTCGCCGGCGACATCCACGCCGGGAACGACGGCGCCGAAGTGTGGTCGGCTTCCGACACCTCGATACGGGACGAGGCCGGGGCCGCCAAGGGCCGCGAGCCCTCGTCCGCGAACTTCCTGAGCTGGTGGGACGGTGACACCACCCGCGAGCTCCTGGACGGCACCCACATCGACAAGTACGGGACGTCCGGCGAGACCCGGCTGCTCACCGGCGCCTCGGTCGCCTCCAACAACGGTACGAAGGCGACCCCGGCGCTCTCCGGTGACATCCTCGGCGACTGGCGCGAGGAGGTGGTGTGGCGTACGGCGGACAACCGCGCACTGCGGATCTACTCGACCCCGTACGAGACGAGCACGAAGATCACCACGCTGTTGCACGACACCATGTACCGCACGGGTCTCGCCTGGCAGAACACCGCCTACAACCAGCCCCCGCACCCGAGCTTCCATCTGGGCAGCGGCATGGGGACCACACCGCGGCCCCTCGTCACGACGCCGTAGCGCAGGTCAGGACGGTCGGGGGCGGATTCGCCCCCGACCAGCCCCCGTTGAGGCCGCAGCTCACCGAACCGCCCACCTGTCGAAGCACGGTCAAGATGCGCGCCGAATCGAAGACGTTCGAAAGAGTGAACCGTTTTCTGTAGCGGTCGTTATGAAATCTGTTGTACGGTCATTTCGTAACGTCCACTACAGATTTGGGGGGACCTTCCATGACGACTTCTCGCTCGCTCCTGCTCACTCACGGCTCCGGCGGGGGCATCGAGTCCAACTACGGCCCGATCAAGGGGGCGCTGGCCTCCGGCGGGCGGCGCGTCGTCGGCTTCGACCTGCCGGGGACGGGCGGAGCGCCCCGCGCCACGGAGCCGCTCGAACTGGACGCGCTGGCAGACGGGTTGGTGGCGGACGCCGACGCCGCGGGGGTCGAGCGGTTCGCCGTCTCCGGGTACTCCCTGGGGACGGCGGTCGCCATCCGGACCGCGACCCGCCACCCGGAGCGGGTGACGGGCCTGGTGCTGACCGCCCCGTTCGCCTACGCGGACCATGCACTGCGGCAGGCGTCCCTGCTGTGGCGGGACCTCGCGGACAGCGGGCAGCACGAGTTGGTGGCGCGCCTTCTGGTGCCGCTGGTCTTCAGCCCCGCGATGCTCGACCCGATGACACCGGAGGTCGTCGAGGGTGTCGTCCGGCTGACCGGCGAGTCGATCCCGGAGGGTACGCCGGAGCACGCGGACCTGGTGGCACGGGCGGACGTCCGGGAGGACCTGGCCCGGGTGGGTGTGCCGACCCTGGTCATATCGACGACCGAGGACCGACTGGTGGCGCCGGCGCTGCACCGGTCGGTCGCGGCCGGCATCCCTGGCGCGCGGCTGACCGAACTGGCCACGGGACACGCTCCGTTCGCCGAGAACCCGGCGGTGTGGGGGAAGCTGATCACCGAGTTCCTGAGCGAGGTGGAGCAGGCCTGATCCGGGCGGGAGCGCAAGGGAGCGCGCTCCGGCCGGCGGTGGGGGTGGCTCCGGCCGGAGCGCGCGGTGTGGGGGGCTCAGTGGCTCACTTGTAGGCGGCGAACGCCTTGGTGAAGGCCAGCGGCTGCTGGAGGATCGAGGAGCACGTGGCGTCCGCGTGGTTGACCGCGCCGGCCGCGCACTGCTTGTCGCGGGTCGAGGACCACATCGACAGCCAGCCGATGCCCTTGGACTTCGCGAAGTCGACCAGCTGGGTGGCGTCGTCGACCTTGAAGATCTCGGTCGTGACGTCGTTGACGCCGATCATCGGGGTGACGGCGACGGCCTTCCAGGCGGCCGCGTCGCTCAGCCCGAGGACACCCTTGATCTGGGCCTGGGTCGCGGTCGCGGCCTGGATCGCGTATTGGCCCATGTCTCCGCTGTAGGCCGGTCCGTAGTCCATCGCCATGATGTTGACGGCGTCGATGCGGACACCGTTCCTCTTGGCGTCGGCGAGAAGGTCCACGCCGGGCTGGGTCAGGCCCTCGGGCATGACCGGCAGGGTGAAGGAGACGTTCAGGCCGGGGTGGGACTTCTGGAGCTGGGCGATGGCCTGGGAGCGCCGGGTGTTCGCGGCGGTGTCCGGCAGGGCCGCCCCCTCGATGTCGAAGTCGACCTTGGTGAGCTTGTACTGGTCGACGACCTTGCCGTAGGCGGCCGCGAGGTCGGCGGAGGTGGAGCAGTTGAGGGCCAGTTCGTGGCCGGCGGCGCCGCCGAAGGAGACCCGGACGTCACCGCCCTTGGCCCGCAGGGCGCCTATCTGGGAGGCCACCTTGTCGCTTGCGAGGTCGGTGACACCGCCCCACAGCGGGGCGCAGGAGCCGCCGGAGGTGATGAAGGCGAGGTTGAACTCCTTCACACCGGTGGCATCGGCGGTCGCGAGCATGTCGTACGACGGGTAGAGGGAGGTGTCGATGTAGGGCGCGTACTTCGCGACGGCGCCCGGGGTGCCGGTGGAGGTCGGCGTCGGCGTGGGCGTCGGGGCTGTCGTGGCGGTCTGGCTCGGTGTGGCCGTCGCGGTGGCGGTGGGGGTCGCCGAGGCGGTCGGGGCCACGGTGGCGGTGGGCTGCTCGGTGGGCCGGCCGCTGGGCGTCGGGGTGGCGCCGCCGACGGAGCAGGTGGCCTTGTTGATCAGGCAGTTGGCGGGGTCGCCGGCCTCGCCGGAGGCCGAGGTCACGAAGCCGACGGTGACGGACTGGCCGGGGGCGAGCTCCTTGTTCCAACTCGCGGGCTTCACGGTGACGTGCTGCCCCGAGACGGTGTGCTCACCGTTCCACAGGGAGCCGATCGTCGTGCCGGCCGGCAGGTCGAACTCCAGCGTCCAGCCCCCCGACTGGACGCTGGAGGTCTGGTTGGTCACCACGTACTGGCCGGTGTAGCCGCCGGTCCAGGTGCTGGTCCTGGTGTACGCGGCGCCGACGGCCGCGGCCTGGGCGGTGCCCGTGAGCGCGAACGCGGCGCCCCCGATCACCGCCGCGGCGACGACCGCGCCGATGATCTTGGTTCTGCCGCTCGCCCTGCGCCGGTGCGAACTGGTGCCCATCGCGTGCCTGCCTCTGTGTGCCGGGGGTGGGGTGGGGTGCGGGCAGCACGCTAGCGAGCGGGAAACGGACAAATGCGTACGAGGAGGCTCGGGTTGAGGATTCTTAGGCTCCGCTTAAGGCAGCCATCGGAACGACGAAAGGTTCAGACGTCCCCGGCCCGCCGGGAGCCCTGTCCGCTCCGCTTGCGACGGCCCACCCGGTTGGCGCGGCGGCCGACCTCACTCCCGGAGCGACGGCCGTCCAGGCCGATCCAGATGCGGACCTCGGTGCCGCCGAGCACCGAGTGCCCGATGCGGACGTCGCCACCCGTGGACTCGGCCATCTGGCGCACGATGTCGAGGCCGAGGCCGGTGGAGCCGGCGCGGTGGCCGCTGTTGCCCCGGGTCAGGGCGGCGGCCGGGTCGGCGATGCCGGGGCCGGCGTCGGAGACCAGGACGATGACGGCGTCGTCGCCGTTGTGGACGTCGACGGAGAAGGCCGTCCCCTCGGGGGTGTGGCGGAAGACGTTGCCGAGCAGCGCGTCGAGCGCGGCGACGAGTTCGGGCCGGGCGACCGGGATGCGTACGGGGCGGTCGATGCCCGCCACGCGTACCTTGCGGCCCTCGTCCTCGGCGAGCGCGGACCAGAAGTCCATCCGCTCCCGGACGACCTCGGAGGCGTCGCAGCCGGCGCCCGGGCCGGTGGCCTGGGTCTGCGGCTTGGCCTCCCGCGCCGTACGGATGATGGTGTCGACCTCGCGCTCCAGCTGCTCGACCGCGGCCCGGGTCTGCTCGACCGCCGGACCGGAGCCGAGCGAGGCCGTGTTGAGCCGGAGCACGGTCAGCGGGGTGCGGAGCCGGTGGGAGAGGTCGGCGGCCAGCTCGCGCTCGTTGGCGAGGAGCTGGACGACCTGGTCGGCCATCGAGTTGAAGGCGATCGCCGCCGACTTGAGCTCCGGCGGGCCCTCTTCGGGGACGCGCGCGCCGAGCTTGCCCTCGCCCAGGTCGTGGGCGGCGCCGGCGAGCCGCTGGGCGGGCCGGACCATCCGGACGCCGAGCCGGTCGGCGACGGCGACGGAGCCGATGATCAGGGCGATGCCGACGCCGGCCAGGACCAGCCAGGCGGTGGCGACCCCGTTGGTGACCTCGCCCTCGGGGACGAAGAGTTCGACGACGGCGACCTGTCCGGAGCTGAGCGCCGTGGGCTGGAGCAGGACGGAGCCGCCCTCCACCTCGGCGATGGTGGCCCGCCCCAGTTGCCGGGTGGTCCGCAGATCGTTCTCGTCGGCCCGGCGGGTGCCGATCTCCAGGGCCTTCCCGCCCGCCTCGTCGGCGGCGGGGACATGGACGGCCATCCGCCCGGCGGCCCCGTCCTCGGTGGTGGCGACCGCCCGGTCGAGCTCCTCGCGGTCGGTGGTGATGGCGAGCACGGGCGCGAGTCCGGCGGCGCGCCGCTCGGCGTTGGAGAAGGCCCGGTCGCTCGCCATCTCCTTGACGACGAGGCCGAGCGGTACGGCGAAGGCGACGACGACCATGGCGGTGACGGCCAGCGACACCTTGACGAGAGCCCATCTCACGGCTGCGGCTCCCGCGGCGGCTCCAGCTTCACGCCCACCCCGCGCAAGGTGTGCAGATAGCGGGGGCGGGCGGCCGTTTCACCCAACTTCCGCCGCAGCCATGACAAATGCACGTCGATGGTCTGATCGTCCCCGTAGGACTGCTGCCACACCTCGGCGAGCAGCTCCTTGCGCGGCACGACCACCCCCGGTCGCCCGGCGAGGAAGGCCAGCAGGTCGAACTCCCGGCGGGTCAGGTCGAGCCCGGTCCCGTCGAGCTCCGCCTGCCGCCGCAGGGGGTCGATCGACAGACCGCCGACCTGGATCACCCGCGACGGAGGCGCCTCGCCCGCCGCGGCCCGCGAGCGGCGCAGCACGGCGGCCATCCGCGCCGACAGGTGTTCCACGGAGAAGGGCTTGGTGAGGTAGTCGTCCGCGCCGTCGTTGAGGAGCCGGACGATCTCCGTCTCGTCGTCCCGCGCGGTCGCGATGATCACCGGTACGTCGGTGATGCCGCGCAGCATCTTCAGCGCCTCGGACCCGTCCAGATCGGGCAGTCCGAGGTCCAGGATGACCACGTCGAAACGGAAATGGGCGACCTCGCGCAGCGCCTCCAGGGCCGTGCCGACGCTCCGTACGGTGTGGGAGGCCTCGGTCAGATGCCGGATGAGGGCCGAGCGCACGAACTGGTCGTCCTCGACCACGAGCACACTTGCCATGGCCCGCACCGTACGCCATACGGAGGACGACGAGGGAAGGTCCACCCTGGGGGACGTCTGGGGGTGCCGTGGTGCAGGATGGCCCGGATGCGTAGAGGACTTGTTCACGCCATGGCGTGGTCGCTCGCCACGGGCGCGGCGGTCACGCTCTCGTGGTGGGGTGTGCACACGGTGCTGGCCGGCACGGTCTACGACCCGCCGCGCGCCCTGCCCATCCCGGCCGGCACCACCGACGGGCCGGCCGGCGAGATCGGCGATCCGCTGTCCTCCTCCACGCAGCGGCCGAAGGGCCCCTCGTCCACGCCGTCCACCGGGCCCGGCGCGAGCGGCGCCCCGACGACCTCGCCCTCGACGACCCCCTCGCGCAAGCCCTCGGCCACGTCCACGGAGCAGCCGCAGAGCGGTGGCAACGTCAAGAGCTATGCCGTGGACGGCGGCCGGGTCGTGTTCGACCTCGGCGAGACGTCGGCGGAGCTGGTCTCGGCGACGCCGTCCTCGGGCTGGCAGATGCAGGTCTGGAAGCAGCCGACCTGGATCCGGGTCACGTTCACCAAGGACGGCCGCGAGCTGTCGGTCTTCTGCGTCTGGCACGACACCGCGCCCCGGGTCGAGATCGACGACCGCTGACCGGTCCGCCGCCGGGGCCGTCAGCGGAACACGGAGGCCGGCGGTACGGGCGAGGGCTTGGCGCTGGCGTCGGTGACCGGGGCCGCTCCCCCGGTGAAGTCGGCGAGCGCCCGGCCGTGCTCCACCCGCCCGGCGTGCGGGTCCGTCGCCACCCGGCGGGTCAGCTCGGCGACGGGCAGCTCCCGGTCGGAGGCGAGCAGCACGGCGTTGCCGAAGCGGCGGCCGCGCAGCACGGTCGGGTCGGCCGTCAGCGCCAGCTCCGGGAAGACGGTGGCGGCGGTCGCGATCTGGCCGCGCAGATGGGTCAGCGGGGGCCCGTCGGCCAGGTTGGCGGCGTAGAACCCGCCGGGCTTCAGCACACGGCGGACCTCGGCGAGGAACTCGGTGCTGGTGAGGTGCGCGGGCGTACGGGCCCCGCTGAACACATCGGCGATGATCAGGTCCGCCCAGCCGTCCTGGACCTTGGAGAGCCCGGCGCGGGCGTCGGTGGACCGGACGCGGATGCGGGCTGCCGTGTCGAGGGGCAGCTCGCGGCGGACGAGCTGGACCAGGGACCCGTCGAGTTCCACGATCTGCTGGGTGGAGCGGGGCCGGGTGGCGGCGATGTAGCGGGCCAGCGTGAAGGCTCCGCCGCCGAGATGGACGACCTGGAGGGGCCGGTTCGGCGGGGCGACGAGGTCGGCGATGTGGCCGAGGCGTCGCTGGTACTCGAAGGAGAGATGGGCCGGGTCGTCGAGGTCCACGTGCGACTGGGGGGCGCCGTCGATCAGCAGCGTCCAGCCGCGGGGCCGCTCCCGGTCGGGTATGAGCTCCGCGAGTCCGCCGTCGACGGTCTCGACGACGGCGACGGCGGCTGCCGCCCTCTCACGCGTTCTGTTCCTGGCCACGAGCCCCATTATCGGCGCTCGCGGTGGTGCCCCGCCCGCTCAGCGGCAGCCGTCGGCCGCCTCGATCAGACGGGCCGCCTGCCCGAGGGCCTCGCGCAGCACCGCCGGGTCGGTGACCTGCCCGGTGTCGCCGGGCGGCAGGAGCCAGCCGGCGGGGCGGGGCGTGTCACCCGCCGGTTCGGGGAGCTCCGGCAGTTCGGGGATGCGCAGGCCGCGCCCCAGGGTCTGCGTACAGGCGCTGCCCGGCATGTCCCAGCCCTCGGCCGTGCCGGGCGGGACGAGGAAGCCGAGGGTGTCGCAGGCCCCGTCGTGCAGCACGGGGCCGACCGCGGGGGCCCCGCCGCGGCGCAGGATGTCCACGGCCTCCAGGCCCTGGCGGACCGGCACGGTCACCAGGTCGCAGGGGGTCTCGTGCGGGGCGCTGGCGTCCGGGGTGGGTACGTGGCGTGCGGTCGACTGCGATCCGATCTCCAACAAGGGACCCCTCCTCGCTCTTGAGAAGACACGTTCCGTCTCTCCGCATGGTTCAACGCCCGTGCGCGTCAACGGCTACGGCGGCACGCCGCCGCAAAGGATGGCAGTTCATGGCAGATCGCGCGCGAGATATCCGATTTGTAGCCAAACTCTGCGTACGTGGCCGGTAACAGCAGGTACGTTCTTGCTCCGCCGGAACACCGGCAGCACCAGGAGAGGGCTCGGCCATGGCGATGTCACGGGCAGTTCCCAATCTCGCCTTCCGCCGGCTCCGCGGACAGCACTCGCCGGCGGAGTTCGCCGCGGCGGTCCGCCGGGCGGCGCGGGAGATCGGCGAGCAGGTCGCCTGCGACGCCCGCTACATCGGACGCGTGGAGGCGGGCGAGATCCGCTGTCCCAACTACGCGTACGAGCGGGTGTTCCTGCACATGTTCCCCGGTCTCGGCCTGGCGGACCTGGGCTTCTCGGCGCGGGAGGCGGTGCGCGGCCGACGGCCGGCCGCCTCGGCCGGGGCACCGCCCCCACCCGCCTTCACGACCCGGAACGATGAGGAGAGCGACGTGCTGCGTCGCGCATTCATGACGAGCGGCACCGCCACTGTGGCGGCCGCCTCGCTGGGACTCGGCGGCACCGCCGCAGCGATCCCGTCCCCTCGGGGAGCCCACAGGATCGGCGACGCCGAGGTCCGGGCCGTCGAGGAAGCCGTACGACAGATCCGGCTGCTCGACGACCGACACGGCGCCGACGGTCTGTACAAGGTGGCCGCCCAGCCGCTGCGGGCGGCGTACGCGCTGCTCGACGCGGGCACGGCGGCCCGCCGCTCCACCGAGGACCGGCTGCACGCCGGCGCGGGCGAACTCGCCATCTCCGTCGGCTGGCTGGCCCATGACTCCGGCCGCTTCGACGACGCCCGCTCGCACTACGCGGAGGCCCTCGCCACCGCGCGGGTGTCTGGCGATGCGGCCCTGGAGGCGCACGCCTTCTGCAACACGTCGTTCCTGGCCAGGGACGCGGGACGGTACCGGGAAGCGGTCCGGGCGGCCCAGGCGGGCCTGCGGGCGGCGCAGCCGCTCTCCTCCGCCCGGCTGCTCTCCCTCCTCTCCCTACGGGAGGCGGGGGCCTGGGCCGGGCTCGGCGACCGTGCCGCCTGCGAGCAGTCCCTGGGCCGCGCGCACACCCACTTCGCCCGGGGCCAGGCCGACGGCGATCCGGAGTGGATGTCCTTCTTCGGGGAGCCGGAGCTGGAGGCCCTGGAGGCGCAGTGCTGGTCGGCGCTGGGCGACTGGAGCCGCGCGTCCCGCCACGCTCACCGCGCGACGGTCCTCCAGAACCCGCACTTCGCCCGCAACCTCGCCCTCTACCGCGCCCAGCTGGCGAGCAACCTGGCCCACGCGGGGCGCCAGGACGAGGCGGCGGAGGAGGCCCGCCGGGTGGTGGACTCGCTGGACGGCGTCCAGTCCTCCCGTATCCGCACCATCCTGACGGAGACCGGCAGGGTCCTGGCGACAGCCCGCTGAGACCTCCCGAGGGCGGTGGCCGGGGCGGTGAGTGCGGGGGCCGGGGCTCCTACTCCAGGTGCCCCGTGTCGTTCCAGCGTGCGAGGGCCGGCTCGCCGTACATCCAGCCCAGCACCGACAGGCTCGTCGGGTCGAGGCCGATGCGGGCGCCGAAGGAGACCTCCTCGCCCAGCCAACGCGCCGCGATCGTCCGCAGGATGTGGCCGTGCGCGAAGACCAGCACGTCCCGGTCCGCCGAGCGCGCCCACTCCACGACCTCGTCGGCCCGCGCCGCGACCTGCGCCAGGCTCTCCCCCTCCGGCACGGCGTCGCGCCACAACAGCCAGCCGGGCTGAAGCGCCTGGATCTGGGGCGGGGTCAGCCCCTCGTACGCCCCGTAGTCCCACTCCATCAGCGCGTCCCACTCCTGCGCCCGCTCGCCGAAGCCGGCGAGCTCGCAGGTCTCACGCGCGCGTGCCAACGGGCTGGTGCGGATCTCCAGGTCCGGCAGCCCGTTCCACGGCGCCCGGTGCAGCCGCTCGCCGAGCAGCTTGGCGCCGCGCCGACCCTCGTCGAGCAGCGGGATGTCCGTCCTGCCGGTGTGGCGGCCGAGCAGCGACCATTCGGTCTGACCGTGCCGGGCGAGCAGGATGCGCGGTGGCATGAAGGCTCCCTGTTTCTTCAACGGGGCGACGTTTCGCAGTGCACTTCCATCATCGCTCACGTGAATTCGGGGCGACGCCCGGGCAACCCCCACGCCTCTGCCGACGTCCCTCTCCTCGGCCGAAACGAGGGGGATCCGAGGAATGCGCAAACCACGCTGGTGGGCGGAACTGATACTCATCGGCGTCGTGTACGCCGCGTACTCCTGCGGACGGCTGCTCGCCCGCGGCGATGTGCAGAGCGCCGTCGACCACGGCCTGGCCATCCTCGACCTGGAGAAGGCCCTCCACCTGAACGCCGAGCACCCTCTGAACCGGCTCTTCACCGAGACCCCGGCCCTGGGGATCCCCGCCGACTTCGCGTACGCCTCCCTGCACTATGTCGTCACCCCGGCCGTCCTGATCTGGCTGTTCCGCCGCCGTCCCGGCCGCTACCGGGCCGCCCGCACCTGGCTGATGGTCTCCACCCTCCTCGGCCTGATCGGCTTCACCCTGCTGCCCACCTGCCCGCCCCGGCTCCTCGACGCCCACCACGGCTTCGTCGACACGATGGCGCAGTTCAGCTCGTACGGCTGGTGGGGCGCCGAGGCCAGCGCACCGCGCGGGATGGGCGCGATGACCAACCAGTACGCGGCCATGCCGAGCCTGCACGTCGGCTGGGCGCTGTGGTGCGGGGTGATGCTGTGGCGGTACGGGCGTACGCCACTGCTGAAGGCCCTCGGCGTCGCCTACCCGCTGCTCACCACGCTGATCGTCATGGGCACGGCGAACCACTACTTCCTCGACGCGGTCGCGGGGGCGGCCGTGATGGGGTTCGGACTCCTGCTCACCGCGCCCGCGCTGCGCCTCGCGGACCGCGTCCGCCGCACGGTCGGGAGCGCCGTCGGGCGGGAAGACCGGCCGATTGTCAGTGGTGGATGGGAGACTTCCGCGGGTGAGCAAATCCCTGGGCAGCGGAGCTCCTCGACCTCCGCAGACGACACTCCGGCACCAGCTCGCTGAGCTGCGCGGACCGGCCGTGGCGCCGCATCCGCTGGACGCGCGGGCGCTGGCGGCGCTGGCCGCCAACCCCGGCTGCCGGCGACGCGCGCTGCTCGACGGCGCCGGGGTGGACAAGGCCGCGCTCGCCTCGAAGCTGGGCTCGCCGGCGGCGTTCGGGCAGTCCCAGTTCGCGTTCATGCGGGGCAACGCCTTCGAGGCGAAGGTCAAGGCCGACGGCGGCCGCGAGCTGCTGCGCCTGCTCGGCATCGAGGAGCCCGGGGCGGTACGGCTCCCGGATCTCGCCGCGGTCGGGCCCGAGGGCCGCGCGGCCCGCACGGCCCTCGCGCTGCGCGAGGCGACGGCCGCCGGGGAGTGGGCGCTGCTCGACCATCCGATGCTGGCCCTGGACGTGGCGGGCTCCCCCGCCTATCTGGAGCCCGACGTGGTGGTCGTGCACCCCGACGGCCGGTGGACGGTCGTGGAGATCAAGTCGTTCCCGATGATCGACGGTTCGGCGGACGCCTCCAAGGTCGGCGCGGCGGCCCGCCAGGCGGCGGTGTACGTCCTGGCACTGGAGCGGCTCGCGGCGCTGACGGAGGGTGCGGCGGTGGCGCACTCGGTGCTCCTCGTCTGCCCGAAGGACTTCTCCAACCTGCCGACGGCCTCGGTCGTCGACGTGCGCAAGCAGCTGTCCGTGACCCGCCGGCAGCTGGCCCGGCTGACCCGGATCGAGGACATCGCGGACGCGCTGCCCGACGGCGTCACCTTCGACGTGGAGACCTGCTCTGCGGAGGAGCTGGCGTCGGCGGTGGAGTCGGTTCCGCACGCGTACGCGCCGGAGTGCCTGTCCGCCTGCGAGTTGGCCTTCCACTGCCGGGAGCGGGCCAGACTCGCCGGCGCGGTGGAGGCGCTGGGCCGTTCGGTACGGGGCGAGCTCGGCGGACTGACCACGATCGGCGCGGTCCTGGCGGCGGCGCGCGGCGAGGAGGGCGACGCGGAGGACCCGACGGTCGACGCGCTGCGCCGGGCGCGGGCACTCCGGGTCGAGGCGCTGGCGGTCCCGCACGCCCGGGCCGCGCAGGAGGCCGCCGCATGTCCCCGCTGAGCACACGCATGACCTGCGCGACCGGAAAGGCCCCCTCATGTCGCTGATCTCCACCCTCGCCCGGCTGGAGGCCGTCGAGTCCGGGCGGGCACAGCCGCTGGCCACGGTGCGGCACCGGCATCTGTCGGACCGGCCGCTCGTCCTCGTACCGCTGACCACGGCCGGCGAGGCGGGCGCGCCGCTCGGCGCGCTGGTCGGTACCGATCCCGAGGAGCCGCGGCTCCTGGTCGTCGCGCAGCCGCGCGACCGGGACCTGCGGTTCGCGTTCCTCGCCGACCTGGCCGAGGAGGTCCTGCCGTACATCGACTCGTTCACCGACGTGGTCGAGGCGGCGGAGCGGAACGAAACCGACCCCGAGACCGGCAAGAAGGTCAAGGTCGAGGTCGAACTGTGCGCGAACGCCCCGCAGTTGATCATGCCGAGCCGGGCGGGCATCGAGTACGTACGGCTCCTCGGGCGCTCGATGCGGTTCCGGCGGACGGCGGAGCAGGACCCGGAGACGCCGTTCCCCGCGCCGCCGCGCGTGCCGCTGCTCGGCCGGTGGCTGACGCACTTCGGCGAGCGGGCCCGCGTGCCGGGTTCCTCGCTGCTGCTGTCGGCGACCGACCTGCTGAACCGGCACTGGGCGACGGGCCAGTCCTCCCTGGAGGACCAGCACCTGGGCGCGTTGCTGGCCTGGGTCGATCCCCCGGCAGGAGATTCCGGTGCGGAGGCGGCGCTGCGGGCCGAGCTCGGCAGGGACCGCGACGGGCAGCTGCTGTGCCCGCCCGCCGGTCCCGCGACCGACCCGGCCTTCGACAACCGGCTGCTCGCGCCCGCGATCGAGCGCTTCGACCGGGCCCGGCAGGCGCTGGCCGCGGCCGAGGACGGCGAGAGCGCCGACGAGCGGCTCGGCGAACTGCACCGCGCCGAGGGGGAGATCCGCCGGCTGATCGTCGCCCAGCTCAAGCCGACCTGGGACGCGGTGTGGCGCTCCCTCGACCTGCTGCGGGAGCTTCCCGAGGGGGCCAGGGTGGCGGACCGCTGGACCCGCGACCGCTGGTCGTTCACCGGCCACCGCGACCGGGTCGTGGCCGGCGAACCGCCGCAGCCCCGCCGCGACGACGCGGTGACGGCCGCCCAGAAGCTGGCTGCGCGCGAGTCCGCGCAGGGCCAGCTCGACGCACAGGAGGCCCTCGACGATCCGCTGGTGCTCGCGGGACGGCGGCTCGCCGGAGAGGCGTTCGAGACGGAGGTGGTGGATGTGACGATGGCCTGGTCCGAGTCGAAGCGGCCCTCGCCGCGCCCGCTGCTCACGGTCCGCACTGACGACCGGCCGCACCTGTCCGAGCGGGTGAAGGTGTACCGCTCGTTCGAAGGCAAGCCGCAGACGGCCGAGTTCGTGCGGTACGAGGACGACGGCTCGCTCGTGCTGCGGGTCACCGACCGGATGGGCCGTTCCAAGGAGCCCGCCGAGGGCTCGGTGCCGGAGAAGGGCGAGCGGATCGCCTGGACGCTGTTCGAGCACGACCAGCGCGTGGGCGCCAAGCTGCCGGACCCGGAGGAGACACCCTGGACGCACGGCGGACCTCCGCGCTCCGACGTCGCCGAACTGCCCGATGCCGTCACCACGGAGGACCTGCTGTGACCGCCGACGACTTCGACCCCTCGGCGGCGGCCGCCCGGGCGACGGACGACATCCTGCAGGACACACTGCGCGGGAGCGCCCGGGGAATCGTCGTCGACTCCCCGCCGGGCGCGGGCAAGTCGACGCTCGTCGTCCGGGCCGCGCTCGAACTGGCCTCGGCGGGACGGCCCCTGATGGTCGTCGCGCAGACGAACGCGCAGGTCGACGACCTGGTGCTGCGGCTCGCCGAGAAGCAGCCGGACCTTCCGGTGGGCCGGCTGCACTCCAACGACAGCGATCCGTACGACAAGGCGCTCGACGATCTGGAGAACGTACGGAAGTCCTCGAAGGCGGGGGACCTGGCAGGGCTTCCGGTGACGATCTCGACGGCCGCGAAGTGGGCGCACGTGAAGAACGTCGAGCCGTGGGCGCACGCGATCGTGGACGAGGCGTACCAGATGCGCTCGGACGCGCTGCTCGCGGTGGCCGGGCTCTTCGAGCGGGCGCTGTTCGTGGGCGACCCCGGGCAGTTGGACCCGTTCTCGGTGGTCGGTGCCGAGCAGTGGGCGGGGCTCTCGTACGACCCGTCGGCGAGCGCGGTCTCGACGCTGCTCGCCCACAATCCGGATCTGCCGCAGCACCGGCTGCCCGTCTCCTGGCGGCTGCCGGCCTCGGCCGCGCCGCTGGTGTCCGACGCGTTCTATCCGTACACCCGCTTCCGCAGCGGCACCGACCACGGTGACCGGCGGCTGGCCTTCGGCGTGCCGTCGGACGGCTCGGGCCCGGATCGTGTCCTGGACGAAGCCGCGGAGTCGGGCTGGGGCCTGCTGGAACTTCCCGCCCAGCACACCCCGCGTACGGACCCCGAGGCGGTCCGGGCGGTGGCTCTGGTGGTGCGCCGGCTCCTGGACCGGGGCGGCGCGGCCGTCTCGGAGCGCTCACCCGACCCGGTCCCGCTGACCCCCGACCGGATCGCGGTCGGCACGGCCCACCGCGACCAGGCGGCGGCGGTCCGCGCGGCGCTCGCGGAACTGGGCGTCTCGGGCGTGACGGTGGACACCGCGAACCGACTGCAGGGCCGCGAGTACGACGTGACGGTGGTCCTCCACCCCCTCTCGGGCCGCCCGGACGCCACGGCCTTCCACCTGGAGACGGGCCGCCTCTGCGTCCTGACCTCCCGCCACCGCCACGCCTGCATCGTGGTCTGCCGCGCGGGCGTGTCGGACCTCCTGGACGACCACCCGTCGACGGAACCGGTCCAGCTGGGAGTGACGGTCAAGTTCCCGGACGGCTGGGAGGCGATGATGAGCACGTGGGACTTCTGGTCCAACCATCGCGTCCCGTGGCGGCCGTAGGGCCCTCTTGGCTCATGCTCTGTGCCACCTCTAGCTGTTGATGACGAGGACGGCCGTCGGGATGAACGTGCCTGGTCATCCGTCTCCCCCTTCATCCGCACCGCTCCGCACGAGCCGCGTGACGTTGTTGCGGTGCCCGCACCTGCGGGCGCCGGGGAAGCGCTAAGCGAGATCCGCGGAGAGCCCTGCGAACCGTCCCCGAGCGGTCGCGTCAGCCTGTCGTCGGGGTGAGGCCGTCCAGGCGGGACGCCGCCGCGTGGGCGAGGAGTTCGTCGACCGGCCATTGGTCGTCGAGGTGTTCGCCGTACTTCGCGGCGACGATGCGGCCGTCTGTGCCGATCAGGAAGTCGCCCGGCAGACCGAGCCGGCCGCCCTGCGGGCTGCGCACCGGCGGGCGGGCGCGGCCGCGCAGCATCTCCCAGGTGCCGACGGTCACGGCCCGGACCACCGGCCCCCACGCCCGGGGGCTGAGCAGCGCCCGGGGCGAGGAATCGACGCCGAACGCGGTGTAGAGCCGCTTGCCCGGGTCGGCGACGACCGGGAACGGCAGGCCTTCCAGGTGCGGGGTCAACTCCTCGGCCGGTGAGTGGAAGACGACCACCTCACGGATACCGGCCGCCTCGATCTCCTCGTGCCGTCGCACCACGGACCGCAGGTGCAGATGGCAGACGGGGCAGCCGGCGAAGCGCCGGAACTGCAGATGGACGAGTCGTTCGGGGTCAGGGACCGCGACCGGGGGGCCGAGGAGCGGGTCGAGCGTGCGGACGGGGGCCGTCGAGCCGGGCTGCAGCTGCTTTCCGGGCAGAGCCATGGAACACCTCCACGTAGGCGTACGATGTACTCCTATCCAGCGTAGGCGTATGCCGTACGCTGTCAACCCATGCCGCGCCCCCGCTCCCTCACCCAGGACCAACTGGCCGCCGCCGCCCTCGCCGTCATCGACCGCGACGGACTCGACGGCCTGTCGATGCGCACCGTCGCCAAGGAGCTCGGCATGAGCACGATGGGGCTCTACCGGTACGTGGCCGACCGCGACGAGCTGGAGGGGCTGGTCGTCGAGCGCGTCCTGAGCACCGTCGACCCCACCCCGCCCGCCGCCGACACGCCCTGGCGGGACCGGATCGAGGCCATGGTCCGCCGGCTCCGCGACAGCGTGGGCGAACACCCCGCCGCCGTCCCGCTCACCGTCACCCACCGGCACCGGCTGCCCGGACTGCTGCGCTGGTCGGAGTCGGTGCTCGGGATCCTGGCCGAGGCAGGCATCGAGGGCGAGCAGCGGGTCGTCGCCCTGCGCGGCCTGATCGGTTACGTCGTCGGGGCGATCCAGCTCGAACACCTCGGATCCCTCGCCGGCGCGGGCACGGCCACCATCGCCGAGCTGCCGGAGGACCACTTCCCGTACATGACGGAGGCCGCCCGGCACGCCCCCGGCATCGATGCCGAGCGGGAGTTCTTCGGCGGGCTCGCGGTCTATCTGCGCGGCCTCGGCGACTGAGGACTCCGGCCCGGCACCCCGCCCCCTTGCGCGAGGCGGGACAATGGAAGACGGCGGCCCGGGTGTCCGGGCCGTGTGCGTGCGAGGAGGAGAAGAACGATGGCGGAATCCGCGGAGCGGAACGGGCAGCGGCGACTCCGACCCGCGCCGCTGATCTTCGAGCCTGCCGAGGCCACCGCCGACCCGGAGCACTTCTTCGACCTGGAGTCGATCGAGGACCCCCGCGAGCTGCTGGCCCGCGCGACCGAGCTGACGCTCGCCTTCCGGGCGGCGACCGACCGGGCGATCGAGTTCCAGGCGATCGCGGCGGCCCAGCTCGCCGATCCCCGCCGGTTCGACCGGCTGACGCCCGCGGACGTCGCCGAGCGGGCGGAGTGGACCGAGGACTACGCGCGCCGGATGATCGAGTTCGGCCGCGACCTGCTCCGTACGGGCGGCACGCCCAAGGACGACTGAGTCCCGGCGGATCGCCGAGCGCCGGCCCGGAGACGGGCCGCGCTCACCCCTCCGGCCCCTTCCGCCACCACACATCTGGCATATGCCGGGGCGAAAGATACTCCCCCCGCACCCGCCCTGTCCGGGTTTTCGGCAACCCTCGGAAACGGACCGGTCACTCCCGGTAGATCTTGCTCCATGAGCGCATGGCTGCGAGACGAGACCCCCCTGAGCCCGGCCCAGAGCGACACCGACGAGCGGCGCACGGACCGGCCCGACATCTTCCGGTTCCTGCGGCAGGGGGACGAGGGGCGGCATCACACCGCGCACGTCACCTGCGCCGGCGCCGACTGGCTCGCCTCCGCCGCCGCGTTCCCGCGCTCCACGCTCGCGCTCTGGGAGGCCCGGCCGACCGCCCCTGCCGTGCTCCCCTGCGGCACGGTCTTCGACGTCGTGAACGTGGACATGCTGTTCGGGCGCCGGATGCTCGACCGGCTCTGGTCGGAGGGGCCGGGCACCGGGCCCGTCGCCGCGTACCGGGGCCGGATGCTGCTGTTCGCCGCGCCCGGCACCGCCCAGCGGTTACCGGCCCTGCTCCACTGGGAGGAGTGGGGCGACGCCGTCCCGCCGCCGCTCTGTCACGGCACCGGTGACGCCGTGACCATCCCTCCCCTGACACCGCTGGAGCCCGCCGGCCCCCGCTGGGTCGTCGCGCCCGACACCCGGCACCCCTGGCTGCCGGGACCCGAGGTCATGCTCTGGGCCTGCGTCCGGGCGGTCCGGGCCGCGTCCGCCGCCGACGTGCGGATATCGATTTTTCCTCCCGCCGATCAGGATGCTAAGGTCTACGACGTCAGCAGGCGCCGCTAGCTCAGTTGGTTAGAGCAGCTGACTCTTAATCAGCGGGTCCGGGGTTCGAGTCCCTGGCGGCGCACAGACGGAAGAAGCCCCTCGCGGAAGCGAGGGGCTTCTTCGTGTTCCAGATCCGGTGCCTCAGGTGTTCTCCGGCAGCGTCACCTTCACCGTCCACGCACCCGCCGGCGTCCGGTCCACCACCTCCACCCGGGCCTCCTCCCCCGGCACCGTGAACGACTCCCCGACCGCAAGCGGCGCGTCCGCCAGCGGCGGGTACACCGAGCGGTCCCAGCAGGCCTCGGTCTTCGGATGGGTGTCCACGACCTCGACCGGGCCGTCCCCGGACGCCGCCTCGTTCCGTACGCGGTAGATCAGCACACCCTCCGTGCAGGTGTCCTGGTCGTTGCCGGTCGAGCCGCGCGCCTCGATCGCGAGCGCGGTGCCCATCCCCGTCCGTACGACCGCGAGCCGCTTGCCGACCGTGCCGCCGACCACCGGAGCCGCCGCCAGCGACTCCAGACTGAGCAGCCGTGTGCCCGGCTCCTGTACGCAGATCACGTTGCTCCGGTCCAGCCAGCCCAGCTTCCACTTGTGCCAGCCGAAGAGGTCCGGGGCGAGGCCGAACTGGCTGCCCATGACGTCCCAGTCCCCCACATGGGTGTCCCAGTCGCCCTTGCCGTCCATGGGCCGGTGGTAGAGGTCGGGCAGGTCGAAGACATGACCCGTCTCGTGGGCCAGCACGTTGCGGTCCGGCGGGTGCCGCTCGAAGACGGTGACGACCCGCTTGATCTCCGTGCCGTCCACGGTGAGCGGGGACTCCAGGTTGACGACCTTCGTGGCGTCGGAGTCCACGCCCGGCGCGTCCGGGTCGGCGACCAGATAGACGATGTCGTACCGCGAGAAGTCGACCTGGTCGTCCGCCGCCGCGAGGGCGTCCCGCAGATAGGCCGCCCGCTTCCCCGCTTCCCAGTCGCGCTGTATGGCGTACGCCGTGGAGGCCTGCGGCATCGGGGTCCAGCTGCGCTGGGTGTCGGGATGAAGTGCGAAGCGGCCGTACGAGGCGCGACGGAAGAACTCGCCCGTGCTGGGGAAGTGGTCGGCCGCCAGCTCGTCGGTGCTGGTCAGGGGGGTGGAGTCGGGGAAGGACAGGAAGATCATGACCGCGTCCAGGGAGCGGACGGGCTGCGGATAGGAGCCGTTCCAGGTGTCGAGGCCCAGGGAGTGGTGGGCCGCGGTACGCGGCAGGGCACAGGGACCGGCCGCGGGCGCGCCCACGGCGGGGCCCGCCACGAGCCCGGTCGCGGCGAGCGCCACGAGAGAGGTGAAGGCCGCCGCGGAGGCACGCAGCCGCGGCCGCTCCACTCCCTCGGGTGTCTGCTGACCCCTCACGTGGACCTCCGGCTCCTGAATGGGGGATACCCCACCCACCTTGTGACGGTTTGAGCCGTTTCGCACTTTTCCGCTGCCCCAGTCGGGTGAGCGCACGACATGCCGTCGACGCGACACGCGCCCTCAACAGCTCACGGAACGTCACAATCGGTCAGGCCCCCGCCGTCCCGCGTCAGACCCGCGCAGAAACGATCGGCCAGGGGTGCGCGGCGAGGAGACTCACCCCCCGGTCGGGCGGGAGGCGGTCCACGGAGCTGGAATAGCCCCCGGGGCTGCCCCTATGATCGGCACACTTTCCTTGGCCGACCCCATCCCGACCACGCCTGTACGGCCCAACTGCACTACGGGAGCGAGCGGTGAGCGGAACCCCCGAAGGACCGGTGCACACCCAGCTCTCGCCCGCACGGGAGCCCGCGCCCATGATCACGGAGCGTCATCACGCGCTCCCGGTCGACGCCGAACTCCACGACTACCGCGCCGCCTTCCGGGCGGCCCAGCTCGCCATGGCCGTGGTCGACCAGAACGGCCTCGTCGTCGCCGCCAACGACGCGCTCGGCACCCTCCTCGGTACCGAGGCCGACACGCTCACCGAGCAGGCCGCCGCCGACCTCGTCGACCTCGCCGCCGACGGCCGCACCTGGCACGCGTACCGCGAGGTGCTGCGCGGCCGCCGCTCCCGCTTCCGCTGCACGCGCCGGCTCAAGCACCCCGACGGACGCTCGCTCTGGGCCGAGGTCACCGTCTCCCCCGTGGCAGACAGCCGCCGCGTCCTCCTCTCGATCGCGGACATCAGCGACCGGCGCGAACTGCAGGCGCGGCTGCGCCACCTCCAGATGCACGACCCGGTGACCCGACTGCCCAACCGCACGCTGTTCTTCGAGCGGCTCTCGGCGGCCCTGGAGGCGGCCTCGCAGGAGGACGAGCTCCCGGACATCCGATCGTCACACCTGTCGCACGAGTCGTACTCGTCGTACGGGCATGGCGGAACAGGGCGGATCGGTCTCATCTACCTCGATCTCGACGGCTTCAAAGCGGTCAACGACACCATGGGGCACCGGATCGGGGACCGGCTGCTCGCCGCCGTGGCCGCCCGCCTGACGGAGTGCGCGGACAACGACGGGTACACCAGGAGCGGTGGCCACCTGGTGGCGCGGCTCGGCGGCGACGAGTTCGCGATCCTCGTCGAGGACTCCACGGGTACCGAGCAGCTCGCGGATCTGGCGCAGTCCGTGCTCTGCGCGCTTCAGCAGCCCTTCGATCTGGCCGGACAGCGGCTCTCGGTCTCGGCCTCGATCGGGGTGGTGGAGCGGGGCGCCCGCGGGACGACCGCGACGGAGCTGATGCAGGCCGCGGACACCACGCTCTACTGGGCGAAGGCCGACGGCAAGGCCCGCTGGACCCTCTTCGACCCCGAGCGCAACGCGCACCGGATGACTCGGCAGGCGCTCTCCTCCACGCTCCGACCGGCCGTGGAGCGCGGGGAGTTCGGGCTGGAGTACCAGCCACTGGTGGGTCTGGCCGACGGCGCGGTGCACGGGGTGGAGGCGCTGGTGCGCTGGAACCATCCGCAGTTCGGCACACTTCCGCCGAATCGGTTCGTCGGGATCGCCGAGGAGGACGGCTCGATCGTCGAACTGGGGCGGTGGGTGCTGCGCACGGCATGCACGCAGGCCCGGCAGTGGCAGAAGGACCATCCGCGCGAGCGGCCGCTGTTCGTGAGCGTCAACGTGGCCGTACGCCAGGTCTGGGACTCGGACCTGGTGGCGGACGTGGCGGGCATCCTGGCGGAGACCGGGCTCGCGCCGCATCTGCTCCAGTTGGAGCTGACCGAATCCGCGGTGATGGGCTCGGCGGGCCGGCCGCTCCAGGCGCTGCAGGCGCTGAGCGACATGGGGGTGCGGATCGCGATCGACGACTTCGGCACCGGCTACTCGAACCTGGCGTATCTGAGCCGGCTGCCCGTCTCGGTGCTCAAGCTGGACGGCTCGTTCGTCCGCGGTTTCCAGGACGAGGCGCACGCCAACCCGGCGGACGAGCTGATCGTGGAGGCCCTGGTGCAACTCGCCCACCGGCTGGGCCTGACGGTCACCGCCGAGTGCGTGGAGACCTCGGGGCAGGCGACCCGGCTGCGGCGCATCGGCTGTGACACGGGGCAGGGCTGGCTCTATTCGCGCGCGGTGGCCCCGGACCGCATCGCGGAGCTGATCGGATCCACGCCGCTGCCGGTGTGAGCCGCCGGAGCCGCCCGGGCACGGGCATGGAACTGCCCCCGGCCGGAGGGACATTCCGGGCGGGGGCAGTGGTCATGTGGTGCTCAGTGGGGAGCTAGCAGGCGCCCTGGTCCTTCCAGACGCCCCACTCGCCGGTCGTGCCCGGCGTCTCGTTCTGGGTCCACCACTGGGCCAGCCACTTGCGGCCGTTGTGGGAGACCACGCTGCCGCCGGTGTAGACGGTGCCGGCCGCGTACGCCGGGACCGAGCCGCAGCCGGTCGGAGGCGTCGTCGGCGGGGTCGTCGGCGGGGTGGTCGGGGGCGGGGTGGTGGGCGGCGTGGTCGGCGGGACCGTGGTGCCGCCGAGGGAGTCGCTGATCTGGTTCAGCAGCGTGATGTTGTTGTCCAGGCCGAGGAGCGAGTACATCATCGCCCCGGCCAGGCCGCGCTGCTTGCCGTAGTCCACCCGGGCCTGGATGGACCTCTGGTTCAGGCCGGTGAAGAACTCGCCGTCCTTGTAGAAGTACGAGGACTTGGCCTGGTCGTCCCAGAAGGTGGTCGCCGTGTTGTCGACGATGCCGCCGAGCTCCTTGTAGTGGGCGATGCCGGCTTGCTGGCTGAGCGGGCGGGCGTTCGAGCCGCCGGTCGCGCTCTGGGCAAGGCCGTTGGCGGAGCCCGCCGGGACGCCCTTCCAGCCGCGGTAGTAGAACTCGTAGCCGAGCGTCAGCTTGTTGGCCGGGAAGCCGCCGGCGATGCCGTAGGCCGGCTTGCCGTCGATCCAGGAGTCGATCGCGTTGTCGATCGAGTACTTCTCGGTGCCCGGTGCGATGGGGTCGGTCGGGTCGTTCGAGCCGGAGTACAGCGGGGACTGGTGGTACGTCGGCCCATCGCCGTCCCAGGCGCCGTGCATGTCGTACGTCATGATGTTCGCGTAGTCGAGGTACGCGCCGATCTTGTCCGTCTCGATGTGCTTGATCTTGTCCTGGCCGGCCGGGAGGGCCGCCGTCAGCAGGTACTTCTTGCCGCCGTTGGCCGTGCCGTACTCGTCGAGCTGCTTGCGGAACTCGGCGAGAAGCAGGGTGAAGTTCTGCTTGTCCTCGGGGCCGTAGTGGTTGCCGAGGTGGCCGCCGTCGGAGCCGGGGTACTCCCAGTCGATGTCGATGCCGTCGAAGATGCCGGCCGCGGTGCCGGCGCCGCCGAAGCCGCCCTCGACCGGGAGGTTGCCCTTGAGGTACTGGTCGATACAGGAGGAGACCAGCTTCTTACGGCTCGCGTCGGTCTTCGCCGCGTCGTGGAAGTACTTGGAGTAGGTCCAGCCGCCGAGCGAGATGTTGATCTTCAGGTGGGGGTACTTCGCCTTCAGCTCCTTGAACTGGTTGAAGACGCCCACGATCGGCTGATTCCACGTGTCGGCCACGCCGTCGACGCTGTCGGCCGCGCCGAACGACTTCTGGTAGTCGGCGTAGGAGTCGCCCGCACCGTCGCCCGCGTTGGGGTTGTTGTCGTCACCCGCGGCCTTGTTGGCCATGAAGCAGGTGAGGTTGGTGGGGTGGATGTTGCCGAACGAGTAGTTGATGACGTCCAGCTTGCTCGCGATGCCCCGGGTGTCGAGGTGCTTGGGATAGAAGGCGTTCCCGTACACGCTCCACTGGTCGTAGTACGCGATGCGCACGTTGCCGTCGGAGGCGGCGGTGGTGACGGTGTCGGCCGCCTGGGCGGAGCCGAGGCCGACGGTCGCGGCGAGCGCGCCTGCGGCGAGGGCCGTGCTCACGAGCGCGGCGATCAATGGCTTACGGGGGTGCACGTTCGGCCTCCGAAGGGGTGACGCGAGACGGGAGTTGGTGAAGTGATAGCCCCTGCGCGAACAGCACGTCAATGGTCTGAACCAGATTGAGGACTAGACCAATCGGCAGGAGAAAGGCCTTGTCAGAGCGGTGCAGCACAGAAACGAACCGCCCGCCACCACAGGTGACGAGCGGTTTAAGGTTCACTTAGGGGTATCGGAGCCAGCCCTTCCGGACCGAACCAACCTCCATGATTCTCAGCCGAGTTCCGGCATCCCGTACGCGTCCGCGATCAACTCGTAGCTCCGCAGCCGGACATCGCCGCCATGGGCATTGGCCGTGATCATCAGCTCGTCGGCGCCGGTCCGCTTACGTAGATCGTCCAGACCTGTCCGCACCTCGTCCGGTGTGCCGAAGACGATGTTCGCCAGCCAGCTGTCGACGAAATCCTGCTCCGTCGGGCTGAAGGGGTACGCCTCCGCCTCCTCCGGGGTCGGGATCAGACCCGGCCGGCCGGTGCGCAGACGCAGCATCGACAGCGCGCCGGTGAGGACCTGGCGACGCGCCTCCTTCGGGTCCTCGTGGGCGAGGGCGGCGACGCCGATGAGGGCGTAGGGCGCGTCGAGGACCTGCGTGGGGCGGAAGGAGTCCCGGTAGAGGTCGAGTGCGGGGATCGTGTTCTGGGCCGAGAAGTGGTGGGCGAAGGCGAACGGCAGGCCGAGCATCCCGGCGAGGCGCGCGCTGAAGCCGGAGGAGCCGAGCAGCCAGATCGGCGGCCTGCCCGAAGTCCCCTGCACCGGACCGGGCACGGCGTGGATCCGTGAGTACGGGTGACCGTCGGGGAAGTCGTCGTCCAGGAAGCGGGTCAACTCGGCGAGCTGCTGCGGAAAGTCGTCCGCACCCTCGTTCAGGGTCTGGGTCCGGCGCAGGGCGGCGGCCGTGGCGCCGTCCGTGCCGGGCGCGCGGCCGAGGCCGAGGTCGACCCTGCCCGGGGCGAACGCCTCCAGCGTGCCGAACTGCTCGGCGATCACCAGCGGGGCGTGGTTGGGGAGCATGACGCCGCCCGAGCCGAGCCGGATGCGGTGGGTGTGGGCGGCGAGATGGGCCAGGATCACGGCCGGCGAGGAGGAGGCGACGCCGGGCATGGAGTGGTGCTCGGCGACCCAGTGGCGGTGGTAGCCGCGCCGCTCGGCGAGCTTGCTGATCTCGACGCTGGTGGCCAGCGCCTGGCTCGCGGTCCGGCCGCTGCCGACCGTCACCAGGTCCAGTACGGACAGCGGTACGGGAGAGTCCCCGTGTGCCGTGCCCCGAATCGCGTCGCTCACCGTTGACGACCCTTCTGCCGGTAGTACGTACGGAGCAAGAGAACAGGAGGCTGTCTCCGTTTATTCCGCCGGGTCGGCAGGAATGACCTGTTCAGCTTCGGGTAGCCGCGCGCCCATGCCTCGAACAACGCAACAGATACGGCGGCGGACGATGCTGTGGGGAACGGCAGCCGCGGCGGCGGTCGGCGCGGCCGGCTGCGCCCGCGTCGCCTCCGGAGACACACTCGGCCGGCTCAGATCCCAGGACACGGTCCGCCTCGGCATCGCGGGCGAGGTCCCGTACGGCTACGTCGACGAGCAGGGCGCCTTCACCGGCGAGGCGCCCGAGCTCGCCCGCGTGATCTTCGGCAGGCTCGGCATCACCCGCGTCCAGCCGGTGGCCACCGACTTCGCCTCGCTCATACCCGGGCTCAACTCCCAGCAGTTCGACGTCGTCTCGGCCGGGATGTACATCAACAAGGACCGCTGCGCCCAGGTGCTCTTCGCCGACCCCGAGTACCAGATGCTCGATTCCTTCATCGTCCGCAAGGGCAACCCGAAGAACCTCCGCTCGTACGAGGACGTGGTGCGCGCCAAGGCGCGCTTCGCGACCGGCAGCGGATACGCCGAGATCGGCTACGCCGTGGCCGCCGGCTACCCGGAGAAGGACATCGTGATCCTCCAGGACCAGGTCGCCGGGTTGAACGCGGTGGAGTCGGGCCGCGTCGACGTCTTCGCCGGCACCGCGCTGACCACGCGCTCGGTCGTCCGCAAGTCCTCGAAGGCCGAGGCCACCGAGCCCTTCGCCGCCGTCGTCGACGGCGAGAAGAAGATCGACGGCGGCGGTTTCGCCTTCCGCCCCGCCGACACCGGGCTGCGGGACGCCTTCAACACCGAGCTGCACCGGATGAAGAAGAGCGGCGAGCTCTTCCGGATCCTGCGGCGCTTCGGCTTCACCGAGGCCGAGATGACCACGATGACCGCCGAGGAGCTGTGCCGATGACCGCAGGACTCTGGCAGAACTGGGTCCTGCCCGGCATCTGGATCACCCTCCAGCTCCTGATCGCCTCCGCCGCGCTCGCCGCCGCTGTCGCGTTCACCGTCGGCACCGCCCGTACCCACCGCTCCCGCACCGTCCGTTTCCTGGCCGGGTTCTACACCGAGGTCTTCCGCGGCACCTCCGCGCTGATCCTGATGTTCTGGCTCTTCTTCGTGCTGCCGCCGCTGGTCGGCTGGCAGCTCGTCCCGATGTGGGCGGCGATCCTCGCGCTCGGCCTGTCCTACGGTGCCTACGGCGCCGAGATCGTGCGCGGCGCCCTGAACGCCGTACCGAAGGCGCAGCGCGAGGCGGGCACCGCGCTCAGCTTCACGCCCTGGCAGCGGCTGCGGCTCGTGCTCCTTCCGCAGGCCGTGCCCGAGATGATCCCGTCCTTCTGCAATCTGCTGGTCGAGCTGCTCAAGGGCACCGCCCTGGTCTCGCTGCTCGGTGTCGGGGACGTCTCCTTCGCCGCGTATCTGGTGCGGCTCGCGACCCAGGAGAGCGGCGGGATCTACACCGTGACGCTGGTCGTCTACTTCGTGATCGCGCTGGTGATCACCCGCTCGATGAAGGCGCTGGAGCGACGCGGCAAGGCGAACCTGGGGGTGGTGGCCAAGTGAACTGGGACTGGTCCGCGGTGGCGGACTTCATGCCGCGCTTCTGGGACGGCCTGCTCGTCACGCTGCAGGTGCTGGTGCTCGGCTCGCTGATCTCGTTCTCGCTGGGCCTGGTGTGGGCGCTGGGCTTCCGGGCCCGCAGCCGGCTCGTGCGCTGGCCGGTGCACGCCGTCACCGAGTTCGTCCGCACCACACCGCTGCTCGTGCAGCTCTTCTTCCTCTTCTTCGTACTGCCGGAATGGGGCGTCCAGTTCTCCGCCCTGACCACCGGCACGCTCGCGATCGGGCTGCACTACTCGACGTACACCGCACAGGTCTACCGGGCCGGCATCGACGCCGTACCGGCCGGGCAGTGGGAGGCGGCGAAGGCGCTCAGCCTGCCGCGCCACCGGACCTGGCTGACGGTGATCCTGCCGCAGGCCCTGCGCCGGATCGCGCCCGCGCTGGGCAACTACGTCATCGCGATGCTGAAGGACACCCCGCTGCTGGCCGGTATCAGCGTGCTGGAGCTCCTCCAGCAGTCCCGGCTGGAATCGGCGGCCACCTTCCAGTACACCGAGCCGCTCACGGTGATCGGTGTGGCCTTTGTCCTGATCGCGTATCCCGCTTCTCTTCTCGTCCGCACTCTGGAGCGCCGTCTTGTCCACTGAATCCGAGAATGCCCTCATTCGCTTCGAGAACGTCACCAAGCGTTTCGGTGACCAGACGGTCCTCGACGATCTCAATTTCTCCGTCCGCCCCGGCAAGCACGTCACGCTGATCGGACCCTCCGGTTCCGGAAAGACGACGATCCTGCGGCTCCTGATGACCCTGGAGAAACCCGACAAGGGAACCATTCGGGTCAACGGAGGAACGCTGTATCCGGCCGACGAGAAGCATCGGCGCGAGGCGCGGAAGAAGATCGGAATGGTCTTCCAGCACTTCAACCTCTTCCCTCACATGGACGTTCTGCGCAACATCACCGAGGCGCCCGTCCGGGTCCTCGGGAAGAGCCGCGAGGAGGCGGAGGCGCGTGGGCGCGAACTGCTCGACATGGTCGGCCTGGCCGACAAGTGCGAGGCCAGGCCCGTGCAGTTGTCCGGCGGTCAGCAGCAGCGGGTTGCCATCGCACGGGCGTTGGCGATGGAGCCGAAGGTGCTGCTGCTCGACGAGGTGACCTCGGCGCTCGACCCGGAGCTGGTGGCGGGAGTGCTGGATCTGCTCCGGGAGATCGCCGAGTCGACCGACATCACCATGATCTGTGTGACGCACGAGATGAACTTCGCCCGGGACATCTCGGACGAGGTCCTGATGTTCGACGCGGGAAGGGTGATCGAGTCCGGTTCTCCGGAAAAAATCTTCTCGGATCCCGGGCATCCGCGTACTCGCGAGTTTCTCGGCGCGGTGCTCTGACCTCAGCCTCTGCGATGCAGCTTTGACCCTGGCATATGCCAGAGTGGTGCGCCCCAGCGTATGACGCTGGGGCGCCGCACTTATCTCGCCAACAGCCGCCCCGAAAAGGGGGCTTGGCGGCTATCGTGGTACGGAAGCTTGCGGTCACAACCTGGTAGGGGGAAACCGTGGCGCTGAAGCCCGAGCCCACCGCGCCGTTCCACTCGGTGCAATACGCCCTGCGCGTCCTTGAGACGGTCTCACGGCACGGTGGCGGGGTGACGGACGTCCAGATCGCTCGTGAGACCGGTCTGCCCGTCGCCCATCTGTCCTCCCTGCTGCTGATGCTCCGCCGTGAGGGGTACGTCGAGCAGGTCGCCGACGGCGCCTATGTGATCGGCGATTCGCTGGTCCTCCTCGGCTCCGGTCTCACCCGTCGCGAGGCGCTGGAGGGCAAGCTCCAGGAGACGCTGACCGAGCTCCGCGACTCCGTCGGCGCCGCGGTCTACATCAGCCGGTACATCGACGGCGAGGTGAAGATCACCCAGTTCGCCGCCGGCCCCCGCACGCCCGCGGTCAACGAGTGGGTGGACTTCCGCTCGGCCGCCCACGCCAGCGCGGTCGGCAAGTGCCTGCTGACCCAGCTGGACCAGAACGGCCGCCGCGACCACCTCTCGCGCCACAAGATCGCCCGGCTCACCTCCCGGACGATCACCAACGAGAAGGTGCTCTTCTCCAAGCTGGACAGCCAGCCGCCGACGGTCCCGGTGCTCGACCTCCAGGAGTACGCCGTCGGCACGGTCTGCGCGGCGGTTCCGCTGACGGCCGGTGCCGCAGTGGGCTGTCTGGCGCTCTCCCTTCCGATCGAGCACGCCCACCGCCTGCGCTCGGCGGCGGACACGCTGAACCGCAGGGCCGCGCCCGTGGTGCTCTCGCTGGCGATCTGAGACCCGTGACCTGGCCCTCGGAGGTGGTGGTCGGAACCACCCCCGAGGACCAGGTAGTATTTTCTCTGTCAGCAGGCGCCGCTAGCTCAGTTGGTTAGAGCAGCTGACTCTTAATCAGCGGGTCCGGGGTTCGAGTCCCTGGCGGCGCACAGACGGAAGAAGCCCCTCGCGGAAGCGGGGGGCTTCTTCGTGCTCCAGGCCCGGTCAGGCCCGCAGGTAGGTGAGGACCGCCAGGACCCGGCGGTGGGTGTCCTCGGCGGGCGGCAGGCCCAGCTTCCCCAGGATGTTGCCGATGTGCTTGCCGACGGCCGCCTCGGTGACGACGAGCCGGCGGGCGATCTCCCCGTTCGAATGCCCCTCGGCGACCAGCGCCAGGACCTCGCGCTCGCGCGGGGTCAGCGCCGCCAGCGGGTCGCGGTGGCGGCGCAGCAGCTGCCGTACGACCTCGGGGTCCACGACGGTGCCGCCGTCCGCGACCCGGGTGAGGGCGTCCAGGAACTCCTCGACCTGGCCGACCCTGTCCTTGAGGAGGTAGCCGACGCCGGTGCCGTCGCCCGCGTCCAGGAGGTCGGCGGCGTAGGTCCGCTGCACGTACTGGCTCAGGACGAGGACGGGCAGACCGGGACGGTCGGCCCGCAGGGCGACCGCGGCGCGCAGCCCCTCGTCCTGGAACCCGGGCGGCATCCGGACATCGGTGACGACGATGTCCGGGTCGTGCTCGGTCACGGCCGCGTGCAGTCCCTCGGCGTCGCCGACCCCGGCGACGACCTCGTGGCCGAAGCGGGCGAGCAGCCCGATCAGCCCTTCGCGGAGGAGGACGCTGTCCTCGGCGAGGACGACACGGAGCGATCGGGCAGTGCGGGACAAGGGATCTCCACTCGCAGGAGGGTCGGGCCGCCGGCCGGACTGATGATCGTCAGTGTGCCATCGAGGACGGCGAGCCGGTCGGCGAGACCGGTGAGGCCGCTCCCCTGATCCGGGTCCGCCCCTCCCCTTCCGTCGTCCTCGATGTCGATGCGGAGTTGCCGGGACGCGTGGCGCGCGGTGATCCGGGCCGCGGTGGCGCCGCTGTGCTTGCCGATGTTGGCGAGGGCCTCGCAGACGGCGAAGTAGCCGGCGCTCTCCACGGCGGTGGACATCCGGGGCAGGTCGATGTCGGTGTCGACGGGGACGACGGAACGGTCGGCGGCGTCGGTGAGGGCCGCGCCGAGGCCGTAGTCGGCGAGCACCTGCGGGTGGATGCCGTGGATGAGTTCGCGCAGTTCGGTGAGGACCCGGCCGGCCTCCGCGTGGGCCTGGGTGAGCTGGTCGGCGAGCGGACCCGGCGGGGCGTCGAGGCGGGCGAGGCCCAGGGTCATGGTGAGGGCGACCAGGCGTTGCTGCGCGCCGTCGTGGAGGTCGCGCTCGATCCGGCGCCGCTCGGCCTCGAAGGCGTCGACGAGCCGGGCCCGGGAGGCGGTGACCTCTCCGATCCGGTCCCTCAGCTCGGCCTCGCGGGGGGCGAGCAGGGCGCGGCTCAGGGCGGCGCGGGCGCCGGCGAGGGCGGCGAGCGGATAGAGGAGGGCGACGAGGAGTGCCGCTCCGAGGAGGGCGGCGGCGAACGCCTGCGGATAGGAGGTGACCAGGTACGCCTTGACGACCTTGGCCTCCTGGCCGTCGGCGGCGAGCTGGAGGGGGGTGCTGATCAGCGCGGCGGGCAGGCCGAGGGCTACGGCGAGGACGATCAGGTCGAGCGGCCACAGGACGGTGGCGTGCAGGACGGCGTACGCGAGCTCCCGCCAGGTTGCCTGTTCCCGGACCCGTACGCGGAGCCAGGCGGCGAGGCCGGGGGTGTCGGGGACCCGGTGCGGATCGGCGGCCGGGTCGAGGTCGACGAGCCGGAGCCGGCGGCGCTCGATGCCGCCGAGGGCGACCCCGGCGAGGAGGAGGAGCGGGAGCCCGACGAGCACGAAGGAGAAGACGACGAGGAGGAGCAGGACCAGGAGGGCGGCCGCGCCGGTGATCACCCCGGTGGCGAGATAGCCGGCTGACCGCCAGGGCCAGTCGCCGCGCGGGAATCGGGGCCGTGTGAGGGCCTGCCAGGGGGTTCGGGGCTCCATGGCCCCACGGTAGGCGCCGGTCGGCGGGCGGGACCATCGGTCTGGTGGGTGTACGGGGGTATGCCTGGCCCTACCCCGGGGCGCCGGGGCCTCGGGGTGAGCGACCGTGGGCGGCGTACGCGGTGTGGAGGGCGGCGACCGCCTCCGGCGTGAGGGGCTCGTACGGGCTCCCCGCCTCCGGGCGCCACCAGACCGGGTCCTCGCAGAGGAAGGCCTCCCGGCGCAGGGCCACGCGGTGGATCTTGTTCGTGGCCGTCAGGGGCAGTGCGGGGACGAGGCGTACGAACCGTGGCGGCATCTTGGTGCCCAGGTCCGGCTGGGAGTCAAGGAACTCCTGGAAGGCGGTCGGGTCGAAGGCGGTGGCGGCGCGCAGGGCGATCGCGGTCATCACCTGGTCCCCCGCGACCGGGTCGGGTATCGCGTAGACGGCGACGCCGGCGGCGCGGTCCCAGCGGGAGAGGATCTGCTCGATCACCGCCGCGGCGAGGTTCTCGCTGTCGACCCGCAGCCGGTCGTCCGTCCGCCCCGCGAAGTACAGGAAGCCGTCGGTGTCCCGGTAGAAGAGGTCGCCGGTCCAGTACCAGCCACGGCGCAGCCGGGCCGACTCCGCCTCCGGGTTGCGCCAGTAGCCCTCGAAGGGGTTCCGGCCGCGGTTGACCAGTTCGCCGATCGCCGCGGAGGCGTTGAGGAGCCGGCCCTCGGGCGAGAGGACGGCGGGCTCGCACTCCTCGCCGGTCGCCGCGTCCACCACCGCCAGGTCGTCCCCGGGCGCCGCCCGGCCGATGGCTCCGGTCGGGGTGTCCGGGGTCCGCTGGATCGCCGCGCCTCCCTCGGAGGAGCCGTACCCCTCGACGAGCCGGGCCCCGAACCGCTCCTCGAAGCGGGCCGCGTCCACCGCCCCCGCCTCCGTGCCGAAGCCGAGGCGCAGCCGGTGCTCGCGGTCGTCGGGACGCGGTGGTGTGGCGAGGAGGTACTGCACGGCCCGCCCCACATAGGTGAAGTACGTCGCGCCGAACTCCTGGACGTCCGGCAGGAAGCGGGAGGCCGAGAACCGGGCGCGCAGCGCCACACCGGCTCCGGCGGCGAGCGCCGGGGCCCAGTCCGCGATGACCGCGTTGCCGTGGAACATCGGCATGCAGATGTAGTGCACGTCCTCGGGCCGCAGCCGGAAGTGGGAGACGAGCGAGGCGCCCGCGGCCGCGAGGCGGCCCTGGCTGCAGATAGCCGCCTTGGGGGCGCCGGTCGAGCCGGAGGTGAAGTAGAGGAGCAGCCAGCTGTCGGGGCGCACCGGGCGGGCCACGGCCTCGCCCGGCTTGGCGCCCTCGAAGGGGGTGAGGAGTGCGCGGTACGCGTCCGTGTCGGTCACCAGCACCCGTACGCCCGGCAGGGGAAGCCCGTCGAGCAGGGGAAGGTACGCGCGCTGGGTGACCAGGACACGGCAGTCGGTGTGGACGATGTCACGGGCCAGTTCGGCGCCGCGGCGGGTGGGGTTGATGCCGGCGACGGCGGCCCCGGCGAGGGCCGCCGCGCTCAGCCAGAGCGGGAATTCCGGCGTGTTGTCGAGGAGCACCCCGAGGTGCGGCTCGGCACCTCGGGGCAGCAGATCGACGAGCAGCGCGGCCCGCGCGGCGGCGCCCGCGGCGACCTGGTGATGGGTGAGGACCGCCTCGTGGCTCCTCAGTCCGACCCTGTGATCGCCCCATTGACGCTGCACGAGCTCCGCCACGGTCATACGCCGGACGATAACTGACTACCCGTCAGAACTGAACATCCGAGCAGGCGTAGAAGGCGTTCGCGGTGTCCGCGATCGTCCACACCGCCAGGATCACATGCCTGCCGGTCTTGCCCGCCGGGATGATCCCGGAGTGCGAGAGCGTGGCCGGCGGCTGCTGGTTGTTGTACGGGACGGTGAGGAAGGGCTGCGGGTCGAGCGAGGCCCGCGTGAGCTTCTGGGTGCCGTTCCAGCCGTTCTTGGTGATGTAGTACTTGAAGTCGGTGGTGCTGTGACGGGCGGTGAACTGCCAGCGGAAGCTGTAGCTCTGCCCCGCCGTGACCCTCGTGGTGGGCCAGGCACCACCACGCGGGTCGTCGAGCTGGGCGAACTGCGTGAGACCGGCGGAACAGATCTTCCCGTCGGCGGGACCGGCGGCGGGGAAGCCCTTGGGGCCCTCGACGGACTGCGGCTCCCACTGGATGGATCCGCAGTTCGTCACGGTGCCGTTGGCGCAGAGCTTCTGGCGGCTGATCGGGGAGTCGGTGTAGCCGTGGCTGCTGGCGCTGCTCGTGGCGAAGAGGGAGGCGCCGGCGACGCCGAGCGCCACCGCCGCCACGCCTATCTTTTTGCGCATGTGTCACTCCAGGTGAACGTGGGGGAGTTCGGTGACCCGTGGTGCACGCGTGCGGTTGCTTCGATGGTGCTGCTTGGGTGGTGCGGTAGAAGCTATTCCGGTCTAGACCAAGTACCAAGGTATTGACGGAACTTGAACATGTCCATACCAATCACGCGCCTTCCACCGGACCGGTACGGCCGGTGTAGAACGCCACCGTCAGGTCCTTGACCAGCGCCTTGCGCTCGTAGTCGTCCAGCTCGACCAGACCACGCGTGGTCAACCGGTGGACCACGTCGTCCACCGCGTCCACGACGGAGGTCAGCACGCTGTCCCGGTGCTTGGCGTCGATCGCGGCGATCCGACGGCGCTGCATCGCGGCCGCGATCTCGGGGGCGTACTCGATACGGGTCGGCTGCGCCGAGAACACGTCGATCCCCACCGGGGCGCACTCGGCGGAGAGCATCCGGGTCAGCGCCTCACCGACGGCCTCCGCGTCGCGCAGGGTCGGGGCGTCCTCGTGGAAGGCGTCCGCCGGGAGTTGGGACAGGACCCGGGCCATCGCCGCCTCGACCTGCTCGCGCAGGTACTCCTCGTGACCGTCGACCCCGAGGGCCGCACGGACGGTGTCGCGGATGCGCCAGACGACGAGGACGACGACCCGCAGGGCCGTGCCCTTGGCGTCCACCGCGGAGAGCGGCTCGCTGCGCCAGTGGCGGAGGCGGACGTCGACGCGGCGGCGCAGGAGGAGGGGGCTGACCCAGACGAGACCGGTACGGCGGACGCTGCCGCGGTAGTCGCCGAAGAGGGTGAGGACCCAGGCGTAGCCGACGCGGCCGCGGCCGAGACCGCCGAGGGTGAAGAGGACGGCCAGCACCCCGAGGGCGAGCAGGGCCCACTGCCCGAGGTGGATGCCGTGGTACGGACGCGGGGTCACCCGGAGCATCCGGGCCAGCTCCCCGGGCACGGCCCCGGCCCACCACAGGACGGCCGCGCACCCGGCGAGCGCGAGGAGGCCGCCGACGACCCCGATCCACCCGGGGAGGACGCCGCCGGCGCGCTCGACGAGCTTGGGGTCGGCGGTCGGGGCGGGGCGGGAGGGCTCCGGGCGGGTGGGGGCGGGGATGACGGCCTTGGCCACGACGGGGGGTGCCATGGCGATGGTGGCGGGCCCGCCGTCGTCGTCGTCCGGCTCGGGCTCGTCCCGGAAGAGCAGGTGCACGGGGATCGACCCGGTCGTCTCGGTCCCGATCACGGTCCTCCGCCGCCCCCCGAACCGGGGCGCCTTGGCCGCCGCAGGCGCCTCGGCGGCGACGGGCACGGCGATGACGCCGACTTCGGCCCCGATGATCCGCCGCATGTCGTCCACGGGCTTGGCTGCGCCGGGGCGGTTGCCGGGCGTTGCCCCTGGGCCGTCCGCCGCGGCCGGCAGGACGGTGGGCGAACCTGGCCGGTTGCCCGGACCGGCCCCCGCCGGGCCACCGGGCGTGGTCGCCTCGTCGGGGGACCCGGGCCGCTCGTCCGGGCCACCGGGCGTGGTCGACGCGGTGGGCGGGACAGCGGAGCCGGGCCGGGCGTCCCGACCGGTCCCCGCAGCACCACCGGCGGCCGCCGACCCGCCGGGCCGCCCGCCCGGGCCAGTTGGCGTGGCCGACGCGCCTGGCGACGTAACGGAACCCGCCACAGCGGCGGGCGAACCGGACCGGTTGTCCTGGCCCGTCCCGGCAACGCCACTGCCGGTCGTCGACACGCCGGGCCGGTGGGCGCCGGAGGACGCCTGCGGGCCGCCCGACGGGGTCAACGAACCCTGGGAGGCCCACGGCGAACCGGGCCAATCGGCAGGCACGTCAGGCCGAGCCCCCGGCCCACCGGGCACATCCGAGCCGTCCACCCTGGCCGACGCCCCGAGCGCCGAACCCGCCGAGCCGGCGGGAGAACCGGGCCGGGCGTCCGGACCGACCCCGGCCGCATCTCCGGCGGCAGCCGACCTGCCGGAGCGCGTGTCCGGGCCACCCGCCGCCGTCGACGCACCCGACGAGGTCGCCGGGCCGGCGGGAGAGCCGGGCCTGTTGTCCGAGCCGACCCCGGCCGCATCTCCGGCGGCAGCCGACCTGCCGGAGCGCGTGTCCGGGCCACCCGCCGCCGTCGACGCACCCGACGAGGTCGCCGGGCCGGCGGGAGAGCCGGGCCTGTTGTCCGAGCCGACCCCGGCCGCATCTCCGGCGGCAGCCGACCTGCCGGAGCGCGTGTCCAGGCCACCCGCCGCCGTCGACGCGCCCGAGAGGGTCGCCGAAGCCACAGGCGAACCGGGCCGATTGCCCGCGCCGGCGGACGTGTGCGGGGCACCCGCCGCGCCGGCGGGAGAGCCAGGCCTGTTGTCCGGACCGACCCCCGCCGCACCACCGGCGGCAGCCGACCCGCCGGAACCCGCGTCCAACCCACCCGCCGCCGTCGACGCGCCCGAGAGGGTCGCCGAAGCCACAGGCGAACCGGGCCGATTGCCCGCGCCGGCGGACGTGTGCGGAGCACCCGCCGCGCCGGCGGGAGAGCCAGGCCGGTCGTCCGGACCGACCCCCGCCGCACCACCGGCGGCAGCCGACCCGCCGGAACCCGCGTCCAACCCACCCGCCGCCGTCGGCGCACCCGACGAGGTCGCCGAAGCCACAGGCGAACCGGGCCGATTGCCCGCGCCGGCGGACGTGTGCGGGGCACCCGCCGCGCCGGCGGGAGAGCCAGGCCGGTCGTCCGAGCCGACCCCCGCCGCACCACCGGCGGCAGCCGACCCGCCGGAACCCGCGTCCAACCCACCCGCCGCCGTCGACGCGACCGGCGAACCTGGACGGTTGTCCTGGCCCACTCCGACCGCACCCTCGAGGGTCGTCGACGCGTTCGGGGCTCCGCTCCCCGCGGTCCCGTTCTTCGGGCCCTCGGGGTCACCGACCCCGCTCACGGATGCGGCCGACGGGACCGGCCCGGCGTTCGTCCGTTCCTCGACGGCGACGCCGTCCATGCGCCCCGCCGGGGCCGAGGCAACGGGACCGCCCCCGCCCGGCGCCGCGGCGGAACCGTCACCGCCCCCGCCCGCCCCCGGCGTCGGGCCGTGGCGGGAGGCGTCCGACGGGTGCCGTCTCGGTGGGCGGGACTCGTCCGTCAGGCGGATCGCCGACCGGGCCGCGTCGCGGCTCGCCGCCGCGCCCGAGTCGGGGTTTGGGGTCGAACGGGTCATGGGATCCACCTCATGTTCTCGGGGTCATCGGAACAGGCGCCGCCAGGTCTCCGGGCCCGGGTAGCCGTCGGCCGCGGAGCCGCGCCATCCCTGTGCCCGCTGGAACGCCTCGACATTGCGACGGTCCGCCTCGCCCCAGCGCGGACCGGGACCCGACAGGTAGTGCTTGCCGTAGCCCCGCTTCACCAGCTGCTTGCCCAGCTTCTCCACATATGCGCTGGATTGGCCCGGACGGAAGCAGCCACGCCCGGGGAACCCCTGCACATCTACGCTCGGACCGCCCGAACCACTCGAACCGCCGATGCTCCGGCCTTGGCCCGACACCAGCAGTCGCCACGTCTGCGGCCCCGGCAGCCCGTCCGCCTCCTTGCCCTTCCAGCCCTGCGCCCGCTGGAACTCCTGGGTCGCCCGGCGGTCCGCCTCGCCCCAGCGCGGACCGGGGCCCTGGCTGTAGTACTGCTTGGCACCCCGCGCGATCAGCAGCCGCCCGAGCTGGGTGACGTACGCGTTGTTCGCCCCGACGCCGAACATCGGCTCGCCCGGATACGGGGCCGCGGTCGCGACGGCGCCGGCGGCCGGCTGGGGCGCCGCGGTCGTGGACACGCCACCACCCCTGCCGCCACCGGCCACGGCCTTGTAGCGGTACGCCACATAGCGGTCCGCGTTGACCCAGTACGCGAGCGGCGTGGCCTGCCGGCGCGTGCGCGGCTTGGTCTGCTCGTACGCGATGTACGACGTGTGGGTGTAGTCCGTCCACCCGCCGAAGAGCGTGACGTGCGAGCCCCTGGTCGGATCGGCCGGGTTGTGGAAGAGAAGGATGTCGCCGGGCTGGAGATCCGTACGGTCGATCCGTTCGGCGAAGCTGTCCAGGCTGCCGGTCCACTCGTTGGCGCGCAGGTTCCACGCCATCGAGATGTAGCCGGAGCAGTCCTGGCGGTAGCCGTCGGACCAGTACTTCTCCATCGAGTACGGGACCTGCGCGCTCACCCACCGCTTGGCGCGGTTGATGATCTCGGCGCGAGTGGTCTTCCGCAGGGACTGGGCGGAGGCCTGATCTGTCGTCGGGGTGGCGCCGGGCGGGGGCTGCGGACCGGAACCAGAGCCGGAGCCGGGACCGGGCCCGTGCGCTCCGCCGTGCAGCGGGCCCGCATCACCCTGGGGCGTGTCGGGCCCCGGCACCGACGCCCTGTCCGCCGCAAGGCCCACCTGCCCGCCCGTCGTATCCACCACAAGCCCCACCGCCCCCGCCGCCATCGCCGACGCGCCCCCTCCCCCCAGGGCCATGCCCGCTGCCGTCACCAGGACCAGCGCGCGGCGCGCTCCGTGCCCCGCCGGGTGGCCGCCTGCCCGTACGGGCAGGCCAAGGACACGATCGCGCCGCTGCCGGGCGCAGCCCGCGCAGCCGCAGTCGGCCGCGGGCTCGAACTCCTCGAAGACCGGAAGGCTCATGCGATTCCCCTCCACACTCGTCAAGATCTTTTGGCGCTGATGCACGGGCGCCAGTGTCTCAACTGTCCGGACAAATCGCATTTTGACGGATCGAAGGCCTGATACGACCATCCGACAGGCCGAGAGCGATCGGTAATGGTCGGAAGCACCCCCGGACGTCGGGTAGAGTTACGCAGGTCAGCAAGCGCCGCTAGCTCAGTTGGTTAGAGCAGCTGACTCTTAATCAGCGGGTCCGGGGTTCGAGTCCCTGGCGGCGCACGCGGAATCGAGGCCCCCTCACCATCGGTGAGGGGGCCTCGGTCGTCCCATGAGCCTGCGGCATCCCTTTCGTCACAGCAGAACCAGAGCGCCCGACTTTGGGCGGTAAACAGCTTGTTTCGCCCTTGCGATCAAGAAGCGAGGTCGTGGACTCTGGCTTGGTCCCTGGGGGGTTGGGGGCGACGCATGGTCGCGTCGAGTGCGGGGTGGGGGCCCCGCCCGCGGCCGCGCACGGGGGGATGGACTCATGACGTCTGCATGGACGCCCGCCGGGGGCACTCGGCTCCGTTCCGTGACGACACTGCCACGCTACGACTACGACCACTACAGCCGGCTCGCCGGGCCACTGACCGAGCCCGATCCGCGCGAGCCCTACCGGGTGCGCTACCGCTCCCTGCTCTCCCAGGAGCCGCACCGGCTGCGCGCCGCGCTCCTGCTCGGCGCCGCGCCGCTCGTCTCGCTGGGCCTGTTCGTCTGGCTGATGCAGCCTCAGCACTGGACCGAGCGGGATCCGAACCTCGACAACGACCTGCTCCGCGCCCTCGACATCGTGATGCTGGTGTCGATCGGCCTGATCGAGCTCTTCCGCACCATGAACGTCCTGTCGAACGCGCACGCGACCCTGGTCGCCCGCGACCCGGTCCCGGTGGTCCCGGAGGCCGGCACGCGCGTCGCCTTCCTCACCTCCTTCGTCCCGGGCAAGGAACCCCTCGCCATGGTGACGAAGACCCTCCGGGCGGCCGTGAAGATCCGCCACCGCGGGCCCATGCACGTCTGGCTGCTCGACGAGGGGGACGACTCCGAGGTCAAGGCGGTCTGCGCCCGGCTCGGCGTCCGCCACTTCTCCCGCAAGGGCGTCCCCGCCTGGAACCAGTCCGAGGGGCCGCACCGCGCGAAGACCAAGCACGGCAACTACAACGCCTGGCTGCAGGCGCACGGCGACGACTACGACTTCTTCGCCTCCGTCGACACCGACCACGTCCCGCTCCCCAACTACCTGGAGCGGATGCTGGGTTGGTTCCGCGACCCGGACGTCGGCTTCGTCATCGGACCGCAGGTCTACGGCAACTACGACACCTTCGTCACCAAGGCCGCCGAGTCCCAGCAGTTCCTCTTCCACGCCCTGATCCAGCGCGCCGGCAACCGCTACGGCGCACCGATGTTCGTCGGCACCTCCAACGCCGTACGGATCCGGGCGCTCAAGCAGATCGGCGGGCTGTACGACTCGATCACCGAGGACATGGCGACCGGATTCGAGATGCACCGGCACCGCAACCCCGCCACGGGCCGCAAATGGCGCTCGGTGTACACGCCCGACGTGCTCGCCGTCGGCGAGGGCCCGACCGCCTGGACCGACTTCTTCACCCAGCAGCTGCGCTGGTCCCGTGGCACGTACGAGACGATCCTCAAGCAGTACTGGAAGGGCTTCGGGACGCTGCCGCCCGGCAAGCTCTTCAACTACACGATGATGATCATCTTCTATCCGATGTCGGCGCTGAACTGGATCCTGGCCGCGCTGAGCTGCGCGCTCTTCCTGGGCATGGGCGCCTCGGGCGTCCAGATCGACCCGGCGATGTGGATGATGCTGTACGGCAACGCCTCCGCGCTCCAGATCGGGCTCTACATCTGGAACCGGCGCCACAACGTCTCGCCGCACGAGCCCGAGGGGTCCGGCGGCCTGGCCGGGATGGCGATGTCCGCGCTCTCCGCGCCGATCTACGCCCGCTCGCTGATGGACGCGGTGCTGCGGCGCAAGAGCTCCTTCGTGGTGACGCCCAAGGGCGACTCCTCCAGCCCCGACACCCTCTTCGGCACCTTCCGGATCCATCTCTTCTTCATCGTCGTCTTCGGGGGTTCGCTCGCCTCCTCGTTCTACTTCGGGCACGACCACCCCGCGATGATCACCTGGGCCTCGCTGGCGCTGCTGATCACGGCCGCGCCGATCCTCGCCTGGCGGTACGGCATCCGCGCCGAGCGGCGGCGGCGCGCCGAGGCGCCGGCCGCACCCTTCCACGTACCGGCGCAGCGGCCCCGCTGGGCCGAGGCCCCGCAGCAGCCCATGGAGAGTGTGCCGGGAGGGCGTAGCGAATGATCGCCAACGCGCGTCGCAACCGGTTCCGACGGGTGGCGATCGGGGCCGCGGTGGTCGTCGCGGTCGCCGGGATGAACGGGCCGGCGCTGTGGCGGTTCGGCTCGGAGCGGTATCACGAGTACGCGATCGACCGGCCCGAGTACAAGGCTTCGAGCGGGCACTGGGACTTTCTCGACGTGCCCGCCGACTTCCGGGTCAACGCCATCCACGCGGCCCTGCTGCACACCGGGAAGGTGCTGCTGATCGCGGGTTCGGGGAACAACCAGAAGAACTTCGACGCGAAGAAGTTCGAGTCGGTGCTGTGGGATCCGAAGACCGGGAACTTCAAGAAGATCCCGACCCCGAAGGACATGTTCTGCGCCGGGCACACCCAACTCCCGGACGGGAAGCTGCTGGTGGCGGGCGGCACGAAGCGGTACGAGAAGCTGGAGGGCGATGTCACCAAGGCCGGCGGCCTGATGATCGTCCACAACGAGGACCCCGACAAGCCGATCACCCTGCCCGCCGGAACCCGCTTCACCGGCAAGGCGAACGGCAAGACCTTCGTCTCCAAGGACCCCGTCCTGGTCGAGCGGGCCACCAAGGTCTTCGACAGGAACACCGGGCGGTTCCTCCACAACACCCCCGGCCTCGGCCGGATCTACGTCGAGGCCGAGCGGTCCGGGAAGGCGTACGAGACCGGCACCGAGGACAACTACCGGGTGGCCGGCATGAAGGGCTCCGACGCCCGCAACGTGTACGGCATCGCGCAGAAACTCGCCCTGGACAAGAAGGACTTCCAGGGAATCAGGGAGGCCTACGAGTTCGATCCGGTCGCCGAGAAGTACGTGACCGTCGACCCGATGAACGAGGCCCGCTGGTACCCCACGCTGACCACGCTGAAGGACGGCCGGGTCCTCGCCCTCTCCGGGCTCGACGAGATCGGGCAGATCGTGCCCGGCAAGGACGAGATCTACGACCCGAGGACGAAGAAGTGGACGTACACCGGGACCGAGCGGCGCTTCCCGACGTACCCGGCGATCTTCCTGATGTCGAACGGGAAGCTCTTCTACTCGGGTTCGAACGCCGGCTACGGGCCGGCCGACGTCGGCCGCGACCCCGGGATCTGGGACCTGGGCACCAACACCTTCACCAAGGTCCCCGGGCTGAGCGACCCCGACCGCATGGAGACCTCCGCGACCGTGATGCTGCCGCCCGCCCAGGACCAGCGGTTCATGGTGATCGGCGGCGGCGGGGTCGGTGAGTCCGACAAGGCCAGCGCGAAGACCCGGCTCGTCGACCTCAAGGCCGCCGACCCGCGCTTCCGTGACGGCGCCGTCCTGGAGAAGGGCACCCGCTACCCCAGCGCCTCACTGCTCCCGGACGACACCGTGTTCGTCACCGGCGGCTCGGAGGACTACCGGGGGCGCGGCGGGTCCGACATCCTCCAGGCGCGGACGTACGACCCGAGGACCGGTACGTACAAGCGCGTCGCCGACCCGAGGGTGGGCCGCAACTACCACTCGGGCTCGCTGCTGCTCCCCGACGGCAGGGTCATGATCTTCGGCTCGGACTCGCTCTTCTCCGACCCGGCGAACACCCGGCCCGGCGTCTTCGAGCAGCGCATCGAGCTCTGGACCCCGCCCTATCTCTACCGGGACGGCGGCAGGCCCGAACTCGGCGAAGGGCCGCGCAGGATCGCCCGTGGGACCACAGGGGTGTTCCGTACGCAGCAGTCCGCGGCGATCACCTCCGCGAAGCTGATCCGGCCGAGCGCCGTCACCCATGTCACCGACGTCGACCAGCGCACGATCGCCCTGACGCTCAAGAAGACGGCCGGCCGGGTCGAGCTCGGGGTGCCGAAGAACCGCGCGCTGGTCCCGTCCGGCTGGTACATGCTCTTCGTGACGGACGCGCGGGGCACCCCCTCCGAAGCCCGCTGGGTGGAGGTGCCCTGACCGGTCCCCACCGGCCCGACCGTTCCTGACCGCCCCGACGGCCCTACTCGGCGCCGCGGGCCAGGTCGAGCGCGTACTGCTCGAACCACTCCCCCGCCTTCGGACCGCCCTTGCAGTCACCGTCCGACTCGCCCGGCCGCTTGATCCACAGATAGGCCTTGACCAGCGGGTCGGCGGTGCGGACGGTCGGGGGCTCGCCGAGCGCGCGGCCGGGCGGGTTGCACCAGTTCTCCCGCGGATCGCCCTCGGTGTAGGGGCCGTTGCCGTTGCGGCTGGTGTCGACGACGAAGGGCTTGCCGCCGATCCGGTCCGACAATTGCGTGCCGTAGGCCGTACTCGCCTCGGTGGTCTGGAAGTTGGAGACGTTGACCGCGAAGCCGTCGGCGTCCCCGACGCCCGCGCGCCGCAGCGGCTCGAAGATCTCCTCCGGCTTGCCCCAGCCGGCGTTCCCCGCGTCCAGGTAGACAGTGACGCCGGGCCGGCGCTTCAGCCGCTGGACGGCGCCCTTCAGGAGCTCGTACCGCTCCTCGTGGTACTGCTGCTCGGTGCAGCCGTCGACCATGTGCATCACCGCGTCCGGCTCCAGGACGACGGTGGCGCGCCGCTCCCCGATGCCCCGGGCGACCTTCTCGACCCACTCGCGGTAGGCGCCGGCGTCGGCCGCGCCGCCCGCGGAGTGCTGGCCGCAGTCGCGGTGCGGGATGTTGTAGAGGACGAGCAGCGCCTCCCGGTCGGCCTTGTGGGCGGCCTCGGTCAGCGCCCTGGCCTCGTCCTCGGGCCGCTCCGTGCCGACCCATTCGCCGGCCGGCTGGGAGGCGATCTTCTCGACGAGTTCGGCGTCCGCGGCGCGGCCCGCCTTCGTGTACGCGGCGAGCTGCCTGGCCGCCTTGCCCTGCGGGTTGACCCAGAAAGGGTCCGTCTCCTTCGGCTGCTGGGTGCCGGACGGCGGTGCGGTGCCCTTGTCCCCACCGTCCCCTGAGCCGCCGCCGGACGACGTGCACGCCGACAGCAGCAGAGCCGCGGCCAGCGGCGCGGCGCAGGCCAGGCGGGCACGTCCGGTGCGATGTGCGTACATCCACTCCCCCTTGGGTGTACGGAACCGTACGGAACCGGTCAGGACAATCGTGGCACAAAGGAGGTCTGGGCCGGGACCGGAAGCCCGTTCTACAGTTGCGGAACCCGAACCTCCCGCGGCGGCGCCGGGCTTCTCCCGCAGCCCGTGCGCCCGTGGTCGAGGACCGGCCCGGCCGTCGGGCGCGCGGGACGTGGTCCGCCGGCCGGGCCTGGCGGCGGCTGCTCCGCTTCCCAGGCCCTGCCCGGGCGCCAAGCCCTGGCCATGTGCCGGGTGCTGCCCGTGCGTCAGGCCTTACCTGTGCGTCAGGCCTTGCCCGTGCCGGTGAGGTACGCGGAGACGACGACGTTCGCCGTGTACGCGCCGGTCTTGCGGTCGAAGGTGCCGCCGCAGGTGATCAGACGCAGTTCGGCCCGGTCGGCCTGGCGCTGCCCGTACACCTTCCGGGCGTCGAAGCGCTCCCGGGGGAAGACCTGGACGTCGTCGATGGTGAACTCGGCGACCGTGCCGTCGGTCCGGGTCACGTTGACCGTCTCACCGGGGCGGGCGGAGCTCAGGCCGTAGAAGACGGCGGGCTTGGTCGCGGTGTCGACGTGGCCGACGAGGAGAGCCGCGCCCTCGGCGCCCGGCCGGGTGCCGGTGCGGAACCAGCCGACCGTGTGGGGCATCTCGAAGGGCGGCGGGTCCACCGCGCCCGTGGCGTCCAGGCCGCGTCCGACGACCGGCGCGGCGATGCCGAGGGAGGGGATCTCGACCCGGCGCGGCTCGGCGGGGAGCAGGGGGCGGTGTGCCGGGGGCAGCGGGGCGCCGAGCGGGCGGCCGACCGCGGCCATGTCACCGGTGGTCGGGGCCGAGGTGCCGCCCGGCCCTTCGGTGATCTCGCGGCCCCAGAGCCAGAGGCCCAGGAGCAGGAGGGCCCAGGCCACGCCGGTCAGCATCCGACCGGTGCCGGCCGGGCGGCTCGCCTCGGACACGGTCAGTCCGCGCCCGGCGTCGTGCCCGTGCGGCGGCGGCGCGCGCTGCGGAAGGCGACGGCCACGGCGGCGATCGCGGCCATGCCGAGGCCGACGAGGGTGTACGGGGTGCCGAGGCCGCTCTCGGACGTGGTCTGCGCGACTCCAGGTGCAGCGGGCACCGGGACCGCCAGGGCCGCGCCTCCGCCGCCGGCCCGGACCGGGGCCACGGGGCTCGGGTGGTACGTCGGCCGGTGGATCGGCTCGAGCGTGGCCTCGTGGGTCGGCTCCGGCCTGTGCTTCTCGACGTGGACCACGCCGACGTCACGGTGGTCCCGGCCGTCGCAGGTGACGCTGACCTTGTACGTGCCCTTCTGAAGACCCGACTTGACCGTGGTGTCGCCGAAGAGGACGTACTCGCCCCCGTCACGGCCGGTGAGCTCGGCGTCGGCGACGAACGCGTGGGACCTGGCGGCGCCGGTGGTGCCCTTGCAGCCCTGGACACGGACGTCGACATCGGCGCCGGGCTTGGCGGTGGACGGGGTGACGGTGACCTTGACACCGTCACCGGCAAAGGCGGTACCGGCCGTGGGTGCCAGTACCAGGATGACGGCCGCCCCTGCGGCACGGAGAGCAATGGAACCTGAACGCATCGTGACCTCCTGGTAGTGGAAGGTTCACCCGGTTCCGGTCGTTTCGCATCCGCAGGGGCCCGACCGGGGCACGCCCCGGGGCCGACCGGCGGTTACACGCGGTCCACGAGGTCGGCGATCGAGTCGACGATCTTGGAGGGGCGGTAGGGGAAGCGGTCGATCTCCGCGTACGTCGTCAGACCGGTCAGGACCAGGAAGGTCTGCATCCCCGCCTCCAGACCGGCCAGGATGTCGGTGTCCATCCGGTCGCCGATCATGGCGCTGGACTCGGAGTGGGCACCGATCGCGTTGAGGCCGGTCCGCATCATCAGCGGGTTGGGCTTGCCCGCGAAGTACGGGTCCTTGCCGGTGGCCTTGGTGATCAGCGCGGCGACCGAGCCCGTGGCGGGCAGCGGGCCTTCGAGCGAGGGGCCGGTCTCGTCGGGGTTGGTGCAGATGAACCGGGCGCCCGCGTTGATGAGCCGGACGGCCTTGGTCATGGCCTCGAAGGAGTACGTCCGGGTCTCGCCGAGGACCACGTAGTCGGGGTCGTGGTCGGTGAGGACGTAGCCGATGTCGTGCAGCGCGGTGGTCAGGCCGGCCTCGCCGATGACGTAGGCGGTGCCGCCGGGGCGCTGGTCGTCGAGGAACCGGGCGGTGGCGAGCGCCGAGGTCCAGATGTTCTCCACGGGCACGTCCAGGCCCATACGAGCGAGGCGGGCGTGCAGGTCGCGGGCGGTGTAGATCGAGTTGTTCGTGAGGACCAGGAAGGGCTTCCCGGTCTCCCGCAGCTTCTTGATGAACGCGTCCGCGCCGGGGATCGGGACGCCCTCGTGGATGAGGACGCCGTCCATGTCCGTGAGCCAGGATTCGATCGGCTTGCGCTCTGCCATGTGCGGGGACTCCTGCCGTACAGAAATCGTGCGGTGTGCTGGGGGCGCCGCGACAGCACTGTGGCGACGCCCCCAGACTAATCAGGAAGTGGCGATCTTGACCCCGTCGATCACCCAGTACCAGTTGTTGGAACCGGTGTAGCGGAAGCGGAAGCTCACGCTGGACGCCCCGGCGGGGACGTTCACGGTGAGCGACTGCGGCTGGGAGATCACGTCGGAGGTGTAGCTCTTGACGACGGTCGGCGTGCCGCCGTTGAAGGAGGCCAGGACCTGGGCGGTCTGGCTGCCCTCCTGGCGGTAGAAGGTGGTGAAGTCCAGCGTGACGCGGGCCGCTCCGGAGACGCTGTACGCGGGGGTGACCAGCGTCGAGTCGTACGTACCGGAGAACGTCTTGTCGGCCCACTCGTCGGAGTCGGCGACGGCGAAGACGCCTCGGGAGCGGATGTTGAGTTCGCGGGACTGGTCTCGCTGGGTGCGGGACCAGAACTCGTCGGTGGCGAAGGCCCAGCCGCGCCACTCGGTCATGCCGCCGGTGCCCATGGCGTTGTTGATGACGGACCAGCCGCCGGGCGCGGTGTGGGTGAAGCCGAGGACGCCGGCGGGGATGCCGGTCTCGTCGACGCGGCCGGTGAGGGAGGAGTGCAGCGCGTCGAAGGGGTCGGTCGAGCGCTGCTGGATCGGCTTGCCGTCCAGGCCCCAGGAGGGGTCGGGCGCGATGCCGAGCTGGTGGAAGACGGTGGCTGCGACGTCGACGAGGCGGGTGTCGATGGGGCGGGCGCCGGCGGCGATGCCGGGCCCTTGCGCGAGGACGAAGGTGCGGCGCTCCTCGATGGAGGAGCCGCCGTGGCCGCCGGCGTCGGTGTGGCCGTGGTCGGTGGTGACGATGACCGTCCAGCGCTCGGTGGCGTACGACGTGCGGGCCTTGATCGCGGCGACGAGGCGGCCGAGGTAGCCGTCCTGGACGGCGATGGCGTCCAGGTACTTCTGGCTGGCGGCGCCGTAGGAGTGCCCCATCTCGTCGGTCTCTCCGAAGTAGACGAAGACGACGTCCGGGTTCTGGTTCCGAAGGATGTCCTCGGTCGCGTCCGTGATGACTTTGTCGTTCACGGCGTAGTTGTTGTTGTGGACGAGCTTGGCGTCGGCGCCGGGAGTGACTGTGCCGTGCGTGTCGAGCTCGGGCCAGTCGACGGCCGCGAAGAGCGAGAGTTCGGGGCGGACCTGGTTCAACCGGGCCAGGAATCCGGGGTACTTGGCGTAGTTCTTGCCGGCGAAGGTGTTGTCCTTCACGCCGTGCTTGTCGGGCCAGACACCGGTGGAGATGGTCGACCAGCCCGGGCCGGAGGAGGTGGCGGCCATCGGGTTGGCGTAGAGCAGCGACAGGCCGTACGTGCCGTTCGCCATCAGCGACTTGAGGGTCGGGGCCTTGGCCGCGTCGATCCTGTCGTACCGCAGGCCGTCCATGCCGACGACGAGCACCTTGTCCTTGCTGGTGCCGTTCGGGAGCGTGGGGGCGGCGGCGTGGGCGGCGGGCGGGGTGACGACGCCCGAGGCGGCGACGGCCGCCGCGGCGCCCGCGGCGGCGAGCACGGTGCGGCGGGAGACTCCGGTGGGCAGGGCCGTGGATATGCCGGTGATCGGCATCTGGATCCTCCGTGGAAGGGGGCGAGGAGGGGGCGAGGACACGCCAACGCCCCCGATTCCTCGGGGGCGTTGGTCCGTACCCGTTATCTTTCCGCTACATGCGGAGGGATTCCAGGGGCCGTGCGGTGAACTCTTGGAAGCCCGCGGTTAGCTTCCGGTGGCCGTCTTCCAGGCGTCGACGTAGTCGGTCAGGTTCTTGTCGATGTCGGCCCAGTTCGGCTCGAAGATCTCGACGCCCTCCATCAGCTTCGCGAGCTCGATGGCGTTGGCGTCGGTGGCCTTGACGTCCTTGCGGGCCGGGAAGCCGCCGCCGATCGCGCTGACCTCGCGCTGGGCCTGCTCGCTCAGCATGAAGTCGAGCAGCTTCTTGCCGTTCTCGCTGTGCGGGGCCTTGTTCACCAGACCCGCGGCGTACGGCAGGGCGAAGCTGGTGGGCTTACCACCGTCCTTGGCCGGGAACCAGATGCCGAGGTTCGGCATGGACTTCGACTGGGCGAAGTTCATCTGGACATCGCCGTTGGCGACGAGGATCTCGCCCTTGTCGACCTTCGGCGCCAGCTTGGAGGTCGAGGAGGACGGGCCGACGTTGTTGGTCTGGAGCTTCTTCAGGTACTCCATCGCCGGCTCCTGGCCGCCGAAGTCGTGCATCGCCTTGATGACCACGGCCGTGCCGTCACCGGCGACACCGGGGGTGGAGTACTGCAGCTTGTTCTTGTACTTGGCGTCGAGGAGCTCCTCCCAGGTCTTGGGAGCCTCCTTCAGCTGCTGCTTGTTGTGGATGAAACCGAAGTAGTTGTTGACGACGGAGGTCCACTTGCCGTCGGCCGCCTTGTTCCCGCCGTCGACCTGCTCGGCGCCCTTCGGGGTGTACGCCTGGAGCAGCCCCTTGGAGTCGGCCTGCTGGATGAAGGGCGGCAGGGTCACGATGACATCGGCCTGCGTGTTGTTCTTCTCGCGGACGGCACGCTGCACCATCTCGCCGGAACCGCCCTCGACGTACTTGACCTTGATGCCGGTCTGCTTCTCGAAGTCGGCGAAGACCTTGTCGTACCAGCCGTCGCCCTTCTCCCCCTTGAGGCCGTCGGCGCTGTAGACCGTGACGACCTTCTCGTCGGAGGCGGCGGAGGAGCCACCGCAGGCGGTGAGGCCGGCGGCGAGGGCGAGGGTGCCGGTGAGGGCGGCGATCGGCTTGATGATCGTGGACGAGGTACGCATGACGTCGTTCTCTCCTGAGTGACTTAGCGGTAGGACGCTTTGGTACGGATACGGGAGACGGCGAGCAGGACGAGCAGGGTCGCGGCCATGAGCACCACGGCGAGCGCCGAGCCGGTGAAGAGGGAGCCGCGGTCGGTGGCCGTGAAGATCAGCACCGGGAGCGGCAGCCAGTCCGGCGGGTAGAGCATCATCGTGGCGCTCAACTCGCCCATGGACAGGGCGAAACAGAGCCCGGCGGCCGCGTTGAGCGACGGCAGCAGGAGCGGCAGCTTCACCCGGAGCAGTACGTAGGACGGGCGGGCGCCGAGGCTGGCCGCCGCCTGCTCGTACATCGGGTCGAGACGGAGGATGGCCGCCGAAACCGACTGATAGGCGAACGCCGTGACAAGAATGGTGTGCGCGAGGATCACGATCCAGCGCGTGCCGTTCAGGAGCACGGGCGGCTGCGAGAAGGCGACGAGCACGGCGAGGCCGACGACGACCGAGGGCACGGCGACCGGCAGCATGAACAGCGCGTCGAGGATCCTCCTGCCCCTCCTGCGGAGGGCGGCCGCGGCGAGCGCCGCCCAGGTGCCGATGGTCAGCGCGAGCAGGCTCGCGGTGACGGCGGTGACCAGGCTGGTGGTCAGCGCCTGCAGGGACTCACCACGCACGGCGGCCGTGTAGTGCTCCGCCGTGGGCCCGGAGGGGAAGGCCCCGGACCAGTTGGTGGAGAACGAGGCGGCGAGGATCACGAGCAGGGGCAGGGCGAAGAGCGGCACGAAGAGGACCGCGAAGAGGGCCCAGGCCGTCCACCTGCCCGTCCGGCTATGCACCAACACGACGACTCACCACCCGGTAGAGGCCGTAGAGGCCCACGGAGATCGCGACGTTGACGACGGCGACGACACAGGCGGCGGCGTAGTCGGACTCGAGGATGGCCTTGCCGTAGACGAGCATCGGGAGAGTCGTGACGCCCTTGGCGCCGGTGAAGAGGACGATCCCGAACTCGTTCAGACACATGACCAGGACAAGACTCCCGCCGGCGGCGAGCGCGGGCAGCGCCTCGGGCAGGATCACGCGCCGGACGATGCGCAGCGGCCGCGCCCCGAGGGAGGAGGCGACCTCCAGCTGGGCGGTCTCCATCTGCGAGAACGCGGCGAGGAGCGGGCGCATCACGAAGGGCGTGAAGTACGTGATCTCGGCGAGGAGGACACCCCACGGCGTGGTCAGGAACTGGAAGGGCCCTGACTCGGCGCCCGTGACGTCCGTCCACAGGCCGTTGGCCATGCCGACCGTGCCGTAGAGGAAGAGGAGCGCGAGGGTGATGAGGAAGGAGGGGAAGGAGAGAAAGACGTCGATGAACTTCGACACCGCCTTCCCTCCGGGAAACGGCACGAACGCGATGACGAGCGCGAGCACGAACCCGAGGACGAGACACCCGACGGTGGCCCCGACAGCAAGCCACACGGTGGTGACAAGCGCCTTCTGGAAGGCCTCGGACCCGAAGACATCGGCGTAGGCACCGGGGGCGAGGGATTCCTGGACGACGAGGGCGAGGGGGTAGAGAAAGACGACGGCGAGAGCGAGGACGGGAGGGAGGGCCCACAAGACCGTTGTGGGCATACGTTCCGCAGGGGCGATGGGGGTCCCACCGGACGGAGTCTGGGGGAGGGCGGGCACAACGGACGGCGCCTTTGCGGGCGGGTCCGCCTCGGGTGCCCCGCCACGACGGCGCTCAGCTGTGATGGCCGGTGCGGACGGGTCACCCATCGGACACCCCGGCCCCCAGCAGCACCCCGTCCTCCGGCGCGAAGTGCAGCGCGACCTCGTCACCGAGCGCCGGTGTCTCCCGCAGCTCACGGACGTCCGCCTTCACCCGGTGCCCGTCGACGTCGACGTACAGCCGATGCGTCGACCCCCGCCACTGCACCTCTGCGATACGACCGCGCAGGGCGTTCGGGCCCTCCCCCAGGCCGATGAGGTGCGGCCGTACGCACAGCGTCGCGCCCGCGCCCGGGGCGACGTCGTCCGTCGCGACCTGGAGTTCGGTGCCGCCGAAGGCCACTCCGCCCACGCCCACCGTCACCGGCAGCAGGTTCGCGTTGCCGACGAACGACGCCGTGAACTCCGTACGCGGACGTCGGTACAGCTCCTGCGGCGTGCCGCAGTCCTGGAGCCGGGCCTTGTCCATGACGGCGATCCGGTCGGCGAGGGTCAGCGCCTCGACCTGGTCGTGGGTGACGTACAGGATCGAGACGTCCGGCAACTCCCGGTGGAGCCGGGCCAGTTCGGCCAGCATCCCCGAGCGCAGCTGCGCGTCGAGCGCGGACAGCGGCTCGTCGAGGAGCAGGACGTTCGGTCGGATGGCCAGCGCCCGCGCGATGGCGACGCGCTGCTGCTGTCCGCCGGACAGCTCGCGCGGGTAGCGCTTGGCGTAGGCCGCCATCCCGGTCATCTCCAGGGCCTCGGCGACCCTCCCGGGGGTCTCGGCCTTCGGCGCCTTCTGCGCCTTCAGGCCGAAGGCCACGTTGTCCTCGACCCGCATGTGCGGGAAGAGGGCGTACTGCTGGACGACCATCCCGATCCCCCGCCGGTGCGGCGGCAGGTCGGTGACGTCGCGGTCACCGATGAACACCCGCCCGGAGACCGGCCGCACGAACCCGGCGACGGCGCGCAGGGCGGTGGTCTTGCCGGAGCCGGAGGGCCCGAGGAGGGCCATGACCTCGCCGGGTTCGACGGTCAGGTCGAGCGCGTCGAGAACCGTGTGGTTCCCGTACGCGACGGAGACGGAGTCGAAGCGGATTCCGCTACGGGCACCGGCCGCGCGGGTCGTGGCGCACGTGGTGTGCGCCCCGGCGGTCCCGGCGGTCGCGGGCGCAGTCACCGGTCCGCCTCCGCCCGCGCCATCGCCCCCGGCAGATCCGCCACCGAGGTCAGAACGTGCGTCGCGCCGTGCTCCTTGAGCGCGCCCTCGTCGTGCGCGCCCGTCAGGACGCCCGCGACGATCCCGGCGCCCGAGCGGACCCCGCTGAGCATGTCGTACGAGGTGTCGCCCGCGACCACGATCTGCCGGACGTCGTCGACGACGCCCGTACGGAGGAAGGCAGCGAGGACCATGTCCGGGTACGGGCGCCCGCGGCCGCCGGCGTCCGCCGGGCAGAGGGTCAGCTCGACCAGGTCGCGCCAGCCGAGCGCGTCGAGGATCGCGTCCTGGGTGACCCGGGCGAACCCGGTGGTCAGGACCACCGTCCGGCCCTGGCCCTTCAGTTCGGCGATCGTCTCGGCCGCGCCGGGTATCGGAGCGATCCGGCCGCCGGAGACCAGCTCCCCGTACGCCGCCTCGAAGGCGAGGTTGGCCTGCTGGGCACGGGTCTCGTCGCCACCGAAGAGGTGGCGGAAGACGGAGATCTTGGACTCGCCCATGGTTGCGCGGACGTAGTCGATCATCGTGGCCGGGTCTTCGCCGAGTCGCTCGGCGGCGGCCGCGAAGGCCTGCTCGACGAGGCCGCCGTCGGCGACCGTGGTGCCGGCCATGTCCAGTACGACGAGGTTGTGCTTGCGGTTCTCGGTCACGGTGTTCACCAGCCCAGTTCGTTCGCGGTCGTCTCGGCGATGGCGGGCGAGCAGGTCATGCCGCGTCCGCCGGGTCCGGTCACCAGCCACACGCCTTCGCGGACCTTCTGGCGGTGCACGACCCGGCTGGTGTCGGTGCACTGCGCGTACACGCCCGCCCAGCGCCGCCGGATCTTCGGCAGCGGGCGGCCGAGGAAGGACTCCACGACGCGGGTGAGGTGCTCGTAGGGGTCTTCGAGGGTGTCGAAGGCGAAGGGGTGCTCGTACTCGTGGGTGTCGCCGATGGTCAGTCCGCCGTCGAGGCGCTGGACCATCAGGAGCTGCATCTTGTGCGCGGCGGCGGTCGGGCCCTGCGCCTGGCCCGCGTTGAGGGCGTCCAGAGCGTCGGACTTGTACGCCGGGTAGTAGCGGAAGGAGTCGGCGTCGGCGACGGAGGTGGTCAGCGGCTCGCCGAGCGGGTCGGTCTGCATCATCTGCAGCCGCACGCGGCGGACCGGGACCTCGCCGGCGATCTCGCGGACGAGGCCGGTGAGCGCGGCGCCGGTGCAGAGGACGACGACGTCGCCGGTGTGGACCTCACCGCGGTCGTCGCGGACGGCATGCCCACCGACGACGTCCCGCACCTCGCGGTTGGGCAGGAAGGTGTACTTGCCGGTGGCCAGGAGGGCCTTGCGCAGGGCGAGTTGTGCGGTGCGTGGCTCGACCGCGGCGTCCCGCTCGCACCACAGAGCGGCCTCGAACGCTCCGCGCAGGGCGGGGTTGACGGCGCGGGCCTCGTCGGCGGTCAGCAGCTTGTAGCCGCGTGCCGCCGCGTCGGGCCGGGCCAGGGCGGCCTCGGCGACGGCCAGTTCCAGCTCGTTGCGCACGGGGGTGAGCGAGCCGATGGCCCGGAAGCCGAGTCCGGGGACGCGGGCGCCGATGCCCTCCCACAGTTCGCGGGCGCGCAGCGCGGTCTCGAGCTCCTCGCCGCCCGCGCGCCCGCTCACCCATATCTGGCCGAAGTTACGGAGGGAGGCTCCGCGCGCCTCGGCCTCGCGCTCGATGTGTACGACCTCATGGCCGCGTTCCACTGCGTGCCAGGCGTGCATGGTTCCCACCACGCCGGCTCCTACGACGATCACCTTCATGCCGTTCACCGTCCTGGCGACGAGTGACCCGGACGGATCCGGTGGGCAACGGGACGGTGAACGGCCCGACAAGGTTGGCCTAGACCCGTTATCTTTCCGTTATGCGAAGTGATCCGACAGGCACCCTTCGCGGAGCGGTATTGATCAGCCCTGATGCCCCAGGTGGGCGGTGAAGCTGAAGCGGTCGCCTCGGTAGAGGGTGCGGACGCGCTCCAGGGGCCGGCCGGAGGTGTCCCGGGAGATCCGGTGGATCAGCAGCATCGGGAGCGCGGGCGGGGTGCCGATCAGCAGGGCCTCGCGCGGGGTGGCGAGGACGGTCTCGATGCGCTCGTCGGCGTCGCCGAACGTGATGCCGAGCTTCTCGCGGAGATAGGCGTAGAAGGAGGAGTCGGGGTCGAACTCGGTGTCGAGGCGCGGGGCACGGGCCTCGGAGACGTACGTGCTCTCCAGGCCGACCCGCTCGTCGTCGGCGAGCAGCACGCGCTCCATGTGCCAGACGGGCTCGCCGCGTTGGACACCGATCTCGGGTGCGAGGGCGGCGGGGCAGGGGAAGCGGTCGAGGGAGACGAGCGTGCGGCCGGGGCGGCGCCCTTGCCGTCGTACGCCCTCGGTGTAGCTCGCCAGCGAGAGCGGCTGCTCCAGCTTGGGCCCGGCGACGACGGTCCCCCGCCCCTGGCGGCGCAGCCGCCCTTCGAGGAGCAGCTCGCGCAGGGCCTGACGGACGGTCTCCCGGGAGACCTCGTAACGGAGGGCGAGATCCCGCTCGGTGGGCAGGAGTCCGCCTTCACCCAACTCGTCTATCAGCGAGGCGACTTTGGCCTTCACCGCGTAGTACTTGGGGATTCGGCCGTGCTCGGGGATGCCGGAGCGGATGGGGGCGCCAGGTGCCTGGTCGTTCGGGTAGTCCACTGGGGGATGCTCGCAGATGGGAATGAACGGCAGGGTGTACGGAGAGTGACCGGAGGGTTCTACGCCCGACGTCGCCCCCGGCGGGCGGCGGCGACCAGTGCCCCGCCCGTGAGGAGCAGCGCGCCGGAGGCGGGGGCGACGGTGGTGGTCGACTCGGGGCCGGTGAGGGCGAGTTCGGGCCGGGCGGGGGCGGGTGGACGGACGGTTTCGCCGGCCGAAGCCGAGGGGGCGGGGCTCGGGCTCGGCTCCGTGCCCGTGTCCGTGCCCGTGTCCGTGTCCGTGTCCGTGCCGGTCGTCCCCTCCGGGGCGATGGTCAGGCGGTAGTCGTCGGACTCGCCGACCCAGTCCCCGTCGTCCCCCCGACGCTGCACGATCGCCGCGTTGGCGACGACCTCGTTGGGTGCGGTGCCTTCGCGGAAGGCGAGGCGGACGCGGACGGTGACCGTGCGACCCGCAGGGACGGCGAAGCCGGGGAACCCGTTGAACACCCCGATGTTCTCGTCCTCGTCCGTCTCCTCGAACTGCACCGGCCGCCAGCGGCTCGCTTCGGAGTCGTAGAAGTCGAGCCGGATCTGGGCGGGCCGGAGAACCCGGTCACGGTCGGCGAGGACCAGGACCGGGTGGATGCTGTGGCAGGGCTCGGCGGTGGTGTTGGTGAGCTCGACCTCGAAGGATTGAAAGTCGGCGCCCGGGACGTAGGTGCCGGAACCGCCTTGGATCCGGGTGCCGAGGGGGAAGACGGGGTCGGTGGCCTTGCCGCAGGTGGGGGGCTTGGTCTGGGCCTCGGTTGCGGGGTCGGGAGTGGGGGCGGAGCGGAGGCCGGGGCCGGAATCGGGGCCGAGGCGCTCGGTTCCGAGGCCGTGCCCGGTCCCAAGGCCGGAGCGCTCGGTTCCGAGGCCGTGGCCGGTCGGGAGGCCGGAGCGCTCGGTTTCGAGGCCGTGCCCGGTCCCGAGGCCGGAGCGCTCGGTTTCGAGGCCGTGCCCGGTCCCGAGGCCGGAGCGCTCGGTTCCGAGGCCGTGCCCGGTCCCGAGGCCGGAGCGCTCGGTTTCGAGGCCGTGCCCGGTCCCGAGGCCGGATCCGCGGCTCAAGTCGGCCCCGAGGCCAGGGCGCTCGGATCCGGTGTCGAGCCGCTCGACTCGGGAACCGAGGTGCTCGGTTCCCGGGCCGGCGCGCTCGGTTCCGGTGTCTGCGCCGGAGCCGGGGCCCGGGCCGGGGGCGGGATCCGCCGAGGACGGGGCGACGGCGAGCGCGAGGACGGCGGTTCCGGTCGTCGCCGCGGTCACACCGAGGGCGAGGGCGTTGCGCAGTCGCATGGACGGGTGCCTTTGCTGCTCGCGGGCGTACGGGACGGCCGCGACGCTGCCACCCGGGCGTGGCGGGGTCGGGGAGCGACGCGGCGCCTGCCCCCGGACGGCCCGCACGTTCCGCCCGATCAGCCTATTTTCCGAAGATCGGAGCGAGGATCAGCTGCGCCGCGCCCTCGGCCACGGCGTACGGCGTGGCGGTGCCCGCGACCGGGGTACCCAGGCCCGCCCCGGCGAGGACCGCGCCGACACCGTGCGCGAAGACCTCGGGCGCCGCGTTCACGGCCCGGCCGCCGAGGACGACGCGGTCGATGTCCAGGAGCCGTACGAGGTTCGTGGCACCGATGCCGAGGATCCTGGCCGCCTCGGGGAGGTCACCACGGGCCGCGGCGGCCAGGCAGAGGACCTCCAGGCAGCCGCGCCCGCCGCAGCCGCAGGGTGGCCCGTCGAGCTGGACGGTCTGGTGCCCGAACTCCCCCGCGCCGGTCCTCGCTCCTCGGTGGAGGGCGCCGCCGAGGACCAGGCCGGAGCCGAGCCCCGTACCGAGGTGGAGGTACGCGAACGAGTCGCCGACCGGAGCACGGAGGGCGAGCCCGAGGGCGGCGGCGTTGGTGTCCTTGTCGAGTTCGACGGGCAGCCCGAGCCGCCGCGCGAGTTCGTCCCGCAGCGGGACGCCCTCCCACTCCGGGTACCCGGTGACCCGCCCCGGGGTCCCGGTGAGGTGATCGAGCGGCCCGGGCATGGCGACGCCGACACCGAGGAGGGCGGGGGTGTGGGGGGCGGCGATACCCGGGATCTCAGGGCCTTGGGCCCCAGGGCCCCGGGCTTCAGGGGAGGCGGGGCCGAGCGCCCCGAGACCCGCCACCTCCCGCTCCACCACCTCGAACACCGCGTCCACGCCCGCGCCCAGGTCCAGCGGAGCCCGGCGCACGACCACGCGTACCCCGGCGAGGTCCACCAGGACGGTCGTCAGCTCGTCGCGGTCCAGGTGGACCCCGACCGCGTACGCCGCCGAGGGGACCAGCCGCAGGACGGTACGCGGTTTGCCGCCGGTCGAGGCGCGGTGGCCGGCCTCCTGTGCCAGGCCCTCCGTCCGCAGCCGCGCCGTGATCTTGCTGACCGCCTGCGGGGTGAGCCCGGTCCGTTCCGCCAGCTCCAGGCGGCTGATCCCGGCCTCCCCCGCCGTACGCAGCAGATCGAGCACCAGCGCGGCGTTGTGGCTGCGCAGCGCCGGCAGATTGACACCGACCGCACCCACCGCACCCACCCCGCCGACCGCGCCCGCGCCGCCCACCGCACCCATCGCGCCGCCCCTGACACCCCTGACACTCCTGTTCACCACTCCATTCTCCCCCTCGCTTGCACTTTGGCAACAGCGTTGCTTAAGTGGGTCCATGACTGGCACCGACACCGCCCCCCTCCGCGTCGGACTCGTCGGCTACGGCCTCGCGGGCTCCGTCTTCCACGCCCCGCTGATCGCCGCCACCGAGGGCCTCGTCCTCGACACGGTCACGACCGGCAACCCGGAGCGCCAGGCGCAGGCGCGCGCCGCCCACCCCGGCGTACGGGTCGCGGACTCCCCCGACGAGCTGTGGGCGCGGGCGGACGAGCTCGATCTGATCGTCGTCGCCTCCCCCAACAAGACGCACGTCCCGATCGCCACCGCCGCACTCGAAGCGGGGCTCCCGGTCGTCGTGGACAAGCCGGTCGCCGGCACCGCCGCCGAGGCGCGCGGGCTCGCCGCGCTCGCCGATGAGCGGGGCCTGCTGCTCTCGGTCTTCCAGAACCGCCGCTGGGACAACGACTTCCTCACCCTGCGCGCGCTCGTCGCGGACGGCACGCTCGGTGACGTGCAGCGCTTCGAGTCGCGGTTCGAGCGCTGGCGTCCGCAGCTCAAGGGCGGCTGGCGCGAGTCCGGGGCGCCGGAGGAGATCGGCGGGCTGCTGTACGACCTCGGCAGCCATGTCGTCGACCAGGCCCTGGTCCTGTTCGGTCCGGCCGTGCGCGTCTACGCGGAAGCGGATGTCCGTCGTCCGGGCGCCGAGACCGACGACGACACGTTCCTCGCGATCACGCACGCGAACGGTGTCCGCTCCCACCTGTACGCGAGCGCCACGACCGCCCAGCTCGGCCCGCGCTTCCGGGTCCTCGGGTCCGGCGCCGGCTTCGTGAAGTACGGACTCGACCCGCAGGAGGCCGCCCTCCGGGAGGGTCTGCTGCCGACGCCCGGCACTCCGTGGGGCGTGGAGCCGGAGTCGATGTGGGGCACCCTCGGCGCGGGCGAGTCCCCGCTGACCGGCGGCGGCACCCCGGTCGAGACGCTGCCGGGCGACTACCCGGCGTACTACGCGGCCGTCGCCGCCGCCCTCCGCGGAACCGGCGCGAACCCGGTCACCGCCCTCGAGGCCGCGGCGACCCTGGACGTCCTGGAGGCCGCGAAGCGCTCCGCCCGCGAGGGAATCGCGGTGACGCTGTGAGCGCCACCCCGGAGATCCCCGAACTGGAGGCCCAGGAATCCCGCCTGACCCTCCCCCACTTCACGTACGACGACGCATGGGCGCTCGGCTCACTCCTCGTCGGCCTGGCGCGCGAGCGCCGGGCGCCCGTCGCGATCGACATCCGGCGTGGCTCGCAGCAGCTCTTCCACTGCGCGCTGCCGGGGTCGAGCGCGGACAACGACGCCTGGATCGACCGCAAGCGGCGGGTCGTCGAGCGGTACGGCGAGAGCTCGTTCCTCGTCGGTGCCCGTTTCCGGGCCAAGGGGACGACGTTCGAGCAGTCCTCGCGCCTCGACCCCGACCGGTACGCCGCCCATGGCGGTTCGTTCCCGATCTCGGTCGAGGGCGCGGGGGTGATCGGCTCGGTCACCGTGTCGGGGCTGCCCCAGGCCGAGGACCACGCGATGGTGGTCGAGGCGCTGGGCCGCCTGCTCGAGGACTTCAGAGGCTAAGCCCCCGCCGGGTACGGCCGGGGTCAAGCCCCCGCCGGGCACGGCCGCTACGCGTCCTTGAGCTCCTGGCGCTGGCGGCCGAGCCCGTCGATCTCCAGCTCCACCACGTCACCGGCCTTCAGGTACGGCTTCGGCTCCGGCTGCCCCATCGCGACGCCCGCCGGGGTGCCGGTGTTGATGATGTCGCCGGGGTACAGGGTCATGAACTGGCTGACGTACCGTACGACCTCCGCGACCGGGAAGATCTGGTCCGAGGTGTTGCCGTCCTGCTTCAGCTCGCCGTTGACCCAGAGCTTGAGCGACAGGGCCTGCGGGTCCGGCACCTCGTCGGCGGTGACCAGCCAGGGGCCGAGCGGGTTGAAGGTCTCGCAGTTCTTGCCCTTGTCCCAGGTGCCGCCGCGCTCGATCTGGAACTCGCGCTCCGAGACGTCGTGGGCGACCGCGTAACCGGCGACGTGCGCGAGGGCCTCCTCGTCGGTCTCCAGGTAGCGGGCGGTACGGCCGACGACGATCGCCAGCTCGACCTCCCAGTCCGTCTTGGTGCTGCGGCGGGGTACGAGCACGGTGTCGTCGGGGCCCACGACCGTGTCGGCGGACTTGAGGAAGACCACCGGCTCGGCGGGGGTCGCCGCGCCGGTCTCCGCCGCGTGCCCGTGGTAGTTCAGCCCGATGCACACGACCTTGCCGATCCGGCCGACCGGCGGCCCGATCCGCAGTCCGGTCGCGTCGAGCGCGGGCAGCACACCGGCCCCGACGGCCGCCCGGATCCGGTCGAGCGCGGACGCGTCGGCGAGCAGGCTGCCGTCGACGTCGTCGACCAGGGCCGACAGGTCGCGCAGCGTCCCGTCCTGGTCGAGCAGGGCAGGACGCTCGGCACCCGCCGGGCCGACTCGAAGCAGCTTCATGGTCTTCTCCCTGTGGTCGAGGTGGGCCCGGGGTCGGGCCCTACAGATCCCCGGCCGATGGGTTGCGGCCATCGGAGGTTGGTCGATCCTCCAAGAGTTTCGACCACTCGGCAAGACCCCGTTCACGGACTGGACCCTTACGCCTGAGTAGCAAGGGCCTCCGTGGGGCGCTGCTCCCGGAAGAGGACGGCCCGCTCGAAGACGGTCCACGTGGTGCTGGTGACGACGTAGAGCGCGGCGGCGAGCGGGACGACGGCGACGGTGATCAGGGTGGCGAAGGAGAGCAGCGGCATCACCTTGTTGATCGTGTCGGCGCCCGGCGTCGCCGGGAGTCCGGTGTCCAGGGGCTGCGCGGCGAGCTGCCGCTTCGTACGGCGGTAGTTGAAGGTCGCCACGGCGGCGACGATCGCGAAGAGCACGAGGTAGACCTGACCGGCCGGGCCGAAGGCGCCGCCGTGCCCGAGGGCGTCGGCCCAGTGGTCGCCGAGCGGGGCGGCGAAGAGGGTGTGACCGGCCATGCGATCGCCGGAGAACAGGTGGTACATGAGGAGGAACGCGGGCGCCTGGAGGAGACTCGGCAGGCAGCCGGCGAAGGGCGAGACCTTCTCCTTCGCGTGCAGCTCCATGACCGCCTTCTTGAGCCGCTCGGGGTCCTTGGCGTGCTTGGCGCGGAGCTCGGCGAGCTGCGGGGCGATGCGGATACGGGCCTTCTGTCCGCGGGCGGAGGCCCGCGAGAGGGGGTGGATCGCGAGCCGGACGAGCATCGTGAACAGGACGATCGCGGCGGCGGTCGCGGTGGTGGCGAAGAGCGGCTGGAGCAGGTCGGCGAGCTGCTCGACCAGGGAAGCGAAAACGGACATGGGAGCCCTCCGAAGGGTCTCGTCGTGCCGGAAGAAGGACGTCTCGGCATGACGGATCCGCGCAGGGTGTTGCTGTGTTCTGTGCGCCTACGCGGCCGTCGGGAGGGGACGGCCGGGTGCTCGGGGCCTGCGGCGGCCGGAGGCGTCGGGGTCGCGTTGCGGCAGGAAAGCGGTGCGCCGCTCGCGATCGCGCAGGGCGGTGCGTACCCGGGTCGGGGGCACGGACGCGGGCGCGGGGGCGCCGATGAGGGCGCAGACGACGGTGGTCGCGGCGAGGGCGACGGCGGCGGAGACGCTCGAACCGTCGGAGAGGAGGAGATTGGCGAGCGCGATCAGGAAGAAGAGGGGAGCGAGCACGCGCAGGAGCAGGTCTCTGATCACCGCGCTTCCCTCCCCCTCGATCGCCGGTCGTGTCACCTCTCAGCCGTTATACACGATCGGCTTCGAGGGGGACGAGGAGGCGGCGCGGCCGGAGGAGGGCCCGGCTGACCGGATCGGCGGGCTCCGGATCGAGCCCGGCACCCGGCCGCATCTCGACCTCGGCGGGCGGTACGGGAACGTGACAGGCGGGGCATTCGCCGTACGGGCCGAGTTCGGTGCCGCAGGCGGCGTGATGGAAGTGGCGTACGGCCGGGGCGCCGGGCACCTCGTCGCGCCCCCATCGTCCGAGCGTGCGCAGGACGGGCCAGAGGGCGAGGCCGCGCTCGGTGAGGACGTACTCGTCGCGCGGCGGCGCCTCCTGGTAGCGGCGCTTGTCCAGGACGCCGGCCTCGACGAGGGCCTGGAGTCGGGCGGCGAGGACCGCACGGGGCAGGCCGAGGTGAACGAGGAAGTCGTTGTAGCGGCGGACGCCGTAGAAGGCGTCGCGGACGAGGAGCAGGGTCCACCGCTCGCCGATGACTTCGAGGGCGCGGGCGATGGAGCACTGCTGTGCCGCGTAGTCCTTTCCGAGGGCCATGACGCCGAGGGTACAGGGCCTGGGTTCATTGACCGAACCGACCGACATAAGGTTCAATCACCGAACTGAGCAGATGAACCCCGCTCCACCGAGACGATGCGTCGAGGTCCGCCATGCCCCAGCTCACGTCCGCGCCCACCCGCACGCCTGTGAAATCACGCCCAGGCGCCACCCTCACGATCACCAGCGCAGCCACCACCCTCGCGCTGATGAACTACACGGCCCCGATGCTCACCCTCCCGGACATGGCCGCGTCCTTCTCGACCCCCGCCTCGGCGCAGGCGTGGCTGCTCAACGGCACCCCGCTCGGCCTCGCCGTCGTCCTCCTGATCGCCGGCAGCCTCGCCGACGACCACGGCCGGCGCCGGGTCTTCCTGCTCGGCACCCTCGCTTTCGGACTCACCACCGGACTGGGCGCCTTCGCGACCTCCACCCTCACCTTCACCCTCGCCCGCGTGGCCCAGGGCGCGGCGAGCGCGGCCGTCCTCGCGAGCAGCCTGGGGCTCCTGGCGCATGCCTACCCCTCCGGCCGGGACCGGGTGCGGGCGACGGGTGTGTGGGGTGCGTTCGTGAGCGCCGGGATCGCGCTGGGCCCGCTGCTCGCGGGCGGACTGAGCCTGATCGACTGGCGCCTCGCGTACGAGGTGCTGGCGGTGGCCGCGCTCGCGGTCGCCGCCCTGGGCACCCGCACCCTCGCCGAGTCCCGCGCACCGCGCGGCGGCCGGCCAGACATCGCGGGCGCGCTCGCCCTCGGCCTGGCCCTGGCTGCCCTGCTGACCGCGCTCACCCTGGGCCGGGACGGCTGGTTGCGCGCGCCGGTGGGCCTGCTGGCGGGCGCCGCTGTGGCGCTGGGCGCGGCGTTCGTGGCGGTCGAGCGCCGAAGCCGTACGCCGATGATCGACCTGGCGCTCTTCCGCCGCCCGGCGTTCCTCGCGGCCACGTCCGGGGCGCTGTTCACCGGCCTGGCGGTGATCGGCCTGTTCAGCTTCCTTCCGGCGCTGCTCCGGCAGGCGCTCGGCATGTCGACACTGGGGGCGGCGTGGATGTTCGTGCTGTGGTCGGGCACGGCGTTCGTGGTGGCGCTGCAGGCCCGCAGGCTGGCGGGCCGGTTGTCCGCCCCGCACCAACTGGGGCTTGGTTTCGTCCTGTCGACGGCAGGGGTCCTGGGCCTGCTGGGCTCACTCTCCTCCCCCCACGGCTCCTGGCTCCGCCTCCTCCCGGGCCTGTTCGTGGCGGGCGTGGGCAGCGGTCTGCTGAACGCGGCCCTGCCGCGCCTCGCCGTCGACTCCGTACCGCCGGAGCGGGCGGCGATGGGCTCAGGGGCCAACAACACGGCCCGCTACATCGGTTCGTCGGCGGGCGTGGCCCTCACGATCGCGCTGTCGACGGCGGGCGCCGACACGGCGCTGCTGGTGTCGGCGGCGCTGGGCCTGGTGGGGGCGGCCGTCACCGTACGAGCTTCGCCCACACGACGAGCCGGTACGCGGAGCTGAACTCGGGCGTGCATGTGGTCAGGGTGAGGTAGGAGCCGGGGGCGGAGTACCCGTAGGACGGCTTGACGAGGGAGCGGGGTACGGGCTGGATGACGCCGGTGTCGCGGGGAGCGGTCTGGGCGAGCACCTGATCGACGACGTACTCGTACTCCCTCTCCCGGGTCTGCACGCGGATCCGGTCGCCCGGTCGGAGCCGGTTGATGTAGCGGAAGGGCTCGCCGTGGGTGTTGCGGTGCCCGGCGAGGGCGAAGTTGCCGGGGCGCCCGGGCGAGGCGGTGCCCGGATACTGCCCGACGTACCCACGGTCCAGAACAGATCTCTTGCCGACGCCACGGGCGACGGGGGCGGTGAGGCCGATGCGGGGGATGCGGAGGATGGCGTAGGCGGAGGAGAGCGGAGGGCGGCTGGAGGAAGTGGCTTCGGGCCGGGCCTCTGGGGGCGCGGCGGACTCGACGGGCGCCGGAGTGTCGACCACGGAGGGCGACTCTTCGACCGATGGTGCCGGGGGTGATCCCTCCCACTCCCGCTCAAGGGCGCGGACCTGCTGGGTGGCCTGGGCGCGGGCCTGCTGATTGGTCCACCAGAGCTGGTGGACGACGAGGAGCAGCAGGACAACCCCGCAGGTGACGACGGCCTCCGCGCCGACCCACAGCACGCGGGCGGGTGTGCTCCGCACCCCGCGTGTCTGGACGACGACCGGCACCCTGTCCCGCACGCGGGGCACGATAAGGGCTGACGCGCCAACTCTCCAGGGCCGTACAGCAGTACGGTGGTCGGCATGCGCCCCGACACGCCTGCCGCCCACGCCACCGAAGCCGAGCGTCTGCTGCGCACCGCCGCGCGGTACCCCGAGGACCAGGAACCCCTGTTCCTGCAGGCAGCGGCCCACCTGGAACTGGCGGGCGAGCGCGCGGAGGCGACGGCGCTGTACGACACCCTTCTGTCCGCCTCCCCCTCTTCCCCGCACCTGATCAGGGCGCTGAAGGCGGCGAACCTGTGGGAGTACGGCCACGAGCCGGAGGCGCGGGCGATCATCACGGGCGTTCGCGCATCGGCGCCGGCGGACGCGGGGCCGTGGGAGATCGTGGTGGAGACACTGGAGTCCCACGACGAGCTGGAGCTGTCGGAGACGTTCGCGACGGAGGCGGCGCGCCTGCTGGCACCGGAGGCGGCGCCGACGGACCTCCCGCACCCCACCCGCTCCCTGCTCGCCACCCGCCACCGGGTCCGCCGGATGCTGGCACTGCCCCACGACAACTGGGACACCCTGGCGGACACGCTGCACGCGGGGGACGTCCCCCTGGACGAGCTGCACGACCCGAAGCGCCTGTGGTCGCTCGGCTCCTCGGACCCGGCGGAACTCCAGGCCGAGATCATCCGCCTCCGCAGCGAACTGGGCTCCTACCGCACGGCCCTCTCCCGCCCCTTCCCGGTGGCGGTCCTCCACTGGCCGGAGGCGGAACTGGACGAGCTCCTCGCCTCGTACCCGGAACTCGAGGCGGAGTACCCCACGTACCGGGCCCACCTCACGGACATCGAAGCCTCGCTCCGAGAACTCGCGGCGGCGGGCACCCCCAACCTGGGCATCGTCCCGGCGACGGTCCCGTCGTACGAGGCCTTCGCCGCCTCGGAGTCCTCTTCCCCCGCGAACGCGGACCTCCTCCCCCAATACGCCACGACCCTGGCGGCCCGCGGCCGGGCTACGGCGTGGCCGCCGGCGCGGGGGGCGGGGTGCTGGTGCGGGTCGGGGAGGGCTTATGGGGGGTGCCACGGGGCGGAGTGATCACCGGGCTGCAAGAGCCGTGACCTGATCTGCCCAGTTTCCCAAGTCGTGATCGGACCGTCCGTGCCGCCTGATATCACTGGGAAGGTCTGAACGGGGAGGGGCTTCAGTGAGTGGTCCGATCAACACCAACGAGCCGGTCTCGGGGCTCTACGAGCAACTCATTACGTTGCGACTTGAGAATCAGCTCAAGGGTCTGACGGATCAGGGCTGGCATGCGATCGACGGCATCGTGGGTTCCGATTCAGCGCCTCATGTCATCGCCCGACATGTCGCGAACACAGCCCGGCGGATCTTGGAACGGTTGCCCGCAGCAGAGCGCGTACACGCGGCCAACCACATCCTCGAGTCGATGAGCAGCATCGAGGGTGCTCGCGAGTGGGTCGACCTCGTCTCCGACGGCCCCCGTCAGTTGCTCGCCATCGCCGAGCAGGAGGCCAAGGGTGTCTACAAGATCAGGCCTGCGACTCCACTCTCCGATACCGCGCTTATCACCAACTCCCCAGAAGACCCGAGCCTGGGCTTTGAGCTCCGCGCCGAGCTCGCCACAGCAGACCGCGTAGACCTTCTCTGCGCCTTCGTGAAATGGCACGGCCTTCGAGTCATCGAGCAGTCCCTCGAAGCAGCCCACGCACGAGGCGTTCCCATCCGGGTCATCACCACGACGTATATCGGTGCCACCGAACGCAGAGCCCTCGACCGCCTCGTGCAGCGGTTCAACGCGGAGGTCAAGGTCAACTACGAGCTGCGTTCTACGCGGCTCCACGCCAAGGCGTGGCTCTTCCGTCGCAACAGTGGATACGACACCGCGTACGTAGGCAGTTCTAACCTGTCGAAGGCCGCACTCCTCGATGGTCTGGAGTGGAACGTCCGTCTCTCCTCCGTCGCCACCCCCGACGTCCTGCGCAAGTTTGAAGCCACGTTCGACTCGTACTGGAGCGATTCGGCCTTCGAGCTGTACGACCCTGACCACGACTCGAAGCGCCTCGACGAAGCTCTTCAAGTAGCCAGCCGCGGCACCAACAACACCGCCGGGCGCCACATCACGCTCTCTGGGCTCGAAGTACGCCCCTACCCTCACCAACGGGACATGCTGGAGCGCCTCGAGGTTGAACGCGAAGTCCACGGCCGCCACCGCAATCTGCTGGTTGCGGCCACTGGCACCGGCAAGACCGTCATGGCCGCACTGGACTACAAGCATCTGAGGCAGAAGCACGGGCGCGACCTTCGGCTCCTCTTCGTCGCCCACCGGGGCGAAATCCTCCGCCAGTCACTGAGGACATACCAGGACGTCCTGGTGGATGCCAACTTCGGTGAAGAGATGCACAGCAGCATCGTTCCGGAGGAGTGGAAGCACGTCTTCGCAAGTGTTCAGTCGCTCAACGCTCGCACTCTGGAGCGGTTCGCCCCTGACCACTTCGACGTCATCGTCATCGACGAGTTCCACCACGGCGTCTCCCCCACCTACCGGAAGATCATCGACCACTTCACGCCTCGCGAGCTCCTCGGCCTCACTGCCACCCCAGAGCGGATGGATGGCCGCAACGTCCAGGACGAGTTCTTCGACGGGCGCATCGCGGCCGAGATGAGGCTGTGGGAGGCGTTGGAGAACGACCTACTGAGCCCGTTCCACTACTTCGGCGTCACAGACAACACCGATATGAGCGCCATCACCTGGAAGCGTGGGGCGTACGACGCCTCAGCCCTCAGCAACCTGTTCACTGGCAACGACGCACGCGCCCGGCTCGTCGTACAGGCAGTCATGGACAAGGTCACCGACCCGGGGTCCATGCGTGCTCTTGGCTTCTGTGTCTCTGTTGCCCACGCCCACTTCATGGCGGACTTCTTCTGCCGCGCCGGCCTCAAGGCTGTGGCGCTCTCCGGCGAGACACCACGCGATGCGCGCAAAGATGCCCTCGCCGCGCTGAGCTCCGGAGAGATTCAAGTGATCTTCTCCGTCGACCTCTTCAACGAGGGCTTGGACATCCCCGACGTCGACACCCTTCTTCTGCTGCGCCCGACATCAAGCGCCACCGTCTTCCTGCAACAGCTGGGCCGCGGGCTTCGACGCAGCGAAGGCAAGGCGGTTCTCACCGTTCTCGACTTCATCGGCCAGCACCGCAAGGAGTTCCGCTTCGAGGAGCAGTTCCGCGCGCTGACCAACCTGACGAGGAATCGCCTGCTCGCGAACATCGAGCACGACTTCCCCCAGCTTCCGTCTGGCTGCCAGATCATCCTTGAGTCCAAGGCCAGGGACTTGATCATCGACAACATCCGGAGCCAGATCAGCATCAACGTCACACAGCTCGCCCGTGAGGTGGGCCGGTACGGAGAGGACCGGCTCTCGGACTACCTCGAGGAGAGCGGACGCGAGCTCAAGGAGATCTACCGCGGCAACGGCAACTCCTGGACTGGCCTGCTTCGCCGTTCGAGCATGCTCCCCAGCGCCGGCCCCGAAGGGGAGGAGTCGCTCCTCAAGCGCGTGTCCGCGTTTCTTCACGTCGACGACCCCCGGCGGTTCGAGACCTACACAAGACTCCTCTCGGACGACGCCCCTCCCTACAGCGCACTCAACGAGATCGAGCGCGCCTACGCCCGCATGCTCTATTTCTCACTGTGGCCCCTGGGTGGTGGCTTCTCCCAGTACCAAGAGGCGCTGGACTCGCTCCGTCCGCAGCACGCCTTCCGTGACGAACTCCGCCAGGTCCTGGCCTACGCCCTCAGCCAGACCGATCACATCCCGGTTCCGCTCCTCGGCCCCCTCGCCGGCCTTCCCTTGACGGTCCACGCCTCCTACAGCCGGGAAGAAATCCTCCCGGCCCTGGGCCAGTCGTTCATTGGCGGCTTCATGCCGGGCCACTTCCGCGAGGGGGTGAAGTGGTGCGAGAGCATCCAGACCGACGCGCTGCTGATCACGCTGGAGAAGGATGAGAAGGACTTCTCCCCGCAGACGCGCTATCGGGACTACGCCCTGAACGACAGCCTCTTCCACTGGGAGTCCCAGAACCAGACGTCGGAGGCGTCCCCCACGGGCATCCGCTACCGGACTCACAAGAAGAACAGGTCCCACGTCCTCCTCTTCGTCCGCCGCTACAAGAAGACGGACATCGGCGGCCCTCAGCCCTGGATGCTCCTTGGTCCAGCGGAATACGTGGACCACAAAGGAAGTAAGCCCATGGGGATCACATGGAAGCTCGGCCACGAGATGCCGGCTGACGTGTGGACATACTCGACTCTCACGGCCGGATAGGACGGGGTCAGCGCGCCCGTCGCAATGACGCGACGGGCTCGCTGACGACGGTTCACTCGGCGGAGATGCCATCCACGACTTGGGTGATCTCCTTGACCACACCGGAGCCTGCCTCGATCGCGGCCTGCAACTGCGTGGCGCCTGCCGTCAGCACCACAGATGCCGCCACGAGACTCAGGAACGCCCTCTTCCATCTGCCACCGGCTTGAACATCGACGCCCGTCAGCATCGTCGATGCCTGCGCGAGGGAACCAACCACAGCATTCGTCTCACGGGAGACGCGTGCCACCCCGAAGAGCTCGGCATGCTCAATGAGCCAGAGCAGGTGGGTGATCTGCGCGACGATTTCGGTCTTGACAGCGGATGCCAGCTCGGAATCCGGCGTCTCAGCGAGGATTTCAAGCCAGGAGCGACAGCTCTCGGCAAGCTCCTGCACGTTGGTCCCGGCCGGTGCGGCACTCGTGCCGCGCATTGCGGTCTCCAGCAGGTCCGCTGCCGAAGCCAAGTGGTCGAGCGTCTCCTGCGCGACCAGCACCCGAGCCGGACGCCCGTTGTCAGACCAGCCCAGGTCCGGCTGCACGACAGCCGTCCACCACTGTGGAAAGTAGCGGGAATATCTGGTCCGCTGAGCTTCGGGTAGCGCATGGATCTGTTGGATCGTGTCGGAGAGCAGCGCAGCCACCTCGGCGTGCCGTCGAGCGAACTCGTCGGACCCCCACTCCGCTTCAAGTACCGCGACCCATCCATCGCGGAAATTCGGCGCCCCAGAGCCCCACACCCGCGACAGAATCTCGTACAAGCCATGCGGGCTTGTACTAGAAGCCATATCCCCCATCCCCCATCGTGCGGCTGAACGTCAGTAACTAGCGAATTTATCAGACCGGGCACACGTAGTACCGCAGACACTTCCGTGAACGCATCCATGGACCTTCCGTGCACAGGGGACAGACCTGCAATAATCCACCATTTATACACAAAGCGAACGATCCGCAATACCGGAATCCGGCACATTCCCGCAAGGAGACCTGCTGGACGCTATTCTCGTCGGAAACTCGGGGAGGATAGCCCATGGCCATCATCAAGCACGCCGCCCGTCAGACCCTCGGGCAACTCATAGGGGCCAACAACCCGCCGGTCGAGGTACCGGATGACAGTCAGCGCCAATACGCCTGGGGGAAGCGTGAGGTCGACACTTACTGGGCCGATATTCAGAAGTTTATGCGCGCACGCCGCACGGGGACCAAGGCGTCTTCGGAGTATTTCATCGGCCCAATCGTCACTATTACTGACGACAAAATCACGAGCCGTTCCCTCCTGGACGGCCAGCAGCGCCTCACCACCTCGACCATCCTGATTGCCGCTATCAGAGACACACTTGGAACCATGGCCTCCACCGAGGCCCGAGTGATGGCCAACAACATTCAACGAGACTACATAGCCCGCAAGGACGGGCGTCACTCTCAACCACAATACTTCCTGACCCTCTCCCTCTTCGATCGGGACTTCTTCAAGGATTTCATCCAAGACTGGAACGAGGCGACCGGGAAGATTTCCCAGACAGAAATACCGTCACGCCCGTCCCATAAGCTAATCCAGGACGCCTACTCAATATTCGAAGGACACATATCCTCCGCTCTGAGCTCTATCCCTTCAGACGACGAGCGAATTGACTGGCTTGAGGAAGTCAGGGACTGCTTGGTAAAGGGCCTCGTGTTCGTTGAGGTGCAGACGCCGACGTCCAGCGACGCCAATGAGGTATTCGAAACGATTAACTCTCGAGGCAAGGACTTGTCCACCGTCGACCTCGTTCGAAACTTCCTCATGGAGAAGAGCCGCGGCAACGACGAGAAGGCCCGAGTCAATACTGCCTGGCGTTCACTCCTCGACGGCTTCGAACGACGGGAGGACATAGAGAAGTTCTTGCGTCACTTTTGGGTCGCTGGCCACGGTGACGTGCGGTCACACAGCCTCTATACAACGATCAGGCGAGAACTGACCCAGCGCTTCGATTCCGAACTTCCACGATATGAAGTGCGGACCTTCGCCGCGGAACTTCAGAACGCATCCGGCCGGTACATCGAGCTGATCACCTCCGGAACAGGGCTTGAAAAGTTGGACAGCCTGCTGGACGAGATCAAAACGCTTGGGGCCGACGCTGCCTATCCGTTGCTCCTGGCCGTATCAGCCAAGTCTGAGTACACGGAGGTCGCGAAGATCACCGAGGCTCTCATCAGCTACTACGTACGCTGGACGGTGGTCGGCCGCCGCGAATCAACCCTGCTTGAAGAGAAGTTGTTTGACCTGGCCAAGCAGGTCAGCTCCGGGACCTCCCTGTCGAGCACCTTCGAACAGATCGTCAATTGGACGCCGGACGACGCCGCGTTCCAGTCGGACTTCGAGAAGGCTCCGATCCCGAGGAGCACCCAGGCACGTTACCTGCTCACGGCGATCGAGCAGTTCCTCCGACAGCGCGACGGGGTGGACGACGTCATGGTGGCTGGCACGAACACAGTTCACGTGGAGCACATCTACCCGCAGTCACCGGATCCGGCATACCGTCTCAACGACCATGCCTCATGGGTGAACCGGCTCGGAAACCAGACCTTGCTGCACGGCAGGAAGAACCGCATTGCGTCCAACAAGGCCTACCCCGAGAAGGTCGACGCGTACGGCTCGTCATCCTTCCTCATCACTCAAGGAACCGGAATCAGCCGTCTCTGGGACGCCGATAGCGATGGTTGGCTCACCAGAGGCATAGAGGAGCGTCAGGCGGATCTTGCGAAGCTCGCCATCGACGTGTGGCCGATAGGTACGCGTGACGCGGGCGATCTCCCCGCTTAGAGCCAGTGGAGGAGGTCGGCGATCACGCCGATTGCCGCCTCCTCCACGCCGAGCGCCGTAGCGTTCTCGCGCCAGGTCACCGTGCGGTCCCTCCGGGAGCTGCACCCCCAGAGAAATGATCTTCACCTGAAGTTCACGAATCCATCACATCCAGCCCTCGGTCGTGGCAGCATCAGTGGCTTCTCCATAACCGGAATGCCGTGGGGGCTTGTTGTGCGTGCGGGAAAGATACGTCGGGGTCGTAGAGCGCTGATCGCGTCGGCCGTTGCCGTCGTGGCGCTCGCGGGGTGCGGTGGTGGGGGTGGCGGCAGCCATGCTGAGGACGCCAAAGAGGTTGAGGCCGCGGCGACGAGTGCCACGCCCAAGTCGGGGATCACGCTGAAGCTTGTCGACGATGAGGAGAGCACTAAGGCCTCCCCACTCGCCATCGCCGTACTCGCCAACGACACGGCGACCGAGGCCGCAGGCGGCGAGCAGAGGCCGCTGACCAGCGTCTTGGACGGTGGCGAATACGAGCTGACCGTCGACTCGCAGCCCGGTCACGGCACGGCCGTCGTCGACGGCGTCTCCATCACCTACACGCCCGCAGCCGGGTACAGCGGTGAGGACGAGTTCACCTACCGGGTGGAGCCGAACTCCCCTGACGTAACCGGCGGGACCGCCGTCGTACGCATCACGGTCGACGCCCCCGTGCCGTCCCCGACCCCCACTCCTACGCCCAAGCCAAAGCCCACCCGTACGCAGAAAGCGGAACCCCCGGCCGTCTACTACCGGAACTGTGACGCCGCGCGCGCAGCAGGCGCGGCACCGGTCCGTCGCGGTGACCCCGGGTATGCGAGTCATCTCGATCGAGACGGGGACGGTGTGGGGTGCGAGCCGTACTCCGGAGGGTCTGGAGGTTCCGGCGGGTCGGTCACTGGGGGAAGCAGCAGTGGCGGAAGCGGCGGCAGTACGTACTACGAGAACTGCAGCGCCGCCCGCGCCGCCGGGGCCGCTCCCGTGCGCCGTGGAGACCCTGGGTACGGGCGTCATCTCGACCGGGATGGGGACGGGGTCGGTTGCGAGAGCTGAATTAGGCTCGTAGACCGAGACTGTCACCCGTGAGAGAGGCCCCACCATGCCCCGCATCCCCGCCCCCGCCATAGCCGCCGTCGGACTCGTCGGTGGGTACGCCGTCGCGCGGTGGACCAAGAAGCGGCCCCTCGGGGGCGTTGTGCTTGCCGGCGCCGGGGTCGCTGCCGCGCGGGAGTGGCAGCAGGTGGCTGGGGGCAAGGCTGCTGCCGCGCTCACCGCCGCCTACGTCGCCGCGTTCGCCGGGTCCCACCCGCTCGCCAAGAAGGTCGGGGCCTGGCCCGCCGTTTTCGGAGTCGCGGGGGCCGTCGCCGGCACGTCGTGGGCCGTCACCCGTAACAAGGGCTGAAGTCCCGCGTCACGTGCTGAACGGCCCCGCCGTTCCGTACGTACTAACCAGTGCCCTCCCCATGAGCGCTGGGCGGGCAGGTCCCCTACCCCCTTGCCCGCCCAGCGCACCTCTAGGCCAACGGCCCCACCACCGCCTTGGAACTCCTAACGAAATGATCTTTGAGGTGGTTGGATCACCCGGGACCGGTGATCCGGGGGTGCGAGGTGGCGCGGCCGAAGCCGTGGGAAGTCGACGACGAGCCGCGGGCGGGATCGAACCCCTGCTGCCCACGGTCGAGCGCCGGAGCCGGCACCCAGGACGCAAGCGGCATCCTGACCGGCGGCAACCGGACCGACGTCACTCAGCTGATCCCCCTGCTCCAGGCTGTGCCGCCGGTGCGGGGCAAGCGGGGGCGGCCCCGGCACCGCCCGGACGTGGTGCTGGGCGACCGCGGCTATGACCACGACAAGTACCGCCGCCTGGTCCGGGACCTCGGTGTGAAGCCGGTCATCGCCCGCCGCGGCACCGAGCACGGCTCCGGGCTCGGCACCCAACGCTGGGGCGTCGAGCGCGCGTTCGCCCACCTGCACTGGTTCCGCCGCCTGCGGATCCGCTGGGAGATCCGCGACGACATCCACGAAGCCTTCCTCGCTCTCGCATGCGCACTCATCTGCTGGAGGCGGCTGAACGCACTCCGCCCGGAGTCCTGAGCGGCTTGCAGCCGGCCGGGGCACCGGCGCAGCACGCGGGTCGCCCAGTCGGCTGCCTCACGTCTCCCGGGCTCTCCCGGTCATCCCCGTCCAGCCCATACGATCACGCACATGTCGATCGCATCACCCATACCGGTCCTGTGCAGTTCCAGCGGCACCGTGCTCCAATTCGACGACGATGCGCTGGTGTTGCGCCGGACGACCGAGGAGCTTCGGATCCCGCTCCGGGCGATCAGGCGCATTCGCTCGGAGGGGCGCGCCGTCGCCGTCGAGCTCACCGCCCCAGCCGGGACGGCGCCTGCCGTGCACCACGTCGACGACGTGAGCGAGGCCGCCGTGACCCTGTTCGCCGACGCCGTCAACGCGGCCCTGGCCATGCTCACCGAGGAGGCCGATACGGTCGACGGCTCAAACCTGGTCACCGCCCGTGCCTTGACCGAGTCCCGTGAAGAGCGGAGAAAACGCAGGCGAAAGATCTGGGCACTCGCCGTCGGCCTCTTCCACTTCGCCCTGGCACTCGCCGTCGGGATCCACGGGGAGTGGACCCTCGCGCTCGCAATCCTGCTGGTCGGCCCCTCCTTCGGGGCGGGGAGCATCGCGTTCGGCTCCATGGGGGCGGACACCGTGTACCGCCAGTGGTACCTGCCCCGGAACGGCATCACCGTGGAGGCAGGGCGAGTCGGGAACGCGCGCGTCCTGGGCGGCAGCTTCGGGACATATGTGTACACGGACCTGCACGGCGTTTGCCGCAGCGTGTACACGAGGAGCGGCGCCCCGACCGTCCAGGTCGCCTACCACCCGGACAAACCGCACATCGCGATCGTTTGCGAAACGCGGTCCAGCACGGCTGGGGACGCAGCCCTCACCGTGGCCCTCCTCCTCTTCGGACTCGGCGTCGAAGGCGGTGTCATCACCGTGGCCATCGGCGCCTTCCTGGGTATGTACCCAGGCTACTGACGCCGTACGGTGCGACGGGGCGGGGCTGAGCCCGGCAACGGCGTTCAGAGGGAGGTGCCACTCGCAACGGGCCCGTGCGCTGGTCGACAGAGCCGAAGCGTGGTCCAGTTCCCCCGCGGTTCATCAGTCCCGGAGCGACCCAACCACCTCGAAGATCATTTCGTCAGGAGTTCTCACCCCCCCACCGCGTGGCTCACCGTATAGATCAGCAGGCCCGCCAAGGCGCCCACCACCGTGCCGTTGATGCGGATGAACTGGAGGTCCCGGCCAATGTTCGCCTCGATCTTCTTCGAGGTCTGGTCCGCGTCCCAGCTCGCCACCGTGTCGCTGATCAGCGACGTGATCTCCGCGCGGTACGTCGTGACCACATAGGCCGCCGCGTCCTCCGCCCAGCCCTCGACCTTCGCCTGCAGGCGGCTGTCCGTCACCAGCCTGCCGCCCAGGGAGATCAGGGACGCCCGCGCCCGCAGGCGCAGCTGGCTGCGGTCGTCCTCCGCCGCCGCGATGATCAGGCCCCGCACCGACGACCAGGCCGAGGCGATGACGTCCTGGACCTCCGGGCGTGCCAGCAGGTCCGCCTTCAGGCGTTCCACCCGGGCCCGGGTGTCCGTGTCCGCCTGGAGGTCCGCCGCGAAGTCCGTCAGGAAGCGGTCGATCGCGCCGCGCGCCGGGTGCTCCGGCATGTCCCGCATCTCCGTGACGAAGCGCAGCAGCTCCTTGTAGACCCGCTCGCCCACGCGACGGTCCACGAACCTCGGCGTCCAGCCCGGCGCGCCGCCCTGGACCGCGTCCATCACCGAGTCCCCGTGGAACACCAGCCAGTCGTGCGCCCGCGCGCACACCAGGTCCACGGCCCTGCGGTGTGCCCCGTCGGAGACGATCTTCTCCAGCGTCTTGCCTATCCCCGGCGCGATCTCCGCCGCCTCCGCACGCCGGGTGATCGCCTCGCCGACCACCGCCTGGACGTCCGAGTCCCGCAGGACCGTCAGGGCGCCCCGGAGAGCCGTCGACAGTTCGCGCGTCACCCTGTCCGCGTGGTCCGGCTCCGCGAGCCACGCCCCCAGCCGGCCGGCGATGCCCAGCGCGTGCAGCCTCCCCCGTACGACGTCCGCCGACAGGAAGTTCTCGCCGACGAAGGAGCCCAGCGTGGTCCCCAGCTGGTCCTTCTTCGTCGGGATGATCGCCGTGTGCGGGATCGGCAGCCCGAGCGGGCGCCGGAACAGCGCCGTCACCGCGAACCAGTCCGCCAGCGCGCCCACCATGCCGGCCTCCGCCGCGGCCGCCACATAGCCGGCCCAGGCGCCCCATCCCGCGTTCTCCGCCCACGTCGCCAGGACATAGATCACCGCCACCACCAGGAGCAGACCTGTGGCCATGGCCTTCATCCGGCGCACCCCGCGGTGTCGCTCCGCGTCGGCCGCCGTGTACGCGAACGCCACCAACGGTCGCCGCGCCTCGCCCGACGGCCTGCCCGGCGTCTCGCCGAGGGCCTCCCCCCGCGCGCCGCCCCCCGCCCCGCTCCTCGTGTCGCTCATCACCCCACCTCCCTACATCAGGGACTTCCCGGACGCACCTCAAGTTCCCGTTCCCCGTACATCTTCGCGATCACTGCCTCGATGTCCGGTTCCCGCACCGACAGGTCCACCAGCGGATACGCCTCCGCCACCGCCGCCACGAGCGGCGCCGCCGACGCCGAGGCGGGGAAGGCGAGGACCTGCCGCGGGCCCTCCGCCCGTACGAATCGCGCCCCCGGCAGCTCGATCGGCGCCAGCTCCCGCTCCAGGTCCACCACCAGGAGACGCTCGCTGGCGGCCCCCACCTCGTGCAGCCCCGCCAGCTCCCCGTCGTACATCAGCCGGCCGTGGTCGATCACCATCACCCGCTTGCAGAGCTGCTCGATGTCCGTCAGATCGTGCGTGGTGAGCAGGACCGTCGTGCCTTGCGTCGCGTTGAGCTCGCGCAGGAACTCGCGTACCCGTGCCTTCGACACCACATCGAGGCCGATCGTCGGCTCGTCCAGGTAGAGCACCTCCGGGTCGTGCAGCAGCGCCGCCGCGATGTCGCCGCGCATCCGCTGACCAAGCGACAGCTGCCGTACGGGTACGTCGAGCAGCTCGCCCAGTTCGAGGAGCTCCACGCAGCGGGCCAGATTGGCGGCGAAGCGCTCGTCCGGGATCCGGTACATCCGGTGCATCAGCCGGTACGAGTCCTTCAGCGGCAGGTCCCACCAGAGCGTCGTCCGCTGGCCGAACACCACCCCGATCCGCTGCGCGAGCCGCGTCCGCTCCCGATTGGGGCCTCCCCTGCTCGAGCGAAGCCGAGAGCTTGGGGAAGGGTCGATGCCCGCGACCCGCAGCCGGCCCCCGCTCGGGGTGAGGATGCCCGTCAGCATCTTGATGGTGGTCGACTTGCCCGCGCCGTTCGGGCCGATGTAGCCGACCATCTCGCCGCGCTCCACGCCGAAGCTGATCCCGTCGACCGCCCGGACCTCACGCTTCACCCGGCGCAGCAGCCCCGCCCTCCGCCGCACCGTGAAGACCTTCTCCACGTCTTCCAGCTCGATGAAGGCCATGCCTCAGCTCCCTGTGCTTCGGTACGAACGAAGTCCCGCGCGCCACGCCACGCCCGCGAGGGCGCAGCACACCAGCGCCACCAGCGGCGACGCGAAGGCCAGCCAGGACGGCACCCCGGCCGGGGCGGGCCGCCCCAGGATGTACAGCGCCGGCAGCCAGTTCACGAACGCCAGCGGGACGACGTACACGACCCCCCGCACCAGATCCTGCGCGAAGATCGCCGGCGGGTACTGCAGCAGCGTGTTCCCGCCGTACGTGAACGAGCTGGTCACCTCGGCCGCGTCCTGCGCCCAGAACAGCGCCGACGCGCCCACGATCATCACCGCCGAGAAGATCAGCGTGCCGCAGAGCAGCATCACCGGCAGCAGCAGCACCTTCACCGCCGTCCACTCCAGGTCCAGGATCAGCAGCGCCCAGATCAGCACGAACAGCCCCTGGGCCACCCGGCCGAGCCGCCGTAGCGCGAACTTGTCCGCCGCCACCTGCGCGAGCACCGGCGCGGGCCGCAGCAGGAACATGTCGAACGAGCCGTCCCGTACCCGCTTGCCCATCCGCTGGAGCGAGCCCATCGTCAGGTCCGCGAGGCCGAAGGACGTGCCGGTCGCCCCGTACAGGAACGCGACCTCGGCGAAGGCGAAGCCGCCGAGACCCTCCACCTGACCGAACATCAGCAGGATCACGACGAAGTCGAAGAAGGTGACGGCGAAGGAGGTGACCAGCGTCAGAGCGAAGGACGCCCGGTACGTCATCGTCGAACGGATCCACATGCCGGCGACCATCCGGTACGTCCGCCAGGACTCCGCGAGCCAGGACGATCCGAGGTCCGATGGTCCGAGAGCCTCCGGCCCGGGCGCCGTACCGCCGGGGCCGAGCACCTCCGTCCCGGGCGCCGTACCGCCGTACGCCCCGCGCACCGCCCCCGGCTCCCCCAGCACAGGCGTCTCACCCACCCTGCACCACCACCTTCCGCGTCGCCAACGACTGCGCCAGCCGCCCCGCCACCAGCAGCACGGCCGCCCAGCCGATCTGGAAGGCGTACGCCCCCAGCAGTCCCCAGCCCTCGTACCTCTCCAGGTACACATCCGCCGGGATCTGCAGCATCGACGCCCATGGCAGCACCCGCGCCACCTCGCCCAGCGCACCCGGGAAGACGTTCAGCGGCAGCAGCATCCCGGAGAAGAACAGCCCGCCCAGCCACGCCACCTGCACCACGCCCTGACCGTCCATCAGCCAGAACGCGCTCATCGCCACCAGGTACCAGATCGCGAAGCTCACCGTCGCGCCCAGCGCGATCGCCACCAGGAACGCGAGCCAGGTCGACGCCCGCTCGGGCAGCGTGATGTCGAAGACGAGCGCGCCGACCACCATCGGGGCCACTCCGCGCCCGAGCAGCTGATACGCGCTCCGCCCCGCGTTGGCCGCGAACCACCAGGCCTGCAGATCGGCCGGCCGGTACAGGTCGACGGCGATGTCGCCCGTCCTGATCCGTTCGATCAGCTCCTCCTCGAACCCGCCACCCATCAGCCCGCAGACGGTGATCAGCCCCTGGCCGATCCACACATAGGCGAGCGCGTCGGCCATGTCGTACCCGCCGAGCTGCGGTCGCTCGTCCCACAGGGCGATATAGGTGTACGACAGGATGAACCCGAAGACGGTGTTGGTGAACACCCCCGCCGCCGTGGCCATCCGGTACGTGGCATGGCGCCGGAATCCACCCGCGGCCACCGTCGCGTACAGCAGCCGCATCCCGGTTCCTTCCCTGCCGTCTCCTCCGTGCCCCGACGGCACCAAAGCGCACGACCCTAGTCCCCCGCGTGCCGCCAACGCGAGTGCTTTTCGAGTCGTATTACTCAGGTTCTGCCCCGGTGCGTGCAGTATGGGGGATCCATCCGCCTTCATCCGGTACGGGAGCTCCACCATGAGCGACGACCAGCCACACCGGCCCGGCTGGGCGCCCAGGGACCCCACCGTCCCCACCCCGCCCCCCAAACGCCCACGCCGCTCCCGCCCCCGACGCATCCTGCGGGCGCTCCTGGGCACCTTCCTCTTCACCACGCTGCTGCTCCTCGGCGGCCTCGTCGCCGGCTATCTGCTCGTGGACATCCCGCCCGCCAACTCCGCCGCGATCGCGCAGTCCAACGTGTACCTCTACAAGGACGGCACCCAGATCGCCCGCGACGGCGAGGTCAACCGCGAGAACGTACGACTCATGCACGTCCCGGCGACCGTCCGGCACGCCGTACTCGCCGCGGAGGACCGCGACTTCTACTCCGACCGAGCCGTCGTCGACCCCAAGGCCATGGTCCGCGCCGCCTGGAACACCCTCACCGGCAAGGGCAGGCAGTCCGGCTCCACCATCACCCAGCAGTACGTCAAGAACTACTACCTGGGCCAGGAGCAGACCGTCACCCGCAAGGTGAAGGAGTTCTTCATCGCCATCAAGCTCAACCGCGAGAAGAGCAAGGACGAGATCTTCGAGGGCTATCTGAACACCAGTTACTTCGGCCGCAACGCCTACGGCATCCAGGCCGCAGCCCGCGCCTACTACGGCAAGGACGCCGCGCACCTCGACACCGCCGAGGGCGCGTACCTCGCCTCGCTGCTCAAGGCACCCAGCGCCTACGACCTCGCCACCCACCCCGAGAACCGGACCAAGGCGCTCGGCCGTTGGAGCTACGTCCTGGACGGCATGGTCAAGGAGAAGTGGCTCTCCCCCGCCGAGCGGACCGACACCGCCTTCCCGTCCCCGCAGACCGCCCGCCCCGCCACCGGCCTCTCCGGGCAGCGCGGCTACCTCGTCCAGGCGGTCGAGGAGTACCTGACCGGCAATGACATCGTCGACGAGAAGACCCTCGCCGGCGGCGGCTTCCGGATCACCACCACCCTGGAGAAGGAGAAGCAGGACGCCTTCGTCACGGCCGTCGAGGACCAGGTCATGTCGAAGCTCGACCCCGCGCGGAACCCCACCGACCGCTTCGTACGGGTCGGGGGCGCAGCGATCGACCCGTCGACCGGCCGGGTCCTCGCCCTGTACGGCGGGATCGACTACACCAGGCAGTACGTCAACAACGCCACGCGCCGCGACTACCAGGTCGGCTCCACGTTCAAGCCCTTCGTCCTCACCGCTGCGCTCCAGCACGGATCGCTCACCCAGGAGGGCGAGCGGATCACCCCGAACACGTACTACGACGGCACCGACAAGCGCCCCGTGCAGGGCTGGGACGGCGACCACTACGCCCCGGGCAACGAGGACGACGAGTCGTTCGGCGACATCACCGTGCGGTCCGCCACCGACAGCTCGGTCAACGCCGTGTACGCGCAGATGGCGGTGGACGTCGGGCCCGCGCGGGTGAGGGAGACGGCCGTCGCGCTCGGCGTGCCGAAGAGCACCCCCGACCTCAACGCCTCCCCCTCCATCGCGCTGGGCCCCGCCACCGCGAGCGTCCTCGACATGGCGGAGGCGTACGCCACGCTCGCCAACCACGGCCGGCACGGCACGTACAGCCTCGTCGCGCGGGTCACCAAGGACGGTCAGGATCTGGAACTGCCGGAAGCCGGGAGCCGGCAGGCGGTGAGCCGGGAGGCCGCGGACACGACGACCTCGGTGCTGCGGAGCGTGGTGGAGTTCGGGTCGGGAACGGCGGCCCTGACCGCGGGCCGGCCTGCGGCGGGCAAGACGGGCACGGCGGAGGACGACAAGGCCGCCTGGTTCGCGGGGTACACCCCGGACCTGGCGACGGTGGTCACGATGATGGGCCAGGACCCGGAGACGGGCGAGCAGAAGTCGCTGTACGGGGCGCTCGGTCTGCCGCGGATCAACGGGGGCGGGCCGCCCGCGGGGATCTGGGGCCAGTTCACACGGGACGCTCTGGCGGGAACGGAGCCGCGGGAGTTCGAGCTCGAACTCGGGGACGGCGCGGAGGAGTCGTGGGACCCGACGGAACCGCTGCGGCCGGACGGATCGGACGCGTCGGAGGAGTGGGAGGAGTCGGAGGAGGGGATGGAGGGGCCGCAGCGGACGCAGGAGCACCCGCGGACACCCCCGGTACCACTGACGCCCCTCACGCCCCAGACACCTCAGACAGCTCACACGCCTCAGCGGCCGGCTCGCCCCGAACCCCAGCCGGAGCCGGAGCCGGAGCGCCCGAGAACGCCGGAAGGGACGAACGGCGGCGGCGGTACGGGGACGGACGCAGGCGGGGGCGGGGGAGGCACGCCTCCCCTCACCGCTCCCGCGTCAACCCCCGAGGCGGCTACCCCACCGCCGCCGCTGTCGCCACCGGCCTCGCCGAGCTAGTGACCTCGCCGGGCTAGTGGCCCGAGGTCGCCTTCAGACCCACCACCGCGACCAGGAGCAGACAGACGAAGAAGATCCGGGCGGCGGTCGCCGGCTCACCGAGCACCACCATGCCGAGCACCGCCGCACCGGCCGCGCCGATGCCGACCCAGACGCCGTACGCCGTACCGATGGGCAGCGTCTTGGCGGCATGGGACAGCAGCAGCATGGAGGCGACGATCCCGGCGCCCGTGAAGACACTGGGCCAGAGACGGGTGAACCCGTCGGTGTACTTCATGCCGATCGACCAGCCGACCTCGAGCAGACCGGCAACGACGAGAAGAACCCAGGCCATGACGACGAACACCTCCGCGAGACGGAACAACAGGGGTGCGTCGTCTTTGCGTACTGCGGTGCAGCGGGCCCGGTACGGCGCGTCTCGTCGGGTGGCTCCAGGGTAGCAAAATCCATACGAAAGGCCTGGTGACACCGGTCACCAGGCCCTCGCTTCGGAACGTTCTACAGATACAGCCCGGTGGTGTCCGTGGACCCCTCGAACCGGTCCGCGGCCACCGCGTGCAGATCGCGCTCCCGCATCAGGACGTACGCGACGCCCCGCACCTCGACCTCGGCGCGGTCCTCGGGGTCGTACAGAACGCGGTCGCCGGTCTCGACCGTACGGACGTTCTGGCCGACCGCGACGACCTCCGCCCAGGCCAGCCTGCGGCCTACGGCGGCGGTGGCCGGGATGAGGATGCCCCCGCCCGAGCGCCGCTCCCCCTCGGGGGAGTCGGTCCGGACCAGCACACGGTCGTGGAGCATCCGGATGGGCAGCTTGTCGTGGGTGTTGTCGCTCACGACTCGAACCTACCTGTCCGGGCGTGTCGCCCGTACCCGGGCGGCGTCATCCCTTGCGCTTGCGCGTGGAGACCGCGAGCAGCCCGACGAGGGCCACGGCGACCAGCGCCACCGGAACCACCCGCTCCAGGCGCGGCGCGCCATCGTCGTGGGTGAAGCGGGCCTTCACGTCGGAGAAGGTCCGGTTGACGGCGACGGCCGCTCGTCCGACGGTGTGGTCGACCGTGGAGACGACCTTCGCCTTCGCGTCGCCGACGATCGTCTTCGGGTGCATCCGAATGCCGATCTCGTCGAGAGTGACGGCGAGCTGCTCGCGCCGGCGGACGATGTCCGCCTCGATCTGCGCAGGGGTCCTGGCCTCCGACACCGCGCTGCCTCCGTAGTCGTAATCGGTCGTTGACGGACAGTCTCTCAGTTTCTCCGTCCATGGTCTGTCTCAGGCCCCCATTAGGCTCGGTCGTATACGCCCAGACATCCCGAGGAGAGCCATGAGCGAGCGACTTCAGCCCGGCGACACCGCCCCCGCCTTCACCCTTCCCGACGCGGACGGCAACGAGATCTCGCTCGCTGACCACAAGGGCCGCAAGGTCATCGTCTACTTCTACCCGGCGGCGCTCACTCCCGGCTGCACCAAGCAGGCCTGCGACTTCACGGACAACCTGGAGCTGCTGGCGGGCGCGGGCTACGACGTCATCGGCGTGTCGCCGGACAAGCCGGAGAAGCTGGCGAAGTTCCGCGAGAAGGAGCACCTGAAGGTGACGCTGGTGGGCGACCCGTCGAAGGAGACCCTGGAGGCGTACGGCGCGTTCGGCGAGAAGAAGCTCTACGGCAAGACGGTGACGGGCGTGATCCGCTCGACGATCGTCGTGGACGAGGACGGCAAGGTCGAGCGCGCCCTGTACAACGTGAAGGCGACGGGCCATGTCGCCAAGATCATCAAGGACCTGGGCATCTGAACCGGGCTCGCTGAAGGGCCCGGGGCGCACCGCTGCGAAGGCGGTGCGCCCTGACCGACGCGCCCCCAACTGCCATGCGCTCACCGGCCCCTGGCTCTCGAACAGCAACGGGTACAGTGAGCAGGACCGGCACGCGCCCGTACTCCAACTGGAAGAGAGAATGGCTTTAGGTGCCATGTGTTGTCGGTTCGAGTCCGACCGGGCGTACGAGTGAGAGCAGGCTGTTACCTTCGATTCGAAGGTAACAGCCTGCTCGCTTGAGAGCCTCAGCCCAGCAGCTCCCGTACCACCGGTACCAGCGCCCTGAACGCCTTCCCCCGGTGGCTGATCGCGTTCTTCTGTTCCGGGGTCAGCTCCGCGCACGTCACCTCGTAGCCCTCCGGCTGGAGGATCGGGTCGTAGCCGAAGCCGTTCGTGCCCACCGGGGTGTGGCGGAGCACGCCGCGCAGTTGGCCCTCGACCACGCGTTCCGTGCCGTCCGGGAGGGCCAGGGCTGCCGCGCAGGCGAAGTGGGCGGCGCGGTGGGTGTCGTCGATGTCTCCGAGTTGGGCCAGGAGCAGGTCCAGGTTCGCGCGGTCGTTGCCGTGGGTGCCGGACCAGCGGGCCGAGAAGATGCCGGGGGCGCCGTTCAGGACGTCGACGCAGAGGCCGGAGTCGTCGGCGACGGCCGGCAGGCCGGTGGCCTGGGCCAGGGCGTGGGCCTTGAGGAGGGCGTTCTCGGCGAAGGTGACGCCGGTTTCCTTGACGTCGGGGATCTCCGGGTACGCGTCCGCGCCGACGAGTTCGTGGGTGAGGCCTGCGTCGGCGAGGATCGCGTGGAGTTCGGTGATCTTTCCGGCGTTGCGGGTGGCGAGGATCAGACGGGTCATGGTCCCGATTATCCCGGGGTGCAGACCTTGCCGATCTCGGTGGCCGCGTCGGTGATCGGCTTGATGTCGGGGGTGGTGTCGCCGTTGTTGACGGAGGTCTTGACGGATTCGACGCCCTTGGTGAGGTCGTCGACGGCCTTGGAGAGGTCGGCGTTGTCCGTCGTGTCCTTGAGCTTGCCGAGTTCGGTGGAGATCTCGTTCAGGGACTCGTTGAGCTGCGTCGGGTCGTTGGAGGCGCTGGAGGCCGCCTGCTCGAGCTTGCTGACGCTGGTGGCTATCGCGTCGGCGGTCGCGACACAGTCCATTGCCTTGTCGAGTGCTCCGCAGCCGACGAGGGTCGTGGTGAGTACGGCTGCCGAGGCCACGGTGATTGCGAGACGGCGCTTCAAGACGGGTCCTCCCCAGGGGATGTGGATGTACGGGTACGGGTACGGGCGTACGGCTTCGGCCGTACGCCCGTGTTCATGGAGACGCCGTGGCGCCCTAGAGAGTTCCTTCGAGCGCCTTGCGCTGGATCTCGGCGAGGTCGGCGCAGCCGCCGGAGGCGAGGTCGAGGAGGGCGTTGAGCTCCTTGCGGTCGAAGGGCTCGGCCTCGGCGGTGCCCTGGACCTCGACGAAGCGGCCGTCGCCGGTGCAGACGACGTTCATGTCGGTCTCGGCGCGTACGTCCTCCTCGTAACAGAGGTCGAGGAGGGGGGTGCCGTCGACGATGCCGACGGAGACGGCGGCGACGGTGCCGGTGAGGGGCTTGCGGCCGGCCTTGACGAGCTTCTTGCCCTGGGCCCAGGCGACGGCGTCGGCGAGGGCGACGTAGGCGCCGGTGATGGCGGCGGTGCGGGTGCCGCCGTCGGCCTGGAGGACGTCGCAGTCGAGGACGATGGTGTTCTCGCCGAGCGCCTTGTAGTCGATGACGGCGCGCAGGGAGCGGCCGATGAGGCGGGAGATCTCGTGCGTACGGCCGCCGATCTTGCCGCGGACGGATTCGCGGTCGCCGCGGGTGTTGGTGGCGCGCGGCAGCATCGAGTACTCGCCGGTGACCCAGCCCTCGCCGCTGCCCTTGCGCCAGCGCGGGACGCCTTCGGTGACGGAGGCGGTGCAGAAGACCTTGGTGTCGCCGAAGGAGATGAGGACGGAGCCCTCGGCGTGCTTGCTCCAACCGCGTTCGATGGTGACGGGGCGGAGCTGTTCGGGGGTACGGCCGTCGATACGAGACATGGCACGAGCGTAGCCGTACATGGCGAGGGGCCCGTTCCCCTGCCGGAACGGGCCCCTCGACCGATGAGGCTGGTTACATCATGTCTTCGATGTCGGCGGCGATGGGGTCGGCGTCGGTGCCGATGACGACCTGGATCGCGGTGCCCATCTTGACGACGCCGTGGGCGCCGGCGGCCTTGAGGGCGACCTCGTCGACCTTGGAGGGGTCCACGACCTCGGTGCGGAGGCGGGTGATGCAGCCCTCGACCTCTTCGATGTTGTCGATGCCGCCGAGCCCGGCGACGATCTTCTCAGCCTTGCTGGCCATGTTCTCTCCCTGTCCGTTCCGTCCAAGAAACGTGAGTCTCGGCGCACCGACGGTCCGCTTTGTCACGGTAACCCACGGTTGGCCCAACTTCGCGAGCGGGTGCCCTCGTTCTGTCGAATGATGACGATCACCGGCAACCTGCCCTCAGCGGGCTCCGGGAGCCTATCGCAACTGGTCTACACCAGTGTGCAACGCGAGTCGGGCCCGGCTTGTTCCGGGTCAGGGAGGACGCCGATGAGTACGGAAAGCGCCGCCGCCGCGCCGAAGAAGTCGAGATGGGCCGGCCTCTTCCAGGGGCTGCAGAAGATGGGCCGCAGCCTCCAGCTGCCCATCGCCGTCCTCCCGGCGGCCGGCATCATCAACCGTCTCGGACAGCCGGACGTCTTCGGCGCGGACGGTCTCGGCTGGGACAACGTCGCCAAGGTGATGGCGGGAGCCGGCGGCGCCCTGCTCGACGGCAATCTGGGTCTGCCCCTGCTGTTCTGCATCGGTGTCGCGATCGGCATGGCGAAGAAGGCGGACGGCTCGACGGCGCTGGCCGCCACGGTGGGCTTCCTCGTCTACTTCAACGTGCTGCGCCAGTTCCCCGAGACCTGCCCGCCCGGAACGGCGGACATCAACGGCGGCTGCCTGGCGCCCGAGCAGGCCTTCAGCGGGTACACGTACCAGAACCCGGGTGTCTTCGGCGGCATCGTCATCGGTCTGCTCACGGCCTGGTTCTGGCAGCGCTACCACCGGAAGAAGCTCGTCGACTGGCTGGGCTTCTTCAACGGCCGCCGGCTCGTGCCGATCATCATGACGTTCGTGGCGATCGCCTTCGCGTCCCTGTGCCTGTGGGTCTGGCCGCCGATCGGCGACGGTCTCGAGAACTTCAGCGACTGGCTGGTCGGCCTGGGCGCGTGGGGTTCGGGCGTCTTCGGTGTCGCCAACCGTGCGCTGCTGGTGATCGGCCTGCACCAGTTCCTGAACGTGCCCATCTGGTTCCAGTTCGGCACGTACGAAAGGCCGGACGGTACGACGGTCCACGGCGACATCCCCATGTTCCTCGCGGGCGACCCGGAGGCCGGTCAGTTCCTGACGGGCTTCTTCCCGATCATGATGTTCGCGCTCCCGGCGGCGGCCCTGGCGATCACCCACTGCGCGAAGCCGCACCGGCGCAAGGAGGTGGGCGGCATGATGCTGTCGGTCGCGCTGACCTCGTTCGTCACCGGCATCACGGAGCCGATCGAGTACTCGTTCCTCTTCATCGCCCCGCTGCTCTACGCGATCCACGCCGTGCTCACGGGTGTGTCGATGGCCGTGACCTGGGCGCTCGGGGTGAAGGACGGCTTCAGCTTCTCGGCGGGTCTGATCGACTACGTGATCAACTGGAACCTGGCGACGAAGCCGTGGCTGATCATTCCGATCGGCCTGGGCTTCGCGCTCGTCTATTACGTGATCTTCCGGTTCGCGATCACCAAGTTCAACCTCCCCACTCCGGGCCGCGAGCCGGACGAGCTGGAGGAGGAGATGGAGCGGGACGTCACCAAGGCGTAGCCGATCCGGGCCTTTAGGCCCGGCGAACAGAGCCCCGCACGGCCCTCGGACCTCATGGTCCGGGGGCCTTTCGTCGTTCACTCCCAGCTATGGCGCGGCCACACAGAATTCGCAGGTTCCTTATCTAAGTCTCACGTGCTAAAACAGGTCTACACCACTCATTGGTGTAGACCACGCGGTCCAGACCACCGCGTTCCACGAGACGTCGCCGTCCCCCGTAACACCAGCCCCCTGGCGGCGCCTTGCCTACTGGAGGAAGTTGATGAGTACGGCCACCGCCCAGGCCGCCGCTCCCGCGAAGAAGCGCGGATCCGGCCTGTTCCAGGGCCTGCAGAAGGTCGGTCGCAGCCTGCAGCTGCCGATCGCCGTGCTGCCGGCCGCGGGTATCTTGCTCCGCCTCGGCCAGCCCGACGTGTTCGGTGCCGAAGGCCTCGGCTGGGACAAGGTCGCCTCCGTCTTCGCCACGGCGGGTGACGCGGTCTTCGCCAACATGCCGCTGCTGTTCTGCGTCGGCATCGCGATCGGCTTCGCGAAGAAGGCCGACGGCTCGACCGCGCTCGCCGCGCTGGTCGGCTTCCTGGTCTACAAGAACGTGCTCACCGCGTTCCCGACCTCCGAGGCCGTCGTCAACACGACCGCCAACAAGGGAGTCGACGTCGCCGCGACGTACAACGACCCCAAGGTCTTCGGCGGCATCATCATGGGCCTGCTCGCCGGCGTCATATGGCAGAAGTACCACCGCACCAAGCTGGTCGACTGGCTCGGCTTCTTCAACGGCCGCCGTCTCGTCCCGATCATCATGGCCTTCGTCGGCACCGTGATGGGCGTTCTCTTCGGTCTGCTCTGGGAGCCCGTCGGCAACGTCATCACCGACTTCGGCAACTGGATGACCGGGCTGGGCGCCGTCGGCTCCGGCGTCTTCGGTGCCATCAACCGCGGTCTGCTCCCGGTCGGTATGCACCAGTTCGTGAACACCGTGGCCTGGCAGGAGATCGGCTCCTTCACGGACTCCACCGGTGCGGTCTGGCACGGCGACCTCCCGCGCTTCTTCCACGGTGACCCGACCGCCGGTCAGTTCATGTCCGGCTTCTTCCCGATCATGATGTTCGCGCTGCCGGCCGTCGCGCTCGCCATCACCCACGCCGCTCGCCCCGAGCGCCGCAAGGTCGTCGGCGGAATGATGTTCTCGCTGGCCCTGACCTCGTTCGTCACGGGTATCACCGAGCCCATCGAGTTCGCGTTCATGTTCCTGGCGCCGCTGCTGTACGTGATCCACGCGGTGCTCACCGCCGCCTCGATGGTGATCACCTCGGCCCTCGGCGTGCACCACGGCTTCACGTTCTCCGCCGGTGCGCTGGACTACTTCCTGAACTGGACCTACGCCACCAAGCCCTGGTTGATCATCCCGATCGGCCTGGTCTTCGCGGTGATCTACTACGTGGTCTTCCGCTTCGCGATCACCAAGTTCAACATCATGACCCCGGGCCGCGAGCCCGAGGAGGAACTCGAGGACCTCACCAAGGCGTGAGCCTCCCCCGTACGACGGGAAGGGCCCCGGAACCGACAGGTTCCGGGGCCCTTCCCGTATGCCTCAGACCTCGTACACCGCGCCCGCGAACGCCAGCTCCGACGGCCCGTCGTACACCGCCCGCGCGTCCGCCAGGTTCTGGGCGCCGTCCGTCCACGGCGGGATGTGGGTCAGCACCAGCCGGCCCACCGAGGAGCGGGCCGCCTCCGCGCCCGCCTCCCGGCCGTTGAGGTGGAGCGCCGGGATGTCCTCCTTGCCGTGGGTGAAGGACGCCTCGCACAGGAACAGATCCGTGCCGTCCGCCAGTTCGTGCAGCGACTCGCAGACGCCCGTGTCGCCCGAGTACGTGAGCGAACGGCCGCCGTGCTCGATCCGGATGGCGTACGCCTCCACCGGGTGGCACACCTTCTCCGTACGCACCGAGAACGGGCCGATCTCGAAGGAGCCGGGCTTCAGGGTCCGGAAGTCGAAGACCTCGCTCATCGACTTGTCCGAGGGGGTGTCCGCGTAGGCCGTGGTCAGGCGCTGTTCGGCGCCCTCCGGCGCGAAGACCGGGATCTGCTCGCAGCGGCCGCCCTCGTGGCGGTAGTAGCGGGCGACGAAGTACCCGCACATGTCGATGCAGTGATCGGCGTGGAGGTGGCTGAGGAAGATGGCGTCGAGGTCGTACAGACCGATGTGGCGCTGCAGCTCGCCGAGGGCGCCGTTGCCCATGTCGAGGAGCAGCCGGAAGCCGTCGGCCTCTACGAGGTAGCTCGAGCAGGCCGAATCCGCGGACGGGAAGGACCCGGAGCAGCCGACGACGGTGAGCTTCATGGAGCGTGAACCTCCGAGGGCGGAGAGCGGCGGGGGAGGTCGTGCGATGCGTCGAGCGTAAGGCGCGTCAGGGCTCGTCGCTCCTCCGCGGCGTCCCGTTGTGGGCGAACTCACGGGCTCTGTCACCGGTTCGGATGGACCTGGGGCGGGAGAGCGCGGGGTACGGGTGGCCGGTAACGTCTTGGGGTATGGACACGTCCTGGTGGCCGGCGCTCGTCGCGGTCGTGGTGATCGCGCTGGTCGTGGCGGTGGCGGACGGCCTGAAGCGCTCGGGCCGGCGGCCCGGTGGGCGGACGCGGCCGCCCGCGCGCCCCCCGGTCCGGCCGCGCGCCCCCGGGGAGGCACCCGCTCGGGTGCCGCGGGCGGGCGAGATCTGGTGGGCGGACGTGCCGTACGAGGACGGGCCACCATCAGAAGGTGCCGCGCGAAGCGCGTCGGGCAGGGCGGTGGCGGGAGACGGGCGGTCGAAGGATCGTCCTTGTCTGGTGCTCGCGCTGCGCGGGGACTCCGCGCTGGTTGCCAAGATCACCAGCAAGTACCACGACGAGCGGCCCGGGGTGATCGCGCTCCCGCCGGGATCGGTCGGGGACGCGCGGGGGCGGCCCAGCTTCCTGGAGACGGACGAGCTGCGGGAGGTCCCGGTGTGGGAGTTCCGTCGCAGAGTGGGAACGGCGGACCCGGTCGTCTGGGACCAGGTCCGCCATCTGGCGTCGTGAGCGGGCCCCGTAAGGGCCGTAAGGAGAAGGGCTACGCCCAGAGCTGGCCCTGGACCGTCTCGATCGCCTCTTCGTCGGTCGCCGCCGTGTAGAGCCCGGTCGACAGGTACTTCCAGCCGCCGTCCGCGACGACGAAGACGATGTCCGCGCTCTCGCCGGCCTTGACGGCCTTGTTGCCGACACCGATGGCCGCGTGCAGCGCCGCGCCCGTCGAGACACCGGCGAAGATGCCCTCCTGCTGGAGGAGTTCCCGGGTACGCGTCACGGCGTCGGCCGAGCCGACCGAGAAGCGGGTGGTGAGGACGGAGGCGTCGTAAAGCTCGGGCACGAAGCCCTCGTCCAGGTTCCGCAGGCCGTAGACCAGGTCGTCGTAGCGCGGTTCGGCGGCGACGATCTTGACGTCCGGCTTGTGCTCGCGCAGGTAGCGGCCGACGCCCATGAGGGTGCCGGTGGTGCCCAGGCCCGCGACGAAGTGGGTGACCGAGGGCAGGTCGGCGAGGATCTCGGGGCCGGTCGTGGCGTAGTGGGCGCCCGCGTTGTCCGGGTTGCCGTACTGGTAGAGCATCACCCACGTGGGGTTCTCGGCCGCGATCTCCTTGGCGACCCGTACCGCGGTGTTCGACCCGCCCGCCGCGGGGGACGAGATGATCTCGGCGCCCCACATCGCGAGCAGCTGGCGGCGCTCCTCGCTGGTGTTCTCCGGCATGACGCAGACGATGCGGTAGCCCTTGAGCTTGGCCGCCATCGCGAGCGAGATGCCGGTGTTGCCGCTGGTCGGTTCCAGGATGGTGCAGCCGGGGGTGAGCCGGCCGTCCTTCTCGGCCTGCTCGATCATGTGGAGCGCGGGGCGGTCCTTGACCGAGCCGGTGGGGTTGCGGTCCTCCAGCTTGGCCCAGATGCGGACGTCGTCCGAGGGCGAGAGCCGGGGCAGCCGGACCAGGGGTGTGTTGCCGACCGCCGCCAGCGGGGAGTCGTAACGCATGTGGATCAGACCATGCCGCCGGCGACGGCCGGCAGGATCGTGACGTTGTCGCCGTCGGTCAGCTTGGTGTTGATGCCGTCCAGGAAGCGGACGTCCTCGTCGTTCAGGTAGACGTTGACGAAGCGGCGCAGCTCGCCGCCCTTGGCCTCGTCGACGATCCGGGCCTGGATGCCCGCGTGACGGGTCTCGAGGTCGGTGAAGAGCTCGGCGAGCGTCGCACCGCTGCCCTCGACGGCCTTGGCGCCGTCGGTGTAGGTGCGGAGGATGGTCGGGATGCGGACCTCGATGGCCATGGCGTGGGCTCCTGTCGGAAGTGGCGTGAAAGGCGCGCGGTTCTGAATGCCCCCGCGCGGGGGGTCGTGCTCCTGGGTGCGCTGGTGCGCCCCCGCTCACATCGCGCTGGCGAGGCGGCACAGGTCGACGTGCAACCGCGCCACGAGCAGCACGCTGCCCGGCGTCACTTCGCTCACGTCGTGGGAAACCATGCGGTCATCGTATCGATTCCCGGTCCGGGTTCCGGAATGTGATCTCACATGACGGACAGATCGCGCTCGACAGGCGGACCGGGGAGATAGAGGACGGTCGGGGTGCCGGTCCTGGGATGCGGAACGACCTCGGCTTCCACCCCGTACACGGTCGAGAGCAGCTCCGGGGTGAGGACCTCGGCGGGTGCTCCCTGGGCGACGATCCGGCCGCCGTCGAGGACGTAGAGCCGGTCGCAGTAGAGGGCGGCGAGGTTGAGGTCGTGGAGGGCGAGGAGGTTGGTGGTGCCCAGGTCACGGACGAGGCGCAGGACCTCCAACTGGTAGCGGATGTCGAGGTGGTTGGTGGGCTCGTCCAGGACGAGGAGCGCCGGTTCCTGGACGAGGGCGCGGGCGACGAGGGCGCGCCGGCGTTCGCCGCCGGAGAGGGTGGGGTACGGGCGGTCGGCGAGTTCCGCGATGCCGACGCGGGCGAGGGCCGCGTCGGTACGGGCGAGGTCGTCGCCGGTGTCACCCTCCCAGAAGCGTTTGTGCGGGGAGCGGCCGAGGGCGACCAGCTCGCGGACGGTCAGCTCCCACTCGGCGTCGCCGTCCTGCGGGACGGTGGCGATCCTGCGCGCCCGCGCCTTGGCGCCCAGGGTGTGCACGTCGACGCCGTCGAGGAGGGCGCGGCCTGAGGTCGGGGTGAGGGTGCCGTAGACGCAGCGCAGGAGGGTGGTCTTGCCGCTGCCGTTGGGGCCGACGAGTCCGACGGTCTCGCCGGGGCGGGCGGTGATGTCGACGCCGTGCAGGCGTGTCCCGTACGAGAGTTCCCGCGTCCGCAGCTCGGTCATACCGGGCTCCCTTCCGCGCGGCGGCGCATCAGCCAGAGGAAGAACGGGCCGCCGGTCAGGGCGGTGAGGACGCCGACGGGGATGTCCTGGGGCGCGGCGACGGTACGGGCGGCCAGGTCGGCCAGGATCAGGGCGGTCGCCCCGCCGAGTGCGGCGACCGGCAGCAGACGGCGGTGCGGTGCGCCGACGGCCATGCGGGCGGCGTGCGGGACCATCAGGCCGACGAAGCCGACGGCTCCGCTGACGGAGACCATGACGGCGGTGACGAGGGAGGCCAGGACGAAGACGGCGGCGCGGAAGCGGGTGGTGTCCAGGCCGAGGACGGTTGCGCCCTCCTCGCCGACGAGGAGCAGGTCGAGCGGGCGGGCGAGGGTGAGCAGGGCGGCGATGCCGAGGGCGAGGACGGCGGCCGGCAGGACGAGGGTGTCCCAGCGGGCGCTGCCGAGGCCGCCGAGGGACCAGAACATCGCCTCCTGGAAGTGCTCGGGGCGTCCGGCGAGGACGAGCAGCAGGGTTGTCAGCGCGGACAGGATGTACGAGACGGCCACGCCGGCCAGGACGAGCCGTGCGCCGGTCATCGTGGAGCCGCGGCGGGCCAGGCCGTAGACGAGGACGAGGGCGAGGAGCGCGCCGGCGAAGGCGGCGGCCGGCATGGCGACGGTGGTCGTGACCCCGCCGCCGATGCCGAGGACGAGCACGAGGACGGCGCCGGTGGAGGCCCCGGAGGAGATCCCGAGCAGGAAGGGGTCGGCGAGGCGGTTGCGGACGAGGGCCTGCAGGACGGTGCCGACGACGGCGAGCCCGGCGCCGACGATCGCGCCGAGCAGGACACGGGGCAGCCGGACGTCGAGGACGATCGTGCGGTACGGGGAGGGGGCTGCACGGCCGGTGAGGATCTCGGCGACGTCGCCCACGGGTATCCGTACCGACCCGAGGGCGACGCCGGCGACGACGGAGAGCGCGAGGGCGGCGACGAGCCCGGCGACGACGAGCACGTACCGTCCGGGGCCGTTCGCCCCGGACCGGCGGGACCGGGCGGCGGAGGCCGGCGCCGTGGCCGCCGCTGCGGCGGCAGGGACAAGAGCGGCCGGAGCAGGAGCGGCCGGAGCCGAACCGGCTGGGGCCGGGCCGGGCAGACCCGAACCGGACAGCGCCGGACCGACCGGAGCCGGGCCGACCGGACCCGAACCGGACAGGGCAGGGCCCTGCGGGCCCGCGCCCCGTTCCGCGTCCGCGTCCGGGAGCGGGGTGGCCGTCATCGCGCCGGGTGGAGCTGGGCCGCGAGCTTCTCGATCGCCGCCGGGACGCGGACGCCGAGGACCGCGTCCGAGAGGGGCATGACGGCGAAGCGCTTGTTCTTGATCGCCGGGACGTCCTTGAGGGCCGGGTCGTCCAGGAGCCGCTTCTTCTTCTGTTCGACGGTCGTGGAGCCGTAGTCGTAGATGACGATCACGTCCGGCTTGCGGGCGACGACCTGCTCCCAGGTCACGTCACCGAAGGCCTTGTCGAGGTCGGCGAAGACGTTGCGGCCGCCGGCGCGGGTGATCAGCTCGTTGCCGATGCCCTTGCCTCCGGCGGTGAACGCCGTCTTGTCGCCGCTGTCGTAGACGAAGACCGACAGCGGGGCGAGGCCGTTCAGCTTCTTCTCGGTGGCCGCGACGGTCTTCTTCGCCTCGGCCGTCCAGCGCGCGCCGCGGTCGGGGACGCCGAAGGTCCGGCCGACCTCGTCGACCTCCTGGTAGAGGTCGGCGAGGGAGGAGGCGCCCGAAGGGCAGTACTCCATGTTCAGGCGGGTGTTGAAGCCCGCGGCCTTCAGGTCGTCCCGGCTGCGGCCGACCTTGGCGTCGAAGGCGCTGGCGTAGCCGCCGTAGACGAAGTCGGGGTTCGCGGCGAGCAGCGCTTCCTTGGCGGGGTACTCCTTCGCGAGCACCGGCACCGCGTCGTACGCCTTCTTGTACGCGGGCAGGATCCGGTCGTCCAGGTAGGCGGTGCCGACGAGGGACTTCTCCAGGCCGAGGGCGAGCATGACCTCGGTGACGTGCTGGTTCATGGTGACGGCCCGCCGCGGCGGGGCCTGGTACGTCGTCTTCATACCGCAGTTGGAGACGGTGTACGGGAATCCCGGTGCGGCCTTCGCGGCGGGGTCCTGTTCCGAGGGTGCCGAGCAGCCGGCGAGGAGCGGGACGAGGGCGGCGGCGGGCAGCAGGGTACGGCGCCAGGTCATGGCGGAATGCCTCCTCCGGGGATTTCCACGTCCCCAGTCGGTGGTGAGAAGGCGGCAGGTCAGTTCCTGGCTCCCGGCGCCCGAAGGCGCCGGTCACAGTGGCGGGACCGTGCCGGATTCGCACCGGCTTCCTGGGTCCTGCCGCCCTGGTGTCGGGTCAGTCTCTCAGGCGTCGTACGCCTCGACGACCTTGACGTCCTCCTCGGTCACGACGCCTTCGACGATGGTGAAGGAGCGGAACTGGAAGGGGCCGGAGCCGTCGCTGTCGGCGGTGGAGACCAGGACGTAGTGGGCGCCGGGCTCGTTCGCGTACGAGATGTCGGTGCGCGACGGGTACGCCTCGGTGGCCGTGTGCGAGTGGTAGATGATCACGGGCTCCTCGTCCCGGTCGTCCATCTCGCGGTACAGCTTCAGCAGGTCGGCGGAGTCGAACTCGTAGAACGTGGGCGAGCGCGCGGCGTTCAGCATCGGGATGAACCGCTCGGGGCGGCCGGCGCCGACCGGGCCCGCGACCACGCCGCAGGCCTCGTCGGGGTGGTCCGCGCGGGAGTGTTCCACGATCTGGTCGTACAGAGCCCGGGTGATGGTCAGCATGTCGGACAGGATAAGCAAAGGAGCCGCCCCGTACCGAGGAGTGGTACGGGGCGGCCCGAATGCTGGACAGACCGGCGTTACGAGCGCTTGGCGAACGCCGCGCCCTCGGGGTTGCGGCCCTTCAGGATCAGGTAGGCGACGCCGAGGATCAGGGCCCACAGCGGCGCGCAGTACAGCGAGATCCGCGCGTCCTTGTCGATGCCCATCATCACGATGACCATGCCGATGAAGGCGAGCGAGAAGAGGCTGAACCAGATGCCGCCCGGCGCCTTGAAGGACGACTGGGGCAGCTCACCGCGGTCGGCCTTGAGCCGGAAGCGGACCTGGCAGACCAGGATCATGATCCAGGCCCACATGCCGGAGATGGTGGCGAAGGAGACGACGTAGTTGAACGCGTCGCCGGGCCACTGGTAGTTGATCCAGACGCCGACCATCATCAGCCCGGCGGAGAACGACGTGCCGACCAGCGGCAGGCCGTTCTTGGTGAGCTTGGTGAAGAACTTCGGGCCCTGGCCGTTCAGCGCGAGGTCGCGCAACATCCGGCCGGTGGAGTACATGCCCGAGTTGCAGGAGGAGAGCGCGGCGGTCAGGACGACGAAGTTCACGATCGCGGCGCCGACGCCGAGGCCCATCTTCTCGAAGGCCGCGACGAACGGGGAGACGCCCGGCTGGAAGTGGGTCCACGGGACGACCGACAGGATCATGATCAGCGCGCCGACGTAGAAGACGGCGATGCGCCACGGGACGGTGTTGATGGCCTTGGGCAGGACGGTCTTCGGGTCCTTGGACTCGCCCGCCGTCACACCGACCAGCTCGACCGCGAGGAAGGCGAACATGACCATCTGCAGGGTCATCAGGGTGGAGCCGATGCCCTTGGGGAAGAAGCCGCCCTCGGACCACAGCAGGGTCATCGAGGCCGTGTCACCGGCGTCGGAGAAGCCGATGGTGAGGATGCCGGCGCAGATCAGGATCATGCCGACGATCGCGGTGACCTTGACCATCGAGAACCAGAACTCGAGCTCGCCGAAGAGCTTGACGGAGATCAGGTTCGCGAGGAACAGGACGACCGTGAAGATCAGGGCGAAGACCCATTGCGGCTGATTGAGGACGCCGTCCGCGTTCTTGGTCCAGTACTGCATGTACTCGGACGCCGCGGTCACCTCGGTGATGCCGGTGACGACCCAGAAGAGCCAGTACGTCCAGCCGGTCACGAAGCCCGCGAAGGGGCCGATGAACTCGCGTGCGTACTCCGAGAAGGAGCCGGACACGGGGCGGTACATGAGGAGCTCGCCGAGCGCCCGCATGATGAAGAAGATGACGAGGCCCGCGATGGCGTACGCGAGGATCAGGCTGGGGCCTGCCTTGGAGATGCCCTTGCCCGCGCCCAGGAAGAGGCCGGTGCCGATGGCGCCGCCGATCGCGATCATCTGGATCTGGCGGGCGCCGAGTGCCCGGTGATAACCCTCGCCGTCGGCGGAGTCCGCGGCCTCACTGCCGTCGTGCTGCTTGTCGACCTGCACTGAGGTCATGGTGGTGCGCCTTTCTCCATGCCGATCCGCGCCGACTGCGTCTGGCTGCGGATCAGGTCCTGATCCCCCCGGATATGGATGGAGTGCTACCGGCGGTCAGCCGGTCCAAGCGCCCCCGGGAACAGGGGTGGCGTCCCCGGGCGGTCGTGAAGATTTATCACGGGGGAAACAGTGATCGGCGTGCGTCGAAGTGACGCACGCCACAGGGAGAACCGGACAAAAGTCACTCAAGAGGGCCAACGAGAAGACTTTGGTGACGTATTCGTTATCCGGATTTGAGCGTCCGCTGAGCGAACATCGCTCGAACGCCCGGCATCAGGCCCCGGGCAGCAGCGTCTCGACGAGCGACTCCTGGAGCGCGCCGAGCCAGAGGTACGCCATCACCATCGGCTTACGCGGATCGGTGTCCGGCAGCCGGTAGAGCTCACCGCTCTCGTCCTCGTCGGTGACCTCGAGGCGGGTTCCGATGGTCAGCCGAAGGTCGTTGAGGGCGCCGAGCCAGGACCGCGACTCGTCAGCGGTCAGCTTGAGGATCGCCCCACCCTCACCGGAGGAGGAGGAGAGCGCGTCCAGGCTGCGGATGACCGCGAGGGCGTCCTCGCGCTTGCGCGCGCGCAGGTCCTTCTCGGTGTAGCGGCGGAAGTCTGCCGCCGCCGCCCGCAGCTCCTCGTCCTCGTCGCCGTACGCGTCGGGGAAGAGCCGCTTGAGCGCGGGATCGGACGGGGGCTCGCTCGGGCCCTCGGCGAAGAGCGCGGCCAGCGGGTCCTCGCCCTCCACCGGCTCGTCGCCCGGCCCGATCAGCTCCAGGAGCTGGACGGCGAGGGAGCGCAGGATGGAGAGCTCGACCTCGTCGAGCGCGACGGCCGCGCCGCCGCCGGGCAGCGCCTCGAAATGGCCCGCCATCAGCCGCGGTCCTGGGTGAGGGTCGCCCACAGCCCGTAACCGTGCATCGCCTGCACGTCCCGTTCCATCTCCTCGCGGGTCCCGCTGGAGACCACCGCGCGGCCCTTGTGGTGCACGTCGAGCATCAGCTTGTGCGCCTTGTCCTTGGAGTAACCGAAGTACGCCTGGAAGACGTAGGTCACATAGCTCATCAGGTTGACCGGATCGTTGTGGACGAGGGTCACCCAGGGGACGTCCGGCTCGACGACCGCATGGGTCTCCTCGGCCGACTCCGTACGTTCGATCTCAATAGGCGCGACGCTCACTTACCCCATGCTGCCACCTCGGAAGGGGGGTCGCATAAACGGGTCACCTCCCCGCCCGAGAAATCGTCAGACTGACGATTTCTCGTGTAGCATCGCTGACATGAACGCTGCGGACCTTGGGCTCCCGGTGGACGTGCCGTCGACCGCGCTCTTCACCGACCAGTACGAGCTGACCATGCTGCAGGCCGCCCTCCAGGCCGGCACCGCCGACCGGCGCTCCGTCTTCGAGGTCTTCACCCGACGCCTGCCCGAGGGGCGGCGCTACGGGGTGGTGGCCGGTATCGGACGCGTCCTGGACGCCGTCGAGAACTTCCGCTTCGACCCGGGCGTCCTCGGCTTCCTGCGCGACCAGGGCATCGTCGACGAGCCGACGCTGAGGTGGCTGGCCGGCTACCGCTTCTCGGGCGACATCTGGGGCTACCCCGAGGGCGAGGTGTACTTCCCCGGCTCCCCGATCCTGCGGGTCGAGGGCTCCTTCGCCGAGTGCGTGCTCCTGGAGACCGTGATCCTCTCGATCCTCAACCACGACTCGGCCATCGCGGCGGCCGCCTCCCGGATGTCGGCCGCGGCCGGCGGCCGGCGGCTGATCGAGATGGGCGCCCGGCGCACCCACGAGCTGGCCGCCGTCGCCTCCTCGCGGGCCGCGTACGTCGGCGGCTTCGACTCCACCTCGGACCTGGCGGCCGGCTTCCGCTACGGCATCCCGACCGTCGGCACCTCCGCGCACGCCTTCACCCTGCTGCACGACAGCGAGCGGGACGCCTTCCAGGCCCAGGTGGAGACACTGGGCCGCGGTACGACGCTGCTGGTCGACACGTACGACGTGACCGAGGCCGTGCGCACCGCCGTCGAGGTGGCCGGCAAGGAGCTCGGGGCGGTCCGGATCGACTCCGGGGACCTGCTGCTCGTCGCGCACCGGGTGCGGGCGCAGCTCGACGAGCTGGGCGCGAAGGACACCAAGATCGTGGTCACCTCCGACCTCGACGAGTACGCCATCGCCTCGCTGGCGGCGGCGCCGGTCGACGCGTACGGCGTGGGAACGCAGCTGGTCACCGGCAGCGGCCACCCGACCTGCTCGATGGTCTACAAGCTGGTCGCCCGGGCCACGTCGGCCGACCCGAAGGCGCCGCTGACCCCGGTCGCCAAGAAGTCGGTCGCCGGCAAGGCCTCGGTCGGCGGCCGCAAGTGGGCGGCGCGCCGGACGGACGCGGAGGGGGTCGCGGAGGCCGAGGTCCTCGGCACGGGTCCGGTCCCGCCGGAGCTCGCCGACCGCCAGCTGCTCGTCGAGCTGGTCAAGGGCGGCGACGTGGTGGCCCGCGAGCCGCTGGAGGCGGCGCGGGCGCGGCACATCGAGGCGCTGGCGGGGCTGCCGATGTCGGCGATCCAGCTGTCGCGGGGCGAGCCGGTACTGCCGACGGAGTACGTGTAACACCCTGCGACGCCCCCTCCCGCGAGAAGGGGGAAGTCTCTAGGCTCGACGTCATTCCCCCTTCCGTGCCCCTCCGTTCCCCCACCGGGCCCACCAAAGGACACCCGCCATGCACCGCGCATTGATCGTCGTGGACGTTCAGAACGACTTCTGCGAGGGCGGCAGCCTCGCGGTGGCGGGGGGAGCGGATGTCGCCGCCGCCATCACCGACCTGGTCGGGGAGACGGCGGGCGCCGCGTACCAGCACGTGGTGGCGACGCGTGACCACCATGTCGACCCGGGCGACCACTTCGCCCCGGCGGGCCAGGAGCCGGACTACGTCACCTCCTGGCCGGTGCACTGCGTCGCCGGTACGGAGGGCGTGGGCTTCCACCCGAACTTCGCGCCGGCGGTCGCCAGCGGGGCGATCGAGGCGGTCTTCGACAAGGGGGCGTACGAAGCGGCGTACAGCGGCTTCGAGGGGCGCGACGAGAACGGTCGCACGCTCGCGGAGTGGCTGCGGGAGCGGGATGTGCGCGAGGTCGACGTGGTGGGGATCGCGACGGACCACTGCGTGCGGGCGACGGCGTTGGACGCGGCGCGGGAGGGGTTCGAGGTCCAGGTCCTCCTCGACCTCACGGCGGGCGTGGCCAAGGAGACGACGGAGCGGGCGCTGGAGGAGCTGCGGGGCGCCGGGGTTCAGCTGACCGGGAAGCCCGTGGTCTGAGGGCTCCCGAGACGAACGACCAGGTCGGCGGGGTGCGGGTGCAGGTCCGCGAGGTGCGCGCCCGGGTCGACGGGGTGCGGGTCGGCGGATATGCCCCTGCGGTCCGGCCCCGTGGCGGTACATGTACTTGCCACGGGTTCGCGCGGCAGCAGACGGGCGGAGTGCCAGAGCTCTCCGGCCGTCGATCTCCACAGGAGGCCGTCCGGGTGGTGGAGCACCGCGGTGATCTCGTCCGGCGTCGGGGGTTCCGTGTTGCCGCGGAGGTAGACCGCTCGCAGGCCCAGGTTCCGCAGCCGGGTCAGGGCGCGGGCGCGGTTCGCGGCATGGACCAGGAAGCGGACCGTGACCCCGTCGCCGGCCGGGCTCGGCAGCCCGATCGCGACGACCACGCTGCCGCCTGGCAACTTGCAGAACCCTCCACCGGGCATCCCGAAACCACTCCCCCTGTGAGCTTGCTGTCAATAAGAACTCGGCCAGAGGCACCTAAACACGATCGGCCGCCGCCCGCTAGAGGGCGACGGCCGATCATGGCTTGACCTGCGACGATGCAGATTACTTCTGAGACGGACCCACCTGGACGGTGATCGTCTGGCCGTTCTTCGGCTCCTGGACGATCGCGATCTTGGTGTTGGTGTCAGTTACCTTGACACCGGCCCGCTCGGTCTCCGTGTACCAGTACGTGCCGCGCCGGTCGTCGAAGACCGGGACGCCGGGCTGCGACTTCACCCACGCCGGCTGGTCCGCCTTATGCAGCCGGATCGCGTCGGTGCGGTAGGTGCCGAACGTCGAGTCGTACGCCTGGACGCGGTTGCGCATCAGGGTGCCGTCGGCGTTCTTCAGCGGCGTCGGGTGCGCGTCGATCGGAAGGATCAGACCCTGGCCGGGGTGGACGGCCGTGTTGTTGTCCTTCTGCGAGGTGTCCCACTGCCAGATCAGCAGACCGTTCTGGTACGGGTAGTGCTCGACCCAGCTGGCCTTGTCACCCGTGAACCCGAAGTTGTACGGGCCGACCTTGAGGGTCGCGTCGTACGAGACGTACTGGCGGTTCTCCGCGAGGTAGTACTGCTCGTACTCCTTCGTGAACCCCTTGGCGATCCGCGAGAAGCCCTTCGCCGTCCAGCCGTTGTCACCGTTCTCGGCGTTGTCCGAGAAGACGGTGGCGCCGTCGGCGGTCAGCGTGATGGCGTCGGCCGCGAAGCCCTTGCCGCCCGCGCCGCCGTCCGTCTGGTAGCGGAAGCGGAGGTCGAACTTCTTGCCCGCGTAGGCGTCCAGCGGGAAGACGAGCGGCTTGTACGCGCCGGAGACGTCGGTCAGCGCCGGGGCGCCGCTCGCGTCGCGCGGCAGCGGCTTGCCGTCCACCGTGCCGTCCAGGGCGGTCCAGTTGGCGCCACCGTCCGTCGACACCTCGGTGTAGAGGTAGTCGTAGTCCAGCTCGATGTCGTACCAGCCCTTGAGCTCCAGGGTGGCCTTCGACTTGCCCGTGAGGTCGACGGAGCGGGTCAGGGTGTTCTTGAGGTCGTCACCCATGTCGCTCCACCACTGCGTGGCACCCTCGGCGGGCGCGACGACATCGGTGGTGACCTTCTTCTTCGGCAGCTCGACGACGAGCGCCTGCGGGTTCTTGGTGTTGTACTCGGCCACGCCCAGCTTGTGGGTGGACTTCGTACCGCGCTGCTCGTTGCTCACCTTGGTGTAGTTGAGCCAGCCGAGCTGCAGCTTGTCCCAGGAGTTCATGTCGCCGGGCAGGTCGCCGATGGACTCCTTGCCCCGGCCGAGCCAGGAACCGGAGGACATCAGGGACCAGAAGCCGGTCGAGTTCTCGGCGCCCGCCTTGCCCGAGGTGTCGTACAGGTCGGGCAGACCCAGGTCGTGACCGTACTCGTGGGCGAAGACACCGAGGCCGCCGTTCTCGGGCTGCATCGTGTAGTCGCCGACCCAGATGCCGGTGGTGCCGACCTGCGTGCCGCCGGACTTGTTGTTCGACGGGCCGGTCTTGCCCGCGTCCGTGCCGTACGCGTACCAGCGGTGGGCCCACAGGGCGTCACTGGCCTGGGCGCCGCCGCCCGCGGACTCGTCCTCGCCGGCGTGGACGATCTGGAAGTGGTCGATGTAGCCGTCGGCCTCGTTGAAGTTGCCGTCGGCGTCGAAGTCGTACCGGTCCCACTGGTCGTACTGCGCGATGTCGGCCTTGATCTGGGCGTCGGTACGGCCCTTGGCCTTCTGGTCCGCGGTCCACGCGGTGACACCGTCGCGGACGGCGTCCCAGACGTTGGCGCAGTTGCTGTTGCCGCAGTAGTTCGAGCCGTAACGGGCCTCGTTGTACTCGACCTTGACCCAGTCCGAGACGCCGCCCTCGACCGAGTACCGGCCCGAGGAGGTCTTCTCGTAGTAGGTCTTCAGGGACTGCTTCGGCTGGCCCTTCTTGTCCTTGCCGGTGCCGAAGTACAGGTCCTGGAAGTGCTGCTGGTTGTAGTCCTTCTGCCAGGCCGTGGAGTTGTCCTTCGCACGGTCCGGCTCGGCTATCTGGTTGTGCAGCGGGCCGGGCGTGCCGCCGAACTTCGGCTTCGGCTCGGGCGTGTCGTCGTCGGCGCGGTCGACCAGGGTGGTGTTGTCCACCTTGTCGCCGAACTCGACGAGGATCGTGAAGATCTTGTCGGTCTTCTCACGGCCCAGCTCGACGTACTTCTTGCTGTCGAGCTTGACGACCTGGGAGCCACCGCGGCGCTCGACCTTGGTCTCGCCGCTCAGCACCTGCTCCAGGGCAGCCTTGCGCTGCTGCTCCTGCTGCTTGCTGTACGGGCCCTCGAGGTCGTGGTCGACCGCCGTCTTGTCGGCGCCGGCACCCGGGGCCGGGTCCTGACGTTCGATGGCGGTCGGTGCCCCCGGGCCCTTGTCGTCGGCCCATGCGGTGGCGAAGGTCGAGGCGCTGGCGGCGGTGGCCGCGAGCGCCACGACGACTGCGGACGCTCTGATCGCCCGTCGTCTGTTGGTCACTTGATGATTCCTCCCCGGCGCCCACGACCGCACGGACCGAGGGTGGGGTGTCCGCCGGCGGGGTCGCGCGTCACAAGTGACGACATTCGACCGGAGTTACGAGAGAAAAGACAGACCTTGACTTGCACAGACCAACTGCACTATGCGGGCGTCCATTTCCGTTATCCGGACGACCATCAGGCGCACCCTGAGGGGTGGTTGGCGGTACCGATGATTCCATGCGCCCCCTGTGCACCCGTACCGTGGGTTAGGTCACGCTTACTACCCGTTTCGCTCGGGCATCCACCGTCATAGAGTCGCTCGCGAGTGCGACCCGCCGATGCTTCGAGGGACGGTACCCGTCATGCCGCGTCCGAACGCCGCACAGCTCGCCTATGGTTCGGCCACCGTCGTCTTCTCGACCGTCGCCCTGCTGCTGCTGTCCCGCACCACGACCGCGCTGGGGATCGTAGTGATCAGCGCTGCCGGGCTGCTTCTCGGGCTGCTGGTCACGGTGACGATGCCCGTGCACCGCAAGGCCGCCGCCCCGGCACCCGCGCCGCCCCTCCCCCGGAACGACGAGATCCGGGTACCGGCCGCGCCGGTGGGCGCGGGGGTCGATACCCGGATCGGGTCGTGAGGCTCGCCCGTAGCTACTGCGGCACGGCCACCACCACGGTCTTGGCGGCCTTGTCGTGCAGGCCCTGCTTGTAGGGCTTGTCGACCAGGATGAGGATCAGCAGGAGCAGCGGCCACAGGCAGGCGCAGCAGATCAGCGCCGGCAGCCAGAGCACGAGGGCGCGGATCAGCGAGGCGTTCATCGGCGGTGTGGAGCCGTCGTTGAGCATCGCGACCCGCAGCTTCAGCCACTTCTTGCCGAGGGTCTGACCGCCCTTCGCCACCATCACGGTGTCGTACGCGACGAACGCCACGATGGTGATGAGCTGGAAGACGAGACCGGTGCCGGTGCTGGTCGCGGTGATGGTGTCACCGAAGTCGTCGCTGTCGGTCGCCCGGTCGTACACGTTGAACGGGATGCCGATGATCGCGAGCGGAACGGCGACGATCAGCCAGTCGATGATCCTCGCGAGGATGCGCTTGCCGGAGTCGGCGAGCGGCGGCATCCCGGCGAGCGGGTCCGCACCGCCGTACGCACCACCGCCGCCGTAGGGCTGGGAGCCGTACGGCGGGGGCGGCGGCGGCACGTTGCCGTACGGGGAGCCGGGAGGCGGACCTCCGGGCGGCGGCCCCTCGGGCGGGGGACCTCCCGGCGGCGGTCCTTCGGGGGGAGGCGGCTGACTCCCGCTCCCGGGAGAGCCCGCCGACGGCGGCGTGGGCTCCTGCGGCTTCTTGAGGAACGGGTCGTCCTCGGGCGGCTGGCCGGGCGTCGGCTGGTCGTTGCTCATGGGGGCAGTGCATCCCGCGAGCCAGAGCCCCGCAAGGAATCGCCGCCCGTTCGAGCGACCGCCGTACGGGCCGCCTCGGCCCGGACGCCCCCTAGCCCGCCACGAACGTGTGGGCCGCCTTGTCGTGCCAGCACTGGCGCCAGGGTCGGTCGAAGAGGCACCACAGGACGTTCAGGACACCGAGGACCAGAAGCCCCAGGACGCTGTAGACGAGCCAGCGGCGCAGGGCCGCGCCGAACGTCGGCGGCTCATGCGCCTCGATGTCCCGCACCTGGAGACCGCAGAGCTTCTTGCCGAGCGTGCGACCCCACTTGGCGGTGGGCAGCGCCTCGTACAGCACGCCGAGGACGAGCAGCGCGGCCAGCGCGATCCCGAAGTTGAGGGAGGTCGTGCCGTCCAGGAGCCAGACCTGGACCGTGGTGCCGGTCTGCTTGGCCGCCTCGATCTTGGCGTCGATGTGGTCGAGCGCCTGAGTGACGAAGGGGAAGGACGCCCCTCCGACGAGCGCGCCGAGGACAAGGGTGTCGACGAGGCGGGCGGCGAGGCGCTTGCCGAGAGGGGCGGGGCGGGCGGCGGCCTGCGCCCGGGCGGCCTGCAGGAACAGGTCCTCGACGGGCGGCTTCCAGGGGAGGACAGGCTGCTCGGCCTCGGCCCGGGGGCTCGCCGCGGCGGGCGAGGGGTGCGCGAGCTGCTGCACCTGCTGCGGCCAGGAGGGGGCGCCACCGCCGGGGCCGGTGGTGACGGGGGCGGGGGAGGCGGCGGAAGCGGGCGTCGGGGCGGGCGCCGGGGCGGGCTGAGGCTGGCCGGGCACGTGCGGAAGCGGTGCCTGCGGCGCCCTGAGGGCCTGCGGGCCTTGCGGGCTCTGCCCGCCGGGGGCGTCCTGCGTGCCGTGCGGTCCCTGCGCCGCCTGGGCACCCTGCGCGCCCTGGGGCGCACGCGCGGCCTGGGCCGCCTGTCCGCCCTTCGGCGCGAGGGCGCGGATCGTCATCGTCCCGTCCCCCTGGGGCTGCCGTACGCCGGGCAGCGCTCCGCCCGTCGGGTCGGCGGCCGGAGCCGGGGTGACGGGCATCCCGCCGAGGCGGGCCGGAGACGTGGTCGTCGGGCGCGCGGCGGGCGTGGGAGCGGGCTCGGGGTCAGGGGTCCGGGCGGCGGCCACACGGGGGTCCTGCGCGGCCGGCGTCGAGGCCGCGGGCTCCGCCTCCGGCGCGCCCCAGGAGACGCGCTGGTCGCGGTCGCCGCCGAAACCGGTCTGCCGCGAGACGTCCGCCTGCCAGGCCGAGGCCGGCTCGGGCCGCGTCTCGGCGACCGGTTCCTCGTCCAGGAAGACGGGTCCCGTCTCCTCCACGGCCGGTACCGGCGTGGACGGAGCCACGGGTGCGGGCGAGGGGTTCGGGGCCATCGCCGGCCCCGCGGGCATCGCCCCCGCGGGGGCGGTCGGCGGCGCCTCGCCCTCCCTGGGCGCGGGACGGCTCGTCCCGGGCACCCAGGCGCCCCCGTTCCAGTACCGGATGTATCCGGGAATGGACGGGTCCGGGTAGTACCCGGCCTGCGGTACCTCCCCGCCGGCTCCAGGAGGAGTAGCCACTGCCCCGACTCCGTTCCGTGACAACGCTTCTACGACATCGGGCCCGGGGGCCCAAGGAGGACAGTAACGAAGAACGGTGCCGCGGGAAGAACGTGGCCGTGAGAAACCCGCCTTCGAGCGACATACCCACGGATCCCGCCACTCACCGTCACGCTCGGGCCGACGATCCCGCCGGAACCTCGCGAAAATCTCCTCAAAAAACTTCTCCGAAGTCGCGTCATGGCCGGCCACGACCGCGCTCTCTTCCGGTGCGGGCCCACCCGGGGCCCCGGACCGGAGAGGACGTCACGCCATGCAGAACACCGAGAACACCGTGGTCGAGCGCGAGCTGGAGCTGAAGCTGGTGCTCTCCCCCGAGCGCTCCATCCCCGTGCCCGCCCGGCTCGCGTACCGCACCGACGACCCGTACGCCGTGCACATCACCTTCCACATCGGCTCGGACCACCCGGTCAACTGGACGTTCGCCCGCGAGCTGCTCGTCGAAGGTGTCTTCCGGCCGTGCGGCCACGGGGACGTCCGCATCTGGCCCACCAAGGTCGACGGGCGCAACGTCGTCCTGATGGCGCTCTCCTCCCCCGACGGCGACGCACTGCTCGAAGCGCCCTCCGTACAGGTGTCCGCGTGGCTGGAGCGGACCCTGCGCGCCGTTCCGCCGGGCACCGAGTCCGAGCAGCTCGGCATCGACGACGGGCTGGCCGAACTCCTGGCCACCACCTCGGTCGCGGACGACCTGTGGCTGCGCGACCCGTGGCCGTCGGACGAGTCCCAGGACGGTGAGGTGTGAACGGGAGCGCCACGAGCTCAGGACACGGGATCGCCACGAGGTCGGAGCACGGGACCGCTTCGGGGGCGGGGCACGGGATCGCTACCGGGTCAGAACAGCTTTCCGGGGTTGAGGATCCCCAGCGGGTCGAAGGTCCGTTTGATGCCCCGCTGCATCTCCACGCCCACCGGCCCCAACTCCCGTGCCAGCCACTCCTTCTTCAGCACACCCACACCGTGCTCGCCGGTGATCGTGCCGCCCAGCTCCAGACCGAGCGCCATGATCTCGTCGAAGGACTCCCGCGCGCGGCGCGACTCGTCCTCGTCCGCCTGGTCGAAGCAGACGACGGGGTGCGTGTTGCCGTCGCCCGCGTGCGCGCAGACGCCGATGGTCAGGTCGTACTTCTCCGCGATGGCGGAGGTGCCGTCGAGCATCGCGGCCAGCTTGGTGCGCGGTACGCACACGTCGTCGATCATCGTCGCGGACTTGATCGTCTCCAGGGCGGTCAGCGACAGCCGGCGTGCCTGGAGGAGGAGTTCGGACTCGGCGGCGTCCTCGGCCGGGACGATCTCGGTGGCCCCGGCGGCCGCACACAGCTCCCCCACGGCGGCCAGATCGGCGGCCGGGTCCGGGGTGTCGAAGGCGCACAGCAGCAGGGCCTCGGTGGTGTTCGGGAGCCCCATGTTCGCCATCTTGTTGACGGCGCGGATGGTGGTGCCGTCCATCAGCTCGAGCAGCGAGGGTGTGTGGCCGCGCTCCATGATCGCGCAGACGGCGTCGCAGGCGGCGGCCGCGGAGGGGAACTCGGCGGCGAGCGCGAGCTGTACGGGCGGCTGCGGCCTGAGCGCGAGGGTCGCGCCGACAACGATGCCGAGACTGCCTTCCGAGCCGACGAAGAGCCGGGTCAGGTCGTATCCGGCGACGCCCTTGGCCGTGCGCCGGCCGGTCGACATCAGCCGCCCGTCGGCGAGGACGACGTCCAGGCCGAGGACGTACTCCGCCGTCACTCCGTACTTCACACAGCACAGGCCGCCGGACGCGGTGCCGATGTTCCCGCCGATCGTGCACATCTCCCAGCTGGAGGGGTCCGGCGGGTAGTACAGCCCGTGCTCGTTCACGGCGCGGGACAGGACGGCGTTCACGACGCCCGGCTCGACGACGGCGATCCGGTCGACCGGGCTGATCTCCAGGATCCGGTCCATCTTGACGAGAGACAGCACGATGCAGCCGTCGGACGCGTTCGCGGCGCCGGACAGACCGGTGCGCGCGCCCTGCGGGACGACCGGGACGCGCAGCGCGGTCGCGGTCCGCATGATGTGCTGGACCTGCTCGACGGTGCGCGGGAGCACGACGGCCGCGGGGGTGCCGGCCGTGCAGAAGCTCGCCATGTCGTTCGCGTAGGAGACGGTGACGTCCGGGTCGGTGATCAGCGCCTCGGCGGGCAGGCCCGCGCGCAGTTCCACGTGGAGCCGCGTCAGAAGATCGTCCATGCGTCCAGCGTGGCACCCGGGGCCATCGGTGTGAACCCGCCTGACGTTCGGGTTCACCGAGCGGAGTGGACGCTTCGTGTGCTCTTCGTACTGGCCCACAGTGGGCGCCATGAAGACGGAGAACGTGTCGAGGACGGTCCTCGCGGCCGGGGTGGGCGCGGTGCTCGCGGCGACGGCTCTGCTGTACGCCCCCGAAATCGCCCCCGGCCTGTTCGACGACGGCCGACCGCCCGCCCCCGGCCCGGCCGCGCGGGCGGTGATCGCGGCGAAGGCCGGAACGCAGGCCTCGCTGCCCGATCTGGCCGCGCTCATCGGAGACCGGGAGAAGTGGCTGGCGGACCATCCGACTGACGACGCGTCATGGGCCGTGCTGGGCACGGCCTATACGGAACGGGGTACACGGCTCGGCGACACCACGTACTACCCACGGGCGGAGCGTGCGCTGAAGCGCTCGCTGGAGGTACGGCCGGCGAAGAGCGGCAACCTCGACGCGCAGCTGGGGCTCGGCGCCCTGGCCAACGCACGGGGCGACTGGCGCACGGCACGGACCTGGGGCGAGGCGGTCCGCAAGGAGGACCCGAAGCGCTGGTCGGCGTACCCGCTGCTGATCGACGCGTACAACGGGCTCGGCGAGTACAAGTCCGCCCAGAAGGCGCTCTCCACGCTGGAAGAGCTGCGTACGGGCGGGGCGGTCAGCGCGCGGACGGCGCAGATGTACCGCGACCGGGGCTGGCGGGAGGACGCGGTGGCGGCCGCGCTCGATGCCGTGGGGCAGGCGGAGTCGGGCGCGGAGAAGGCGGCGGCGCGGGCCCGGCTCGGCGATCTGGCTTGGGAGCGGGGCGAGCCGGAGGAGGCGCTCACGGAGTACGGGAAGGCGCTGGCGCTCGTACGGCACCACGGCCCTTCGCTGGCCGGCCGGGCGCGGGCGCTCGCGGCGCTCGGCCACACGGACGAGGCGGTCGCCGGCTACCGGGCGACGCTGGCGCGGCTGCCGCTGCCGGAGTACGTCCTGGAGGCGGGCGAGCTCTACCAGTCGCTGGGCCTGGACGGGGACGCGCGGAGCCAGTACGAGCTGCTGCGGACGCGATCGTGGGTCAACGCCGAGGCCGTCCTCGGCCTGTTCGAGGCGGACCACGGCGACCCGGGCGCGGCGGTGCGGCGGCTGAAGGCGGAGTGGGCACGGGGGCACCGGTCGGTGCAGGTCGCGGACGCGCTGGGGTGGGCGCTGTACCGGTCGGGGCAGCCGAAGGAGGCGCTGGAGTACGCGAAGCGGGCGACGGACGAGGGGCTGCGGAGCGCGCTGTTCGCGTACCACCGGGGCGAGATCGAGCGCGCGGTGGGGGAGGACGGCCCGGCCCGCCGCCACCTGGCGGAGGCGCTGCGGATCAACCCGCACTTCTCGCCGCTGCTGGCCCCGAAGGCCCGCAAGGCGGTGGCATTGCTCGGCGACCCGCCGGACGAACTGCCGGAGGAACTCCGCGCGGAGCGGACGGAGCCGCCGAAGACCGACGTGTCGGGGGCGGGGGCGGCGTCGGGGGAGGCTCCGGGCGCCCCGACTCCCCGGGAATCGCCGACGGCGGGGGAGGCGGGGTAGGGGACCTGCCCCGTTGTGGGCAATCGTTCCGCTGGGGCGGAACGGGTGGGCACAACGGAACGGCGCCCTTGCCGGGCCCAGGCTCCCGGTCCGTACGGTGCCCACAGGTGCGGCGCCGTCGTCGGGTTGCGCCCACAGCTGCCCGCAACACGCCCAAGCCCGGCCGCGCTGCGGCGCCAACCCCGCGGGCGCCGCAGCGTGCCGGCGCCCCGGGGCCCGCCCGGGTGCTCACAGTGACGGGCCCGAGGCGGTCGCCCCGGGCCCGTCCGGCCTCGGTGGACTACAGGTTGCCGCGCTTCTCCTGCTCGCGCTCGATCGCCTCGAACAGGGCCTTGAAGTTGCCCTTGCCGAAGCCCATGGAGCCGTGGCGCTCGATCATCTCGAAGAAGACGGTCGGGCGGTCCTGGACCGGCTTGGTGAAGATCTGCAGCAGGTAGCCGTCCTCGTCGCGGTCGACGAGGATCTTCAGCTCACGCAGCGTCTCGACGGGCACCCGGGTCTCGCCGGCCCACTCGCCGAGGGTGTCGTAGTACGAGTCCGGCGTGTCGAGGAACTGGACACCGGCGGCGCGCATGGAGCGCACGGTCGCCACGATGTCGTTCGTTGCGAGCGCGATGTGCTGGACGCCCGCGCCGCCGTAGAACTCCAGGTACTCGTCGATCTGCGACTTCTTCTTCGCGATCGCCGGCTCGTTGATCGGGAACTTGACCTTGAGCGTGCCGTCGGCGACGACCTTCGACATCAGCGCCGAGTACTCGGTCGCGATGTCGTCGCCCACGAACTCCTTCATGTTCGTGAAGCCCATGACCTTGTTGTAGAAGGCCACCCACTCGTTCATCTTCCCGAGCTCGACGTTGCCGACGCAGTGGTCGATCGCCTGGAAGGTGCGCTTGGCCGGCGGCTCGACGATCGGGTTGGCGGCGACGAAGCCCGGCAGGTACGGGCCGTCGTAGCCGGAGCGCTCGACGAGGGTGTGGCGGGTCTTGCCGTACGTGGCGATGGCGGCGAGGACCACGGTGCCGTGCTCGTCCTTCACCTCGTACGGCTCGGTGATGCCGGTGGCGCCGTGCTCGACGGCGTAGGCGTACGCGGCGCGCGCGTCGGGCACCTCGATCGCCAGGTCGACGACACCGTCGCCATGCTCGGCGACGTGCTCGGCGAGGAAGCGGCCCCAGTCGGTGGCGACCTTGATGACGGAGGTGAACACGAAGCGGGCGGCGCCGTTCGTCAGGACGTAGCTGGCGGTCTCGCGGCTGCCGTTCTCCGGTCCGGAGTACGCGACGAGCTTCATGCCGAAGGCCGTGGAGTAGAAGTGCGCGGCCTGCTTGGCATTGCCGACGGCGAAGACGACCGCGTCCATTCCCTTCACGGGGAAGGGATCGGCCTGCCGCGCCGTGGAAGGGGTGTGATCGATGGTCTCAGTCATAGCGGCAGAGTCCCGCCGATCGGCAAGCTGCGCAATAGTTCGCCGGAGCACTGGGTAATCTGCACAGTAGCAAGCCAGTATGGCGGGGATACTTGTACAGGATGACCATGGGGAGGCCACTGTGGCGATCGATCATCTGGACGGGCGGCTGATCGTGCTCCTTGCCCGGGAGCCGCGGATCGGGGTCCTGGAGGCCTCGCGCCGGCTCGGGGTGGCGCGCGGCACGGTCCAGGCACGCCTGGACCGCCTCCAGGCCAACGGCGTGATCCGCGGGTTCGGGCCTCAGGTCGATCCGGCGGCGCTCGGCTATCCCGTGACGGCGTTCGCGACGCTGGAGATCAAGCAGGGCCAGGGGCCCGATGTCCGGGGGCATCTGGCGACCGTGCCCGAGGTGCTCGAACTGCACACGACCACCGGCCACGGGGACATGCTCTGCCGGCTGGTCGCCCGCTCCAACGCGGACCTCCAGCGGGTGATCGACCGTGTCGTCGGCTTCGAGGGCATCGTGCGGGCCTCCACGGCGATCGTGATGGAGAACCCCGTACCGCTGCGGATCATCCCCCTGGTGGAGCAGGCGGCGGAGGACGGACCGCTGTAATCGACCGACCGTCGATCGCCCGAACTCCCCCTGGGTTCCAAAGAAGTAGTTGCAAAGAATCCCTTGCAAGCACCTCTTTGCAACTCTAGGCTCGAGCCATGCCCGAGCCCCAGCCCCAGCCCCAGCCCGAGAAGCCTCTGAGCCGCACACTCGACCCGCGCTCGCTGCGCGGCCTCGCCCACCCGCTCCGGATCCAGCTGCTGCGTGCCCTGCGCCACCACGGCCCCGCCACCGCCTCCCAACTGGCCGAGCGACTCGGCGAGTCCAGCGGGGCGACCAGCTACCACCTGCGCCAGCTCGCCGCACACGGCTTCGTCGAGGACGACACGACGCGGGGCAAGGGCCGGGAGCGGTGGTGGAAAGCGGCCGTGCAGGGCACGACGTTCGACGAGTCGCTGTACAAGAACCCCGACCCCGAGGTCAGGGGCGCCGTGGAGGTCTACCTCCACGAGATCGCGACCATCCACGCCCAGGAGCTCAACACCTGGCTCGGCACCCGCCATGACTGGGATGAGGCCTGGGCCGGCTCCACCGACATGAGCGACTTCACGCTTCGCCTGGCGCCCGAGCGGCTGCGCGAACTCAACGCGGAGATCCACGAGTTGATCGACGCGTATCGCGACAGCGCCGACCCCGACGCGCCGGGCGCCGCCCGCGTACGGATGCACCTGCACGCGTTCCCCCAGTACGAGAAGTGAGAAAGGGATCACGAAGCCATGCACGCCGACATCCACCTTCAGCTGCACCACCTCGACGCGGCCGAACTCCACCGGTCGGCCGAACTCCACCGGGCGGCCGTCCACTCCCTGCCCCACACCCCGGTCCGCGCCCCCGTCCGCGCCCGGATCGGCTGGACGCTGGTCGCCTTAGGGCTGCGGCTCGCCGTCCCGGCCACGGCCCGACCCGGCACCAGCGCCCGACGCCTCCCGCTCGCCGCATGAGCGCTCCCGGGGGACGTGCTCCACTGGCCACCGTCCTGGCCGCCAACGCCATATCCATCACCGGCAACGCGCTCACCCTCATCGGCGTCCCGTGGTTCGCGCTCGACACCACGGGCAGCCCCGGCAAGGCCGGCCTGGTCGCCTTCTGTGCGGCCGTTCCCGTCGTCGTCTCCGCGATCGTCGGCGGCCCGGTCATCGACCGGATCGGGCGCCGCCGGATCAGCGTGGCCTCCGACCTCGTCTGCGCGCTCGCGCTGGCCGCGATCCCGCTCCTGCATCGTGCGGGCGTGCTCGAGTTCTGGATGCTGTGCGCACTGATGGCCGTGACCGGCCTCTTCCACGCGCCCGGAGAGACCGCCCGCCACGTCCTGATCCCCGACCTGGCGCGCCGCGCCGGGACCCCGCTCCCCCGCGCCGCCAGCCTCTACGACGCCGTCTCGCGGGGCGCCCGGATGACCGGCGCCGCCCTCGCCGGCGTCCTCGTCGCCCTCATCGGCGCGGACACCGTGCTGATCCTCGACGCCGCCACCTTCGGGCTCTCCGCCCTGCTCGTCCTCGTCGGCCTGCGGGGCGTGCCGTCCGCCGCGCCCCAGCCCGACCCGGCCCCCTTCTCCCTCTCCGGCTACCGCGCCGAGCTGCGCGAGGGATACGCCTTCGTGCTCCGCTCCCGGCTGCTGCTCGGCATCGTCCTCATGGTGATGGTGACCAACGGCCTCAGCCAGGGCTGGAGTTCGGTCCTGCTGCCCGTCCACGCCCGGGAGCACCTCGGCGGCTCCGCCGCCCTCGGACTGCTCGTCGCCGTCTTCGGCGGCTCCGCACTGCTCGCCGCGGTGCTGTACGGGACGGTCGGCCACCGCTTCCCACGCCGGGCGGTCTTCACGGCCGGGTTCCTGCTGTGCGGGGCCCCGCCGTACGCGGTGGCCGCGCTCACCGACACCACGCTGCCGCTGCTCGTCACGATGGCGGCCGGCGGGTTCGGGGCGGGGCTCCTCAATCCGATCCTGGCCACCGTGATGTACGAACGCGTCCCCGACGACCTGCGCAGCCGGGTGTCCGGGGTGACCATGGCCGGGGTGCTCCTCGCCACCCCGCTCGGCGGCCTCGTCGCCGGGCAGCTCGTCGAACGGACCGGCCTGACGACGGCGCTGCTCACGCTCGGCGGGGTCTACTTCCTGGCCACCCTCGCCCCGATGGCCTTCCCGGCCTGGCGCGGGATGGACACCTCCCCGAAGGACGTCGGCGGCAAGGACGTCAGCAGCTCGGAATCTTCGCCTCCTGCCCCTGCTCCAACGCCCGGAGCGAGGACACCGCGTCGCTGAGCGTGGAGACCGGGATCAGCCGCATCCCCTTCGGCAGCTCCGCCTGCGCGTCGGAGCACTCCGCCTCCGGTACGAGGAAGACGCTCGCCCCGTCCCGGCCCGCGGCCTGGGTCTTCAGGGAGACCCCGCCGACGGCACCGACCGAGCCGTTCGGCTCGATCGTTCCCGTTCCGGCGATGGTCCGGCCCCCGGTGAGGTCGCCGCCCGAGCCGTCGCCGACGAGCTTGTCGACGATCCCGAGGGAGAACATGAATCCGGCGCTCGGCCCGCCGATGTCGGCGAGGTGAAGCGTGACGTCGACGTCGTTCGGGTCGAGCTTGAGGTAGCCGAGGGCGGCCATGGTGGCGGCGTCCTGCGACTCCTTCATCTCGCCCAGGTTGTGCTTCTCGACCTCGGCGTCCGACTTCCCGGGAGGGTAGACGGAGTCGCGGGGCAGCACGGCCCGGTCGGTACGGAACCAGGCGTCGACGACATCGCCGAAGTCGTTGTCGACGCTGGGCCCGGTGGCCGAGATGGTCGTCATCAGCAGCTCGCCCTCCGTCGGGCGGACCGGCTTGCCGCTGATGGTGATGACCTCGCGCCCCTTGTCCTTGCCGAGCACGTCGGCGGTCGTGCCGGGCAGTGCGATGGCGTACGGCAGCGGCGCCAGGCCGACGACCGCGAAGAGCGCGGCGACGGGCAGGGCGCAGAGCGCGAGGGCACGGTTACGCGTGAGACTGGAGAGCACGCACCCAATCTACTGGGCGCCCCTGAGCGGGACGGTCCGGGCGAAGTAGGAGCGGATCAGCCGGCGCACCGCCGGCACGGACACCCTGGGATCGATCGCACCGACGAGCCGGACCCGGTCCGCGGTGGTCACCAGGCCCGCGGCGTGCAGCTGCGGCACAAGGGCGGCGAAATCGGTGAACACACCGTGGGCCGCGTCGTCGAGCTGCCGCCGGCGGGTCCGGCCCGTGGGGTGGGCGAGCATCGCGGACCAGGAGCGGTCGAGGCGGGCGTCGCGGAAGCCGTCGGTGCCGAGCAGGAACAGCGGGCGGTCGACGCCGTACCGGGCCACCGGGAAGAGCTCGCCGTCCGTCCGGTCCAGGTAGCCCTCCAGGTTCACCGCGGCGGCGATCCGCCGGTCGTCGTACAGCGTCTGGGCGGCCGTGGTGCCACCGGCCGAGTGCCCGTAGATCCCGACCCGCCCCAGGTCGAGGGCGCGGCCGAGGGGGCCTTCCAGGGCTTCGAGCCGGTCGAGGACGAAGCGGACGTCGGCGAGACGGGTGTCGATCATGGTGCGGAACTGCTCGGCGTCGGGCGGGCCGAGGAAGACGGTCGGGCGCACCTTGTCCCGGCCCGGCCGCTCGGTGGGGAACTCCACCTGACTCGCGTCCCCCGGGTGGTCGACGGTGACGACGGCCCAGCCGTGGCTCGCCAGCTCCTCGGCCAGGGACGTGCCCATGGTGCGGGCGTCGCCGCCACCGGGGCTGTACAGCAGCACGGGCCATCGGCCGGGCAGGACAGGTGCGCCGGTGTGGGAGTGCGTGAGGGTGGCCGCCCAGTCGACACCGGCCGGGGGAAGCCCCGGGTGGATGGCGGGGGCGAGCTCGGCGAAGACCTTCGAGGCGCCCGCGGTCAGCTGGGGTGCGCGCGGACAGCCGCGGACTGTCCGGGCCGGGTGGAGGACGGTCACCATGACCTCCCGTACCCCGATCGCGGGCGTCCACGGGTCGTTACGGGAGGGGTCGACCAGGTGGAGGGTGGTGGCGCCGACCTCGTACGGGCCGGTGGGCGCGGGCAGCCGGAGCGGGGTGGAGGCGGCGGCTCGGGCGGCAGTCGGGGCGAGGGCGAGGGCGGCGGCGAGGACGCCCGCTCGGGTGACGGTCCGTCGGGTCGGTCCGGTCGGTCGGGTCGGTCGGGTCGGTCGCGCATCACGGGGAGTTGTCATGCGGACAGGCTGGCGCTGGGCGGGGGCTTCGGACGAAGGTTGAGGCTGTGATCGAAAGGCTTGCGGGGAGAGCGGAATGAGGCGGCGGCGTTGATCCGAATCCGATTCACGGCGGAGGACTTCGCCCTGGTACGGTTCGCCGCCCGGCCGGCCCCGGTGCCGGAGCTGAACGCGGCCTTCATGATGATGTTCGGCGGCGGCGACGAGCTGCTCCACGGCCGCTGGCGACGACGGGTGCTGCGGTCGCTGCCGGACGCCGTGGCACCGCTGGCGGACCTGGTTCCCGCGGGCGATCCCCCGCTCTTCCTGGACGTTCTCGGCGAGACGCTGACGGAGGGCCTCGACCTGGTGGAGGCGGCCCCCGCGGAGCTGGTGCGGACGGAACTGGAGCGGGTGTACGCGGGACGTCCGTCCCCGCGGTGGATCCGCGAGCTCCACGCGGGCGAGGCGGGCGCCCGGCATGTGCTGCGCCGCGCCCAGCGGGCGGCGTTCGAGACGGTGGTGGCACCGGTGTGGCCACAGGTGCAGGACCTGCACCGGGCGGAGTTCACCCGCCACGCCGTGACGGTCGCCGAGCACGGCGTCGGCGCGGCCCTGCCGGCTCTGGTCCCGGGCACGCGGCTGCGGGACGGCGTCTGGGAGTGGGCGGCGCCGGACACGCGGGAGATATGGCCGGCCGGACGCGGTCTCGTCCTCCTGCCGACCTTCCACTGGACCGGCCGCCCACTCGTCCAGGACCTGCCGGACCGACCGGTGGTCGTGACCTACGCGGCAGGCCCTGGCCTGCCGCTCACCCCGGATGCGGCCCCTGGCACGGACGAGTCCCTGGCAACGGTCCTGGGCCGCACCCGCCTGGAACTCCTCCGTGCACTCACCGACGCCCACACGACGACGGCCCTGGCACGCCGCCTGGGCGTCAGCAACGCGACGGCGTCGGCGCATGCGTCGGCCCTACGCGGCGCGGGCCTGATCACGACGGAGCGAGCGGGACGGGCGGTGGAGCACCGCAGGACGGCGCTGGGCGCACTGCTGGTGGGGGCCACCTAGCAGTTGTGGGCAACTGTTCCGCTGGGGCTGGGGTCCCCCCGGACGAAGTCTGGGGGGTGGGCACAACCCACGGGGACGCTGCCCTGACAGGTCGGCCCACCCCATGGGCCCGGGTCGCCCCCGGGTCGGCGCACGTGAACCCCGTAACCGCCGCGCGCCCTAGCGCAACGCGTCGGCGACCTCCCGCGCCGCGTCCACGACCCGAGGCCCCACCCGCTCCGGCACCGCGTCCGCGAGCATCACGACGCCCACGCTGCCCTCGATGCCCGTGACCCCGACCAGCGGAGCCGCCGCGCCGCTCGCGCCCGCCTCCAGCTCGCCGTGGGTGAGCGTGTAGCCGGGTTCGATCAGGCTGCCCTGCCGGGCCGCGAGGATCGCGCGGCCCGCCGCGCCCCGGTCCAGCGGGTGCCGGAAACCGGCGCGGTAGGCCACGTGGTAGTCGGTCCAGGTCGGTTCGACGACGGCGACCGCCAGCGCGTCCGCCCCGTCCAC